>JBNAWB010000115.1:0-11439 GCA_049699975.1 Thermodesulfobacteriota bacterium
AGAAACCACTGCCTCATGATTCTGAATGAATGCCTGCCTCTGGCCTGCCTCGGGCACTTACAAAAATAAAAATTCCTCTAATAATCCCACCCTTCAGTGAGGGATTACATTAAAAGACCCAAGACGCAGAAGTTTTAAAGGAGTAAATCAGGAGAAGGTTTTATGAAAATTGGCATGATGAATAATCCCCGCTTTAATCTCTTAGAGGAAATCTCCTGGGCCGGGCAAAATGGTTTCGCTTTTTTAGATTTAACTTTAGAGCCTCCGGCCGCGCATCCTGCCAAATTACCAAAGGCAGAGGTGCGCAAATCTTTGGCGGAAAGCGGGTTAGAAATAATTGGTCATACGGCTTATTATTTACCTTTAGCGTCTCCCTACGAAAGACTTCGCTTAGCGGCCATCGAGGAATTACGCTTAGCTATACAATTTTTGGCTGATTTAGGCGCCGAGACAGTAACCATTCATCCCGATAAATCAATATCTTCGGCACATTATGCGCAAGGGATTTTCCAGAAAAATATAAGCACGCTGGAAGAAGTAATTAATATAGGTCAGTCATTAGGAATTAAAATTCTCCTCGAAAACATGGACCGCATTTTTAATACGGTTGAGCAAATTCAAGAAGCCCTTACCCTTTTCCCGCAATTAGGCTTCCATTTAGATGTAGGACATGCCAATCTTTTTGTGGAAAAAAACCGAACTGAAGAATTTTTGAAGGCTTTTTATGGCCGTTTAAAACACGTGCATTTTTCGGATAATTTTGGGAAGAGTGATGACTTGCATTTGCCGTTGGGAGCAGGAAACATTGCCTGGCCAGAGATAGTCTCTTTATTAAAAAGTTTTGGCTATGATGGTACGATCACTTTGGAAGTATTCTCTTCTGATCGGCGCTACTTACTCCAAAGCAGAGAATACCTTTTAGAATTATGGAGCAAATGTTGAAGTTAGAAATAGTTGACCCCCAAAAAAACAAGCGGCAAGATAAATTTCCACCCCTTGCTCTTTTGTTAGCCCATACTATGGATCGTCAAGAAGTGGAAGAGATAAAAAGGGCGGAAGGGATCCCCGTAATCATTGTTTTTCCGGCCCGGGGGGATGAGGAGATGCTAACCTTAGAACGGGAGATTCAAATACTACAGCCTTTAATAGGTAAAATCATCGATGAAATTTGGATTGCCTTCGGTGGTAATGAACATGACGATATTCCTTTAATGGCTAAAAAATACGGCGTGCAAGTTTTTTATGCCCAAAAAAATGGCATGGGCGATGCGCAAGGGAAAAATTCCGGCAAGGGTCTGGCTATGCGTGGACTTCTTTATCATCTCTGCACAGAGCGTAATCTCTGCCACCCCCAAGCGATCATTGAATTTATCGATGCGGATATTAAAGAAGGGTACTTTAATCCCCGCTGGGTAATTGACCCAGTAGGGGCGATTCTCTGGTTCACCGAGGTGGAAGTGGCCAAAATTGTTTACCACCGGCCATTTGGGGGACGATTGAATGCTTTTATTACTCCTTTTATATCTATCTTTGACCATCCCGCCATCAACCCCCTCAAAAAACTTTTGTATTTTCTTTCGGGGGAGATTGCCGGAACATTACGTTTTTGGCTCTCCGTGCCTTTTAAGCAGAATTTTGGTATCGAAATGAAAATTTTGACATCTTTGGCCTTTAACAAGATTAATCTTAGGCCTGGGAGTCAAGATCTTGCTCATGTATTGCAGGTTTATATAGGCGAGATGGATCATAAACATAACCCTTTACGCAGTGCGGGTAAAGTCAAAGGCCTGGATGCCATGGCTAAGGAAGTATTCCAGACTTTCTTGGAAGATCTGTCTGCCGAAGGATTAATTAATTTAGAAAAGGGACTGCGGTTTTCTGACCTATTGCCCATATCTGCTTTAGACTCAATTAACGAGGGAAGCCGAGATTTAGGAGAGGTCCATAATCAGCAGTTACTCGCCCATGAATTGACTTTTACCCCCCTTAAGAACTTGCCCGAAATCCGCCGCCTTTGCTCTTGGTTAAAATAATTTACCAGCAATTTTTAGACAGATGAACTGGACCTGGGCCCCGGAATGTCAAATTTCTTTTGGCCATAAAGAATAATAGACTTGGGCAAGAAATAATTACCAATTTTTTCCCAAAAACGCAGATAAGGAGAAAAGAGAGCCAAGTGCAGAAATTTACGGTAAAGCAAGGGAACCTTCGCTTTTTCTTGATGCAGACCGCATAAGCAGCGCAACATCCAATAAGGGGAATGAAAGGCATGGGCAAAACCGATGGCGTATACTTGGAGATTGTGGGCCGCCATGGCTTTAGCTAAGGTTTGGGGAATAACTTTGCGCACATGACCGCCGGGTGTACGAAAATATTCCTTAGAAAGATGGCCGTAGATAAATTCGGTAACTATAGTAGGCACGGAAATAGCGATTCTCCCCCCTTTTTTTAACACTCTGGTCAGTTCCGCGAAAAGTGGTTTTTCATCCCGGAAATGTTCTATAACTTCGGAGCAGATAATCCGATCAAAGATTTCATCAGGAAATGGAAAGCGAAGCACATCCCCGCGAATAAGCAAGTATTTGGCTTTAATTTCATTTTTTTTCTTCAGGCTTTCTAAGATGTAGCGGGCTTTTAACAAAGAGTGCTGATTTAAATCGAGCCCTAAAATAGTGCAAGGCCATTGCAGGCAGGCGAAGACATGTCGTCCTTCGCCGCAGCCAGCATCCAAGATAAGGTCCCCAGATTGCAGGGATAATTTACGGAAGTCTATGGTAAGCATCGATTACTTCTCGATATACTTCTGTTAATTGCTGGGCAGCTCTTTCCCAACTGAAGAGGCTTAAAATTCTTTGCCGAGCTGCCTGGCCCATTTGCTGGCGTCGGTCATCATTTTTTAAAAGATAAGAAATAGCATGGGCTAAAGCCTGGGCATCCCGGGGAGGGACTAAAAGACCAGCTTTTTCATCATCCCCTATTACTTCCGGCAAGGCACCGGCTTGGCAGGCTACAACCGGCAAGGCACAAGCCATAGCTTCGGCGGCGGGAAATCCGAAACCTTCATAAAGGGAAGGGACGACCGCTATCTCTGCTTGGCAATATAGTCGCACCAATTCTTGGGGTTCAATCTTGGCGATGAAGTGGACCCGATGGCTAATTCTAAATTTCTCGGCTAAGAAAGGGGCAAAAGATCTTTGCGGAGCGCCGCCATCCACCACGGTGAGCGTAATTTCTTCTGGTAAGTAGGTAAGGGCCTGCAATAGATATAACAATCCCTTCTTCCTATCTTCTGAATTACCTACAAAAATAAGGCTTTTGGGTTTCTTGCGTATGCCCGGTAGAGGAGCAAAGACTTTGGTGTCTAATCCGTTATAAACAACTTTGATTTTTTCCCTGGGGACTCCAAAGGCCTTGACAATTTCTTTGGCGGAATCCTGAGAAACAGTTATTATACAGTCTAACCGCCTGCTCACGATGCCCTGCATAATTAAAGGGTAATAAAGAACGCGCCGAATTTTTTGGCGCAAGTTGGAGGGCTGTTCAAACCAGGTAGCTCGGTCTATAGATAAAGGGTGGTGAATAGTCGCCACCACCGGGATGCCTAATCTTCTCCAAAGTAACATTCCGTATCCTAAACATTGATTGTCATGGATGATATCAAAACGATATTTAGGGGCGAGGTCTTTTAATTTACTAAAGGCGCGCAGGCTAAAAGCTTTGATCTCTGGAAAAACACCAAAGCGGGAAGCCAAAAATTCATAAAAATGAAGAGGGTGAAAAATACGCCAAGGATTTACCGGAGGTAGAAAATTTTTTTTCTTGCCAAAGAAATTAAAATTCTCGATTTTGTGGACGACAGCCCCTTGGAGGAAGAGAGGCCAAGGAGGGCCGACCAGGACATGGACTTCATGCCCCAGTTTCACCAACTCATTAGCTAAATAAGTCAAATAAATTCCTTGGCCGCCACAATAAGGGTTACCCCGATAAGAAAGGAGGGCTATTTTCAATTTTTGCTCCGCCATAAGTTGTTAAGAAAATTCTTTGTAAACAGCTTCAGTTCTTTCGGCTACTTTGCTCCAAGTAAAGAGTTTTTCTACGCGCCTTCTGCCGGCTTCACCCATTATTTTCGCCTTTTTCTCGTCCTCCATAATTTCCATGATGGCTTGAGCCAGAGCCGGAGCGTTTCGAGGAGGTACTAAAAGGCCAGCTCCTTCTTCCCCGACTACTTCAGGTAAGGCCCCCGCCTTAGTAGCAATTACTGGAGTACCGCAAGCCATCGCCTCAGCGGCCGGCAGACCAAACCCTTCGTAAAGGGAAGGCAGGACTACTAAACTTGCTGTATTGTAAAGGAGCCGGAGTTTTTCGGCGGAAACTTTTCCGGTAAAAACTACGCGAGCAGATAAAGAATATTTTTTTACAAAATCGGCCGCATAAGTTTTTTGGGGCGGCCCTTCATCGACAATCGTCAAATTAATATGCGGAGGTAGAAGGGTCAGGGCCTGAAGTAAGTATTTTAAGCCTTTCTTTGGGTCATCTGTATTGCCGACGAAAAGAAGAGAATTTGGCTGGCGCGGCAAAGGCAAAGGGCAAAAAAAATCGGCATCTAATCCATTATAGACCATGCGGATTTTATCTGCGGCAACATGAAAAGCGCGCTGGATTTCTTTGGCCGATTCTCGGGAAGAAGTGATAATCCGGTCGCAATAATGAATGACTTTGCGTTGCATGCCAATGGGATAAAAGACGAGGGAATAATATTTTTCTTTAAAGTTTTTATTTCTTTCTAAGCTGGCCTGCAGGTCCACTGTTAAGGGATGATGGACAGTGGTTATTAGAGGCCGGCCGTATAATTTTAAGAATAAGAGTCCATATCCGAGAGACTGGATATCATGGATTATATCTATTCTTTCATAAATCATAAGCTCCTTTAGAACCTTAAGAGCACGGAGGCTAAAGAGCAGCATCTCGGGGAAAAAACCCAGGCGCGTTACGGCCAACTCATAAAAATTGAGAGGATGAAAAATTCGCCAAGGGGAAACTGGAAGCAAATCCTTTTTCCGACCCCATAAGTTCAAATTTTCTATATAAATTACTCTGGCCCAAGGCATTGGCCAAGGCTTGGGGGAACCAACCAAGATAGTTACTTCATGGCCCCGGCGGGCCATCTCGCGAGATAAAAAATATAAATAAACCCCTTGCCCCCCGCAATAAGGATTTCCGCGATAGCAAAGAAGAACAATTTTCATTTTTTAAGGTTAACTTTCGGGTGTATTCTTAGAGGGCAAGGACGTGCTACTTTCTTCCTTCTGCCCGCCGCTATTTGGTTCTGGGACAGGGGGAACCGTCTTGATGGTGAGTATTGTCCAACCTATCCAAAAGGCTAAACCCAAAAGGCCCAAAAACCCGATCATCACCGGGATAGCGAGGGCCCAATAATTTTGTTGGAAAACCCCCCATAAAAATATTCCGGCAATAATAACAATAGCCAAACAAAGTAGACCGCCCCATAGGCGGGATGTATCAATCACTTATTTCCCTCCCTTCTGGCCTAAATTTTCTTGGCCGACCTACCATGATTAGCACATCTCCCCACGGAGCGTACCAAGAAGCCCACCAATCAAATACTTTTAGGATCTTAAACCTCCAAGAAGGAGGTAATTTTTTTAAAAACTTAGCCCACTTGGGAAATCCCCAGAAAAGAGAAACGCCTTTAAAGCGATGCTCTTGAAGAAAGATTTTTCCTAAGGCCTGGAGCGTGGGATAGTTGAATTTAAAATTATGGTCAGCAGGAGTTTCCCAGATATGGGGGCGGGCAATTTCTTTCTTTAAAAAAAATTTAAAAAGAGAATTTATTCCTTTGGCTAAGGTGCAACTCAAACTATCCAGATTAGCTGCCGCAATAATAACTTTTCCTCCTCTTTTAGTTACCCGACACATTTCCGCTAAGGCTCTTTCTGGATTAGCGAAGTGGTCAATAGCTCCCTTGCAATAAACCCGCGCGAAAACTTCTCTGCGAAAAGGAAGGTCTTCCGCCAAACTTCTTACCAAAGTAACAATTTGGCCTGAATTTTTAGTCCATGCTTTAGCTTTCCGCAACATGATCGGGGAAGGATCACAGCCATAGACGACGACTCCTTTTTGAGCTAAAGAAACCGCGTCTATAGCTCGTCCGCAACCTACGTCCAAAACCAAACTACCTTTTTCACCATCAACGGCCTTCAAAGTCTCTTCCGTCATCCGCTGGAAGACAAATTCCGTATCTATAGATAAAATTTTAGGCAAAACTCCTTCATCATCCCAGGACAAATCCACTTGGCCTTTTTTATGAAAAAGCTGGGAAGAGCCGGCAAATTTTTTAGCAAGGATTTTTTTGTCAGGAGGAATTGGATTCCTAGTCATCTTTCTCTTTTTTTAATAAATGATCTTGGAGCATGGGGGGAAGGTGAGGTCTTCTCTCTTTAGCCAATTCTACAATGTACGCAATAAATTCTTCATACGTAAACCCAGCGGCCTTTGCTGAGCGAATTAAGCCGGCATCCGGAGAGATATCAGGGTTAGCATTTACCTCCAAAACGTACGGAGTTCCCTGAGCATCAAGCCGAATATCTACCCTAGCGTAATCCCGACACTCCATGATCTGATAGACTTTTAAAGAAATTTCTACGACCTTTTTCTCTAACTCAGGAGATAAAGGTGCCGGACAGATCGGTAAAGTATGCCGGAATTCCAAACTTTGAGCTTCCCATTTGGCAGCATAACCGCAAATTTTGGGCAGTTCCGGCGGTAAAGATGAAAAGTCAATTTCCGAAATGGGTAAGGCTCGCGGTTCGGTGTTACCAATTATGGAGACATTCAACTCCCGGCCCTCTATATACTCCTCAAGAAGCGCGGGCTGGCCATAATGTTGATGAATTTTCTTAATCTGCCTCTTTAAAGAATTTTCATCTTTAACTAATGATTCATTGTCTATGCCTAAGCTGGCATCCTCTCTTAGAGGTTTGACAATTAATGGGTAATTTATTTTTAAAGGATTATCCTCTTCTGCCGGATAGCAAATTTGATAATTAGGAGTGGGAATGCCGGCGTGGGCCAAAATGGATTTAGTTTTTCCTTTGTCTTGGGTTAAGCCTAATACAAAAGCAGAAGAACCAGTAAAAGGAATATTAAGCAGTTCTAAAATAGCAGCCACGTTCATCTCCAGCGAGGTTTTCCCAGCGAATTCTTCACAAAGGTTAAAGACCACGTCCACTTGGGCCTCGAGGATTTTGCGGATTAAATCGCTTAAATTCGTCTGCACCTCTAATTGGGAAACTTTATAGCCCTCTGATTTTAGAGCAGACTGCACGGCTCGCAAACGTTCTTTTACCGATTTAATACCAAGTTTATCTGGTGAACCATCGGGGAAGAAAGGGTAACTGAAGAGGATTAATACAGAACTTTTGGGCATCAGAGCAACCCCACTCTCCGGCACGCAATATCCAGGACTAAGTTAATCAGCTCGGCATAAGAAATGCCTGCTGTGCGGGCGGCCTTAGGAAAACAAGAATTGGCGTCGGGATTAGGCAGTATGCCGGGCAAGGGATTCAGTTCTAAGATGTTAGGTTCTCCTTTTTCGTCAAGGCGTACATCAATCCGACACCAATCCCGGCATCTTAAGGCCCAAAAAGCTGCTCGACAAACTGATTCGATTTTTTTCTTGAGGTTTAGTGGTATCTTGGCTGGGCAGGAAAAGATTTCCAAAGGTTTTTCTACAGTATCCCAGATCCATTTAGCTTCGTAAGAATATATAGGATTTATGTTAGGAGGAAGTTCAGAGAATTGGATTTCTACAATAGGTAATATTTTTAAATCTTGTCCATTGCCTAAGAGGGCCACGGTGAATTCCCGCCCCGGCAAATATTTTTCCACCAAAGCGGGTTGCGCATAAACCTCTAAGATATGCTGGACTTGTTCTTTCAAATCCCGCTTGGTATGGACCAAGGCTTTGTTGCTAATTCCTTTACTTGACCCTTCCCAAAGAGGTTTCACGATCAAAGGAAAAGGCGGAAGGTGGTCAAGCTTTTGGATGTTGGTGACGACGCGAAAAGGAGCGGTGGGGATGCCATGATAAGAAAGAATCTCTTTGGCCAATGATTTATCTAAACAAAGGCCCAAGGTTAGAGGGTCTGAACCAGTATAAGGAATCTGTAACATTTCCAGAATGGCGGGAATTTGGAGCTCCCGACTTGCCCCTTTTAGTCCTTCGGCCATATTAAAAACTATCTGCGGCCGATGCTTTTGGAACTTGGCAAACGCTTTTTCGTCGGCTTCAATGAGCAAAACTTGGTGCCTTTGGGCCAAAGCTGAGCGAACGGCATTAATAGTCTCTTCATCATCCCATTCGGCGTAGAGATCATTAGCGGTGGCCGCAAATCTGCTTTTCTTTAAATTGAAGCATAGAGCGACTTTCATTTTTGCTCCTGCTCTTTTTAGAGAATGAAGACGGCGGCGGCCAAAACCGTGGCCCAGCCGCTTTTTACTATACAGGATTGGGTAATATTAGTAGTGCGTACAATTTTATCACTAATTCTATAAAATTCTTTCTTTTCATCCCAACTTTTGTCTTCATCAAATTCTATCCCCAAAGTGGAAGCAAGCATGGCGGCCGCTAAATCTTCGGCATAGTCACCGGCCTCCTTTTCAGTTTGGCCGAAAGCATGGTGTTCAGATAGATAGCCATAGAGAGATTTTTCAGTGGGGATAGCACAACCAATAGAAGCAGCGATCAGGCGGCGCGGCTCATTTGAACTACACTTGGCCAATACGCAGAAAGTTATGCCTCCGGGCACAAGCTCGCGCAATCCCTGAGATCGAGAAATTATTTTACACCGGGGAGGGAGAATACTGGAGACAGTAACCAAGTTACATTTTTCAATGCCCGCATCTCTTAAGGCTAACTCAAAAGACCGCAATTCTTCTTTATGCATTCCCACCCCTTTGGTAAAAAATACCTTGCGCGGAACCCATGTCTCCAATTCTTCTTTCCTCCTTTGTTAAAATCAACGCTCCTTCTTCAAGGAGTCGGCAAAAATTTCACCTAAGAATCTATATATTAGCTTGGCCGCTAAGAACTCAGGACTGGTTAAACCTGGAATAGGGGTAAGTTCCACAACATCAAAACCCACAATTTCTTTTTTCCTGGCCAAAAACCTGAGTAATCCGACTAGGCTTTTCCAAGTAAGGCCGGCCGGTTCAGGAGTCCCCACTGCCGGCATAATCGATGGATCAAGGACATCTAAATCTATGGTTACATAAACTTGGGAAGTAAGGGCAGCGCATACTTTTTCTTCCCAGGAGGTTAGATCTTCTAATTGGTGCCCCCAAAAGGTAACCACGCTACTTTCTTTTAAATAGTCATTTTCTTCCTTGCTCAAACTGCGTATGCCTACCTGGACTAAGGGGCCTAATTCAGCCAAGCGCCGGCCCACGCAAGCATGACTAAAACGTGTCCCTTCATATTCATCCCGCAGATCCGCATGGGCATCTAATTGTAAGAAAGAGAGCTGCGGATACTTATCTTTTAGGGCTTGGGCCACTCCTAAGGTTAATGTGTGTTCCCCCCCAAGGAGCACCAGAAATTTGCCTGCGTCCAAAACCTTCTGTACGCAAAATCGTACCTGCCGCACCATCTCTTCTGGGCCACAAGCCACAGCTTCCAAGGGGTCTAGCGTGTGGATGCCTATTTGAAAAGTTTCCACTTGTAATTCTTCATCAAATAGCTCTAAGTGGGTAGAAGCTTCCAGAATGGCCAAAGGGCCGCGGCGCGATCCAGGGATGTAGGTGCTGGTCAGGTCATAAAGCACGGGCAATAATATTACCCGGGCATTTTCCCACCTCGAATAGGCAGAGGGTAAGCCCCCAAAATTAAAGGGTATGGTCATAGGTTCTTTAGCAATCATTTCCGTTTCCCTGGATTATAATTAGCAGGCCAGGAATACAGTTTACGCATATTGGGCCGCCGGCGCTTTTTTATCAATTCACCCCATTCTTGCACTAAAGCGGAAACAAGAATGGGCAAGGCAATGGTGGAGTCACAATAAAGGGTTACTTTTCGGGCCTGTTCAGCTATCTTACCCCATGATTGGGATTCTTCAAATGTGCAACCACTCAAACCGCCCCAATGGGGAGCATCTGTGGTAATTTGAATTGCATAATGATGGCCCGGCACTTTCAAGCCCATCATGTTGGCCGTAACTTCTGTCTGTTGAATAAAATTTTTGGGAGTGCCCCCGCCAAGGAAGATGACTCCTGTGGCTTTAGATTGGGCGGCGATGAAAGCAGTTTCCCGCACATCGGCCAATATGTCAAAAAGTAAAGGGGGATTATTCCTTTCCAGCGCCAAGGCAATACCAATAGAAGAATCCCCCAAGGCGGGACAATAAATAGGCACTCCTGCTTGGTAGGCGGCGGTAATAATCCCTTCTTCTTTTTTATCTTTGAGGAGCTGTTTACCTAAACGAGCAAAAAATTCCCTCGTATTCAAAGGCCGATTGGCGCGTATGGAGCGGGCAAAACGCATAATATACAAATCAGATTCCACAAATTCTTTTTCGCTGGCAAAGACATCGTAGATGCGATCAATCCCTTCTTTTTTTAAAACTACGTCATCGACAAAATGGTGACCTTGCCAGTGGTAAAATCCCAAGGTTTCGTGGAGGTCGTGAAAGAGATTGGCCCCCGTAGAAACAAGGCAATCGATGAAACGATTTTGGATGAGATACACTAAAATTTGGCGCATCCCGGCCGGAATAAGAGCTCCGGCTAAACCAAAAAAAATGGTTGTTTCTTCTTTTAGCATTTCTTTCCAAATTTGGAAGGCCAGCGAAAGGTTTTTGCCCTGGAAGGCTGTTCCTCCCATCTCCTGCAAGAGGCCTGAGGTTTCTTGGTTTTTTTTAACCTTAAGTGGCTTAACTGGTTTTCTTAAGCTTAGATTCTCCATGGAATTTAGCCTCCGCTAAGGAATTGCCATAAGTATCCGATAAAAAATACTGAAAAAAAAATTTTTCGTCAAGAAATTTAAATAAAAATTTTAAAATTTTTTCCCTGACCGTCGAACAGTTTTATTTTTCGCTCCCCAATGTGATCTGGCCGGAGGGGGAGAGGCGAAATTAAAATCGGCTGGGAAATGACTATCTTCCTCTTACCCACCTTTTTTCCGCAAAGAACGGCGGGGACAAGCTTTTCTGCTCCAAATAAGCTGAAATAATAGCTCCTTTTTTTAAATAGCTCCTTATCTTCCCCGCCCATCCTTATGAAAAAAATAAGTGCCTCATTTTAATGAGCTTCTCCCCCTCCCGCCTCGAATTGCCCTGAAATCTAAAAAGTGATCGACGGTTAGATTTTTCTACTGACCGTTGATCACTTTTAAATTTTAATCTAAGCTGGGATCGATAAATCCTT
>JBNAWB010000116.1:0-11391 GCA_049699975.1 Thermodesulfobacteriota bacterium
CCCTCCCGCCTGTCTCCTGCTGGTGAGAAAAATTAAAACTGATCGACGGTCAGTGAATAAAGGTATTGACAAAAGATTTAATTTGGAAATAAATTAACGGAGATTATATATAGCTAAAAATCTAAACTTCTTGATAAAGGGGGTGATGAAAGGGAGATTACGGAAATTAAGGTAAAAATCAAAAATAAATTTAAGAAAGGAGGGCGTATATGAGACGGTTTTCCATGGGAGGATTGATACTTTGTTTTTTAGGATTGCTGGCTTTCTTTTCTCCAGCCGGCGCGGCAGAAAAACCAATTTTGGTTGGTTTTCCAATGTTCCTAACCGGAGGAGGTGCTCTTTTTGGGCAGCCTGCTAAAGTGGGAGCAGAAATGTATGTGGAGGAAGTGAATAAAAAGGGCGGAGTTTTGGGTAGACCGATCAAACTTTTAGTTAGAGATTGTAAAGGGACTCCAGATGAGGCCACCCGAGTGGCCCGTGAACTTATTGCCAAAGAAAATGTGCAATTTTTGGTGGGAGGATTAACTGCAGCCCAAGGATTAGCTCTTTCCGAGGTGGCTAAGACTGAAAAAATTCTTTATATCGCTCCTATTTCTAAGACCACAGCTATGACCGAACCTGGCAAGCTCCATCCCTATGTTTTCCGAGCAGCAGCTAACACCAATACTGAAGGACGAAGCGCAGCAGTGTTCATGGCCAAGCACCCCTGGAAAAAGATTTATACCATCGGTCCAGATTATGAATACGGGCAGATGGTGACTAAAGCTTTTGTGGAATGGATTAAAAAAATTAAGCCTGATGTAGAAATCGTCGGGCAGGGTTGGCCCAAATTGGGCGAAGCTGATTATACGCCTTTTATCACTGCCGCTCTTGCTAAAAAACCAGATGCAGCTTTCTTTTCCTTGTGGGGCGGAGATTTTGTAAACTTCTCCAAGCAGGCTAAGCCTTACGGCTTTTATGAAAAAGTAAAAGTTGTTTCTGCTGGCGAAGCAGGTTCTCCGGAAACAGCAATTGCCTTAAAAGATGATCTGCCTTTAGGAATTACTACTAATGCCTACGACTTATTCTACTACCCGGACACTCCCGAGCATAAAGCTTATGTGGAAAAGTTGAAGGCCTATACTAAACAAGAGTACCCTCCCAGTTGGGCTATCACTGGCTATATCGCTATGCAGTTCTTGGTGGAAGCAATTAAAAAAGCTAATTCTACCGATACCATGAAGGTGATCAAAGCCTTAGAAGGCCTCACCATTGACACTCCTATCGGTAAGCAGACGATGCGCGCTAAGGATCATCAGGCCAATAGAGGACAATTCTGGGGCACCACAGCTAAAGTTCCTGAATATCCATTCCCAATTCTGCGGCCCGTAGAATACATCCCGGCGGATAACCTAATGGACTAAAAGCTCTCTACAAAACAGGGCGGATAACTAAAAGCTTATTTCCGCTTTTATGTTATGCGCCCTAAGTTTGATTAATTAAGGTTAAATGGTCATGCCTGATCCCTCTTTCCTCTTAATTCAGAGTTTGAGTGGCTTAACTTATGCTATGTTTCTTTTTCTTATTGCCTCGGGCCTTTCCCTTATATTTGGCATCCTGCGCGTGTTGAACTTTGCCCACGGCTCCTTTTACATGTTAGGAGCTTATTTAACTTACCAATTCGTTTCTTATTTTATAAATAATCCAGCGGGCTTTTGGATAGCCGTTCTATTTTCTTCCATAGCTATTGCTCTCTTGGGAGGTGTAATTGAAAGGTTATTTTTGAGCCGCTTGTATATTCGCGAAGAATTGAATCAACTTTTATTTACTTATGCTTTGGTTCTTATTTTTGGTGATTTAGCAAAAATCGTCTGGGGCACTGGTCAACTTTCTATCCCGCGTCCAGAAATTCTTAAAGGGGCTATAAAAATAATGGATCAATACTTCCCTGAATATAATATTTTTATTATTTGTTTGGGTTTCGGCATCGCCATTTTCTTTTGGCTAATTTTAAATCGCACAAGATGGGGAAGAATTATCAGAGCCGCAGCTCTTGATCGAGAAATGCTTAATGCTTTAGGAGTTAATGTCACCAAATTATTTACCGTAGTGTTTATAATCGGGTCATGGCTGGCGGGCTTGGGTGGGGCCTTAGTGGCCCCTATTGCGGCTATTGTCCCGGGGATGGATGTGGAAATAATAATAAATGTCTTTATTGTCGTAGTCATCGGCGGCCTGGGAAGTTTTTGGGGTACCCTATTAGGAGCCCTGGTCTTGGGGCAAGTAATCTCCTTTGGGATTTTAATTCTTCCCCGCTTGGCCATCGTCTTTATTTATATCCTTATGACCATTGTATTGATTACCCGGCCCTGGGGCCTTTTGGGGAAACCACTAACCCGCTAACTATGCTTAAAAGAGAAAAATTCATAATTATTTTGACCGCTCTATTAGCTTTACTTCCCCTTTCACAATCACGTTTTTATATATTTTTAGGTACAGATATATTAATCATGGGGCTTTTGGCCATGAGCCTAAATTTACTATTGGGCTACACTGGCTTGGTTTCTTTTGGGCACGCAGCTTATTTTGGAATAGGCGCTTATACTTGCGCCTTGCTCATGAAAAAGGCAGGAATTGTTTTCCCTTTAGCCTTTATGGGCGCTATGGTGGCCGGGGTTTTGGGGGCGCTAATTATTGGCTTTTTCTGTGTGCGCTTAACTAAAATCTATTTTGCCATGCTTACTTTAGCATTTTCGCAGATTGTCTGGGCCATTGTCTTTAAATGGAACTCTTTAACCGGAGGTGATACAGGTCTCATTGGCATTGATTTTCCTGCTTACTTGGATTCCTCGGTTCGTTTCTATTATTTCACTTTGGTGGTCGTAGCAGTCTCATTATGCCTCTTGCAGCGCATAGTCAATTCTCCTTTTGGGAGAATCCTGACTACCATAAGGGAAAATCCAGAACGTACAGAATTCATTGGGGTCAATGTAAAACTTTTTCAGCTCATTGCTTTCATGATCTCTGGCTTATTTGCGGCTATCTCTGGGGCTCTTTTTGGCATTTTCAATCACAGTCTTTTCCCCGACCTACTTTACTGGCCGCAATCTGCCGAAGTGCTTATTATGTCTCTCTTAGGCGGAATTTATAGCTTCTTTGGCCCTTTAGTGGGGGCAGCCATCATTCTGTATATGCGGATGTTAGTTACTTCTTACACACAATATTGGCCTTTTATTATGGGCACAATTTTGGCTTTCCTTTTGTTTTTCTTCCCCGGTGGTATAGTGGGCTTCTTAAGAGAAAAAAGGGTATTTAAATGGCCGAAATGATTTTAACTGTGGAAAACATCAAGAAATCTTTTGATGGGTTCGTGGCCGTAAACGGAGTGAGTCTTTCTGTTAAAAAGGGAGAAATTTGCTCGATCATCGGACCTAATGGAGCTGGGAAAACTACTCTTTTTAATTTGATAACTGGGCATATAACAGCGGATAGCGGGCGAGTAACTTTTAAAGGCCTAGATATTTCTAATATGCCTCCCCATAAAATTTGCCGTTTAGGAATGGGCCGCTCCTTTCAACACACGAATATTTTCCCGCGGCTAACGGTCTTTCAAAATATCCAAGCTGCTCTCGTTGCGCACCGGGGTATGGGTTTGAATTTTTTTAAAATAGTTGATCCTCTTTTCCGCCAAGAGACCGCGGAAATTTTAGAGCGCGTAGGGCTAAAAGAATTTGGCGAGACTGTAAGTGGCTCACTATCCTATGGTTACCAAAAGCAGCTCGAATTGGGAATTGCCTTAGCCAGTAACCCAGAATTGCTCCTTCTTGATGAGCCTACAGCAGGGATGTCTGCCCAAGAGACGCGGCAGACGATAGCTTTGATCGAAAAGATAAGTCGCGAAAAAGGATTAACCTTACTCTTTACCGAACATGATATGGAAGTTGTTTTTTCCATCGCCGAAAGAATCTTAGTCCTCCATCAAGGGAAACTCATTGCCGAAGGAACTCCAGAGGAAGTTAAGCAAAATAAAGAAGTGCAGAAGGTTTACTTGGGAGAAGGAAGATGAGTTTGCAAGTGGAAAATATATACACTTCCTATGGGCTAAGCCAAGTTTTGTTCGGAGTTTCTCTCCAAGTAAAGGAAGGGGAAGTAGTTTCTCTTTTAGGAAGAAATGGAGTAGGGAAGACCACCACACTCCGTTCCATCATGGGCTTAACTCCTCCTAACTCTGGTTCCATTTTATGGAAGGGAAAAGAATTAATTGGCAAACAGCCGTACCAAATTGCTAATTTAGGAATTGGCTTTGTTCCCGAAGACAGAAGAATTTTTTCCGATTTGACGGTTTGGGAAAACCTGGATGTAGCTGTAAAAGCTGCCAGTGCCAAAGGGCCTCGGTGGACCATCGCCAGGGTATTCGAACTGTTTCCCGCCTTAGAACCTATCAAAAATCGGCGGGGTGGATTTTTGAGCGGGGGAGAGCAGCAGATGCTGACCATTGCCCGCACCCTGATGGGCAACCCCGAGCTGCTTTTATTAGATGAGCCTTCCGAAGGCTTAGCCCCCATCGTGGTGCAACAACTTGGGGAACAGATAAAAAAATTGCGTGCAGAAGGAATGACCATTCTCCTTTCGGAGCAAAATGCTAAATTTTCTTTGCAGCTTAGTAATCGCTTTTACATTTTGGAAAAGGGCGCTATTCGTTATCAAGGGACAAGTGAAGAATTCTGGAAGAATGAAGAAATCTTTAAATCTTATTTGGCTATCTGAAAAGGGAAATTTCTTTAATCCCTAAAAAATTGGCGAGGAGGTGCGTTATGGTTAAGTTAGTCGCTATGTTTAATCTTCCCCCGGGAACAGATGAAGCAGAATTTGAGAAATATTTTATTAGGAAGCATGCCCGGGAGGCGGCCAAAATTCCAGGCTTACGCCGGTATTTAATCGGAAAAGTTGTGGGGTCACCTGCAGGAACCCCTGCTTGGTATCGAGTGAATGAACTTTGGTTTGATAGTGTTAAAGCTGCTCTAAAAGCCTTTAATTCTCCAGAAGCAGTGGCGGCTACCAATGATCTCATGCCCCGCGTCAAAGATTTTACTCCCGTGTTTGTTAAAGACGTAGAGATAAAAATCCCCGCCCCTCCTAAAAAAACCAAATCTTCTAAGGGCAAAGGAGGGAAGAGAAAATGACTAAGACCCGGATAACCTGGCTGGGCCATGCTTCTATTAAAATAGAGACTAAAGGAAAGACTATTTTTCTCGATCCTTGGCTAGATGAGAATCCAGTATGTTCTCTTAAAGTAAAACAGGTCAAAAAAGCTGATGCTGTCTGCGTTACCCATGGCCATATCGATCACATTGGTGATTCTTTAGCCATCGTAAAGGCAACTGGAGCACCCTTGATCTGTACTCCGGAAATAGGAATGTATGCCGAAAAATTTGGGGGGATTAAATATGATGAGGGTTCTATTCCCCTAAATATTGGGGGAAGCTGGGAGACTGCGGATTTTACAATTACTATGGTCAATGCGGCCCATACTTCCGATATCATGGGTGAAGATTATAAAAAAGAAGGTATACTCACTCCCGGCTCAGGCTCGGTGGGGTATGTGCTATCAATCCCCGAAGGACCAGCAATATATTATGGGGGAGACACAGGGGTATTTGCAGATATGGCAATTATTCGAGATCTTTATAGCCCCAACATAGTGGTGCTTCCCGTGGGAGGAAAGTATAATATGGGACATCGGGAGGCAGGGTACGCAGCTTCTCTTTTACATCCAGAGTATTTCTTGCCCATCCACTTTGGCACCTTCCCCAACCAGCAGCTTAAAATAGAAAAGCTCATGGAGGAGATAAAATTAAGGGCTCCGCGTGTTAAAGTAGTTTCCTGGAAGCCTGGAGATTTTTTTGATTATAAATAAAAGAATAGGGGAGAGAATTTTATCTCCCCTTTCCCCTCTTTTTAAAGAGAGGAAAGGGGCTTTTTCGCCAATTAATCCTTTGGCATTTAGCTATTAGCAGCTACAGGATCCGCATCCTTGGCCTAAATTACCTGTATTGGCGGTGATTTGATAACCTGAACCTCGAGGGGTTTCTACGTAATCTACGGAAATGGGTTTTACTTGCTCGTAAAGCTCCTTATTTATGGTGTAAGTAATACCTCCCTGCTTAAAAACCTCATCACCTTCCTGCGGCTCATCCAGAGCCAGGCCCAAGGAGGGCCCGGATCAGCCTATCTGCGTTAAAGTAATCCTAATGGTTGGGATTTCTTCCCGATCCTTGAAATATTCTTTGATTTTTTCTGTGGCTCTTTCCGAAACTTGGAACATAAACGCTCCCTTCTTTTTTATTTTATTTAATATAATTTACCACGTTTTCAGGAATAATGAAACAAATAATTGGGTAATCCATCATTGAAGGGTGGGGTTACCAGGGGATTTTTTAATGACCCCTCACCCTTCTCTCTCCACTGGGAAACTGTATCGCAATGGCGACAAAGGGCCAGAGGCAGGCATTCATTCAGAATCATGAAGCAGTGAATCTTCCATGGGTCCCGGCGGATTTAGAAGCTTAATCATATTGCTTAGTTTAACTATTCGCCTGCCTTTTGCGGAAAAGCGCTGGTGAATTTTGAATGACGTTTTATCCCGCCGATGCTTCTTCATTCATGCCCGCCTCTGGCCCGCCTCCGGCCCCTTCACCAAAAGTTAGCTATTTACTATTTATTAATTATGACACAATCTCGCTGGAGCGAGGGAAGGGTGAGTAAGGATGAAAAATTTTGTTAGCTCGCGGGAAAAAATTAATTATCTGGATCAGCAGGGGAGGGCACAGCAACAGCTCTTTTCAGCTCCTCTTCTTCTCGTCTTCTTTTGCGTAAGTACTGCCAAATAAATATTCCCCCCAGAAGAAGAGCTCCTATAATGCTGGACATTGTCTCGTGCCACCAAAGTAAAATTAAGCTCACCAAAAGAAGTAACCGTTCAAATTTATTTACGCGATCTCCAAAATAGCCAATAATAACCGCCCCAAGAGCAATAATTCCCAAGATAACAGTGCCTATGACAAATAAAAAATCTAATACGGGAAATGCTCCCCGAGGTTTTTGCAAGATCCAGGGCATTAAGATGAGGATAGGACTAAACATGAAAGCAAAAGGAACATACATAGTTGTCCAGGATAGAGTAAAAGCTCGCAAACCTGTTTTAAAAGGATCTCCTTGAGAGATGCCCGAGGCGGCATATGCGGCTACGGCTACCGGAGGAGTAAGGTCAGCTAAGAGACCAAAATAGAATACGAACATGTGGCTAATCAAAGGAGCAATGCCGAATTTCAGAAGGGCAGGGGCAGCAATAATGGAAACTATAATGTAATTTGGAGTGGTGGGCAAACCCATCCCCAGGATAAGGCTGGCCAAGGCCGTATAAAATAAGGTAAAGAACAAAGTGGTTTGATCTAAAGAAAACAGTCCCAGGATGTCTAATTTGTTGAAAAAAGCGGAAGTAACCGTACTTAAAAAAACTGTGGCATTGGCGAATTTCAATCCCATACCTGTTAAGGTCGTGGCTCCGACGATAAAACCAACAGCGGCGCAGGCTGCGCCGATGGCCAAGGCATTCTTAGTGCCCCACTCTAAGCATTCAATGACGTGTTCTAAGCGTATCCGGCCTTGACGAATGATTAAGCCCACAATAATGATATAAAAATTAATCCAAAAAGCGACCAACTCTGCCGCCATACCTTTTATTAAAAGATAACCCATTATTAATATTGCTATAAGTCCTAATAACCAATAAGAAAAAGGAGATGACTTCCAGCTCCAATAAAAACCAAGAATAATGAAGGCACTCCATAATCCGATTCCCAAAAAAGAACCCTCAAGAGGATTCCATTGGAAAAGTACGAGGGGGATAGTCGCAAAAACAACAACAAAGAAATTCTTTGTTCGCGGGCCTGACTGAGCAAAAGCCACGGAGCTGATTATTCCCCAAAAGGCGGCTAAGAAAGGAGTGAAACCGCTTATTAGTAGCCAAATAATTACTATTAATGGCAAAACGAGAGTTCCATTTTCTCGCAAGAGGGGAATCAAACGGGGCAACTGATCGCGCGGAATACCTTCCATGTGATTTTTTTTCGCTTCCAGATGGACCATAACGCCTACGGCAAAAAAATGGCAAATGGCCGGGATGATGGCGCAGGTAGCTATAGTAATATACGAAATGCCCAAAAACTCCGCCATAATAAAGGCCGCGGCTCCCATAATGGGAGGCATAAACTGACCGCCCGTAGAGGCGGCCGCTTCCACAGCTCCAGCGAATTCTTTACTGTAACCAAGTCTTTTCATCATGGGGATGGTGAATGAACCTGTAGTGACGGTATTAGCCACTGAAGAGCCAGAGATACATCCCAGGAGTCCGGAAGCTACGATAGCAACTTTAGCCGGCCCACCGGCTGACCAGCCGGCCAAAGCCATTGCCACATCAATAAATAGCTTACCTAACCCGGTCTTCATGATGAATATGCCAAATAAGACAAAGTGGAAAACAAAAGTGGCTACTACTCCCAAGGGTACTCCATATATTCCTTCTGTTCCCAAGAACATTTGGTCGATAATCCGGGATGGGGTAAAACCGCGATGAGCAAAGAAAGTACCGCCGGGAATGTTAGCTAACCAAGGACCGGCATAGCAGTAGAATAGGGCTAATAATCCTAATATCGCTAAAGGAAGGCCAATGCTTCTGCGCGTCCCTTCTAAAACAAGTAAAATAGCTAAGTTGCCAATAATCAGGTCTCTAAGATTAGGAAAACCGGCGCGAAAAATGAATTGATCGAAATCGAGAATGATATAACTGGACATAGCAAAAGACATTACGGCTAAAGAAATTTCAAAGTAGGGAATTCTTTGAGGATCGAAATGGAATTCCTTTCGACCGCTCAAAATTTGGATGGCTTGCCAAAGCATAAAGATTAAAGGCGCCGTCAATCCCAATAAAACAAGCACGGTCCAGATAATAAAACTTATTCCCGAGTCGCCTACATATGTCGTCCAGTATTTAATTAATATGGAAATGACAAAGGTTATTATTCCTAAACCGATTAAAGAAGCTACCAGATCAAGAAAGTTAGTAATTGGGGGAGGAAATAAATCTCTGGTTTTGAGGGCAAAAGCCAAAAAAAACCCAAGCCCAAAAACTAAGACTGATATAGAAGTAGATAACTTGAGGACACTCTGCATTCCCAGAGATAATATTAAACCGCAGATTGCCGAGTAGATGACTTCGTAAACCCAGGTGAGGGTGAGGTTTTTTACTTTAATCTTCCGCGTGGGGTAAACTAAAAAAATAAGGGAAAGAACAAAAGAAAAATGAAAACATCGATGTTTCCACTCTTGGAGCACTCCGAACCCGGCCGTATAGATATGAAACAAGGAAAGAATAATACACATTATAAGGACAATCTTTTCTGCTGCCCCTCTTAATTTGCGAAAACGGAGCTCAGGATCAAAAGTCTCCACCAGTTCCTTGACTTTTTCTTCTTCAACTTTATATTCGATTATGTTTTTTCTCTCCGGAGTATTAGGAATATCTTTCATTTTTTTCTAAAATCCTTTGCCTAAATTTTTTGATATTGAATTTAAAAAAATCTTTTAGCATCATGCGCGTCACTTTTATTTGGATCACCCCATCGCCATAAAGAGCTGCGGGAGGAATTATTTCTTCTCGGTCAAAACGGAAGCGGCTGTGCCACTGCGCATCTACTCGCCAATTAAGCTCAGGCAAAACTCGCCTCATGCCCGTAATTTTAAACCAAGGGCCATCACGAATCAATTTTTCATTTTCAGCCAAATTATAAGGCAAACCTGCTCCTTGTCCCTGGAACATAGTTTGGGTTAAAACGATCTGATAATTATTATCAATAATAAATTCTTCCCACACATCGGTTTTGGCTACCGAATGTAAATACCCTAAAAGAAAAGTATCTCCCGGCTTAGTCACGCGCCACAAAATTATTTTTCCTTGCTTTTCTAAAGTTAGGATAGGTAGAGATACAAAATAAGTAATTGAAAAAATAATCCCACCTGCCAAGAATATTAGGGGAATTTTTTTCATGAAGACAATAAAAGCTCCGCGCCCGCAAGGAGTTTAGACGCGGAGCTCCTAAATCAGTTAGGGAATTGTTCATTCTCTTTTTTATTTAGCTTCCGGAGGAACAAGGGCTGGAGGGATAGCAATTCCTTTCTCTTTGTAATATTTATAAGCTCCTTTGTGTAAAGGAATGGTTACTCCCAATAAAGCGTTTTCCAGTTTCACATTCTTCCCTTGTTCATGCACTTTGGCCACCACTTCAGCTCCGCTAACGCTCTCTTTAGTGGCGCTGTGCAACAGAGGAGTCTTTTCCCAAAGATGATAAGTTATGTCGTAAATGTCTTTCTCGGGCACTTCCGCTCTAGTTACCCATAAAGCGATGATCGCCACAGTTTTTACGGGGGCTGTTTGCTTAGGATAAACTACGGGAAGGGTTACCGGAGCATAATAAGGATATTTGGTATTTAAGGATTTAATTACATCATCAGGGAAAGGAATGAAAACTACGTCTTTTGTGGTGGCAATTTCTAATATATTGGCATTAGGAACTCCAGAAGTCCAGATCAAGGCATCTGCCTGCTCGTCTTTCATTCTTTGGACAGCTACAGCATAATAAACATAAACGGGCTCAATATCTTTATATCCACTTTTGTCAGCAAAACCAACTTCCGCTAACATCCGCCGCGAATCGAATTCTGTTCCGCTCCCCTTGTCGCCTACAATAATCCGTTTTCCCTTAAAATCATAAATCGATTTTATTCCCGACTTTTTTAAAGCTACTAAGTGAGTCGTTTCTGGATAGAGTCCGGCTATGGCTCTTAAGTTTTTCACCGGTGGCGTCTTCCAGGATTCTTTATCGCCAATATAGGCCGCTAAGGCCACATTGTTTTGCGAAAGTCCTGATTCCACATCGCCCCGAGCAATTAAATTTACATTGGCCACAGAGGCATTGCCGGTCTGAGCAGTAACCACCATATCTTCAATTTTGTTGGTTAAACATTGAGCTAACGCGCCCCCCAAGGGATAGTAAACGCCGCCTACGCCGCCAGTGGCGATGCCGAAGAAACGTTTCTTCTGGGCATCTGCCGGAGTGGATAAAGCAAACACTAAAACAAGCCCCAAAATAGCTAAAAGCAATAATTTCCTTTTCATTTTTCCCTCCTTAATTTTTTTAAAATGGCAATTTAAAATGAATCGAAAATAATCTACCTTTCTATATTGCCAAATTTTAGTAATAAATAATTTATTTATAAAATTTTGTCAAGACCTAAATAGAACTGACCGTCGATCACTTTTGAAATTCGTACCTACTTCAGGCGGGAGGGAGAGAG
>JBNAWB010000117.1:0-11323 GCA_049699975.1 Thermodesulfobacteriota bacterium
CAATTCCCGGCCGATTTTAATTTCGCCTCTCCCCCTCCCGCCTGTCTCCTGCTGTGAGAAAAATTAAAACTGATCGACGGTCAGTCTCCAAATCCATGGGTCGATCAGTAGTAACCCATCACTGAAGAATAGGTTTATTAAACCAGCGAGGCTGTTTCGTAAGGTCATCGCGAGGGAGCGTAGCGCCCGCGGCGATCTCGTAATGTGTGGAAAATAGGGGACGCAGATGAACGCAGATGAAAAAAGCAGGGAGCACGGAGCGGGGAGTGAGGAGTGAAATTATTTGTCGTCAGGCGCAAGGCAGGAGAGCTGAAGGAGAAAAAGCAAAGCGCATAAGGGCAAAGCGCTAAGCGCATTGCACCGAGCGAAAATCGAAAAGAAGTTCTATAGTAGGGAAGTGATACAGTGCCGAATTTACGCAGAAAATAAAATAAGGTAAGTCAAAAATTTTTGAATTATAAAAATCTCTATACTACATACTTGCCAACTCTTTAAATTTTATTAGGAAACAGGGCAAATCTCACAGAGCTCGCAGAGCACACAGAGAAAGAATTGTAAAAAATTTTTAAAAAATTATATGCCCTGGAAGGCGGTTCCTTGTTGATTAAGGATAAAACGTAGGGCAAGCCTTTAGGGCTTGCCGAAAAATGCGGCCAGGGATAAACCAGGGATGAACCCTTGCCGTACAATTTCCACTCTTCACTTGGCCAAAGAGGATGGAGGGATTAAATAGTTTAGCTGCGGCTCTGCTGCGCTGGGGAGTATCAAAGCTTACTTCACAGAAATCATCCCCTTTTCAGCGATGGATTACAATTAGTAATTAAAAAAGATTGCATTTTTCGGAGAAAAATGTTATTTATTTTCAAAAAAGAAAAAGGAGGTGAAAAAGATGGGGAAGCCACAGACTCCTCTTTCTCTTATTTGAGGGGCGATTTTAGGCCCCACGAGGCCTAGGTTAGGTCTCAGGCTATATGGCGGGGAGAGGAGAATGAGGCTGGTCCCCAGAAATTATTTTTACCTGTCTGTTTAATCCTGCCTGATTCTCCCTCCGTAAGCGCAAATAAAAAACCATCTTTGCTTAAGATGCAGATGTAAACTATTTACATTTTATCCGCACCTTTGCCTTAGGCAGGACCATCAAGGCAACTCGGTTGATGGATAAATCCAAATTTCAATAATGAGGAGGAAGGGTCATGCCCAAGATGGTATCTTTTTTTGCTTCCCGTAAAGGAATTATTTTGGCGGGAGTGTTCATTGGTATTTTTGCACCTTTGCTGCAAAAAATGGGTAATCCGGCCAACATGGGGATTTGCGTTGCCTGCTTTGAGAGGGATATAGCCGGCGCGCTGGGCCTCCATCGGGCCGCAGTAGTGCAATATATGAGACCAGAAATTATCGGGTTTGTATTAGGTTCCCTTTTGGCTGCATATTTGTTTGGAGAGTTCCGGGCCCGGGCTGGCTCGGCCACTATAGTTAGGTTCTTCTTGGGGGTATTTGCCATGATAGGCGCCTTAGTATTCTTAGGTTGCCCATGGCGAGCTTTGCTTCGCCTTGCTGGAGGCGACGGCAATGCTATTTTTGGTCTTTTGGGACTCATCACGGGAATTTGGATAGGTACTCTATTTTTAAAGAGTGGCTATAATCTGGGACGGTCTCAAGCCACCTACACGTCAGTGGGATGGTTATTGCCTATCCTTATGGTAGGATTTCTCATCCTCATGCTTATTTTCCCCCAAATCCCCGGAAAAGAGAAAAGTGGCGTTCTTTTTTATAGTCAGAAAGGACCAGGCTCCATGCATGCTCCGCTGTTCTTTTCCTTGGTGGTAGGCTTAGCCATCGGCTTTTTAGCTCAGAAAACGCGCTTCTGTACTATGGGCGCTTTTCGAGACTTAATTTTATTCCGGCAAGGACACTTATTTTGGGGGGTGTTAGCCCTCCTGGTAACTGCTTTTATTATCAATCTGTTCTTGAGGCAATTTAATCCTGGCTTTATAAATCAGCCTGTGGCTCATAACATGAGCTTATGGAATTTCGCAGGTATGGCTTTAGCCGGATTAGCTTTTGTTTTGGCCGGAGGCTGCCCGGGGCGCCAGCTCTTTTTAGCCGGAGAAGGCGATGGAGATGCCGCCGTTTTTGTAATCGGCATGATCGTAGGTGCTGGTATTTCCCATAATTTTGGCTTAGCCAGTTCTCCAGATGGCGTTGGTCCTTATGGCATTCCGGCAGTCCTCATTGGATTTTTAGCTTGCCTTTTTATCGGCTTTACCATGAGAGAAAAAATGAATTAAGGAGGAAAAAATGAGTCACATAGTGGATGCGCGAGGGCTTTCCTGTCCTCAGCCTGTTATGCTTACTTTAAAAGAGATAAAAAACCTGCCCGGAGGTGAGGTTATCGTTCTGGTGGATACAGATACTTCTAAAGAAAATGTTTGTCGAGCGGCCCAGAGTCAGGGTTGGCAGGTAAAAACTGTTGATCCGGAAGGGAAAGGCTATCGGATTACTTTGCATAAATAGAGAGCAGAAATGGCCCTGTTTTCTTTTCATAAGAGCAAGAAAAAGTCTTTCCTTCTCCAAAAACAAGGGGATAAAGGTTTTTTAGTATTTGCCAATACGAGCGAAGTAATCCGAGCCGAAAAAATTTTGAAGGCCCAAGGTTTTGCAGTCCGGGTAATGGGACCTCCGCCCGAGATTCGCCGCGGCTGTGATTTAGTGATTGAGTTTCCCTTAATAGAAGCCTTGAAGATAAAGAAAATCTTAGAAGATGCCCGGATTCCTCCTCTGCAAATTGTTCCGGTTAATGGCCCATTACTGCAGCCCGTGGATTTATTCCAAATCAAGGATTTTGGCCGGCATTTAATGGTCAGAGCTGCGAATATGAAGCTCACTATAGATAAAGAAACTCTCCTTATTGTCAATATTTCAGGCGGAGGATGCCCGGATGTTCCTTTTTTAGCTCAGGAGTTAGTAGGTAGGGATCTGGCGCAAGCACCAAATCCATTGGACATCGGTCACACTTTATGTGGCTATGCTTTGCAATTGGCTTTCGAGGAGGCTAAACGCCGATGCTTGCCGTAATAGGGACAATTCCTGATAATAATTTTCCACTAAAAGCTGGCTTAGTTACCAGGCAAGGGGAAGATCTTTTTATTGAAGGAGAAAAGATTAAGATTAATCGGGGTACTCCAGCATTGATTGCGGCGGCTTTAGAGATTGACCGCTTAGTTAGCCAAAGGGGCGTATTTTGTTATTTAATTGGCGACATAGGGAGGGGCGAGGGTAGTCAAAAATTATACGTCTATTTGCAAAATCATTTGCCAAAAACAATTTTTTCTACTTTGGTCTTTCATTATATTCTGCCTGATGTAGATGGTCATAATCGAGTTTTACTTGCTATTCAAGAGATGCCCAAAAAGCCAATCTTAATTGCCGATGCCGGGTATATGTATGCGGCTAAAATGAGTGGGCAAGCTCCAGAATATGATCTTTTTACCCCGGACGTAGGAGAGTTAGCTTTTTTAGCTGATGAGCTGGCCCCTCATCCTTTTTATACGCGGGGATTTATACTTCATGAAGATAATCGAGTACCCGATTTGATTGCCAGAGCATATGCCCATGAAAATGCAGCCCGTTATTTGTTAGTAAAAGGAAATATAGATTATGTGGTTAACCAGCAAGGAATTATAGCTAAGATTGAAGAGCCTTGCGTAGAAGCTTTGGAAGCCATAGGAGGAACAGGAGATACTTTAACGGGGATGGTGGGAGCTTTAGTTGCCTCAGGAAAAGAAATCGTTGAAGCAGCAATTTTAGGTGCGCGCCTTAATCGCTTAGCTGGTTATTTGGCCAATCCTGATCCAGGTACATCGGTTAGGGAGATTATTAAGTGTATCCCTGAAGCTTGGGAAGAAATTCTAAAATAAATATCAAGGCAATCCCCCAGAAGCTGGGAAAATATAGGAGAAAGATAATTTTGGGGAAGTGAATTTTCCTGTCTCCTGGATGATTGGAGAAAGTGATTTCATCGGATAGTCGATTTTTTCACAGTTTCTCGGTTACTAGGCCGATATTCGCTAAATAAAATGTAAATTTTTAAACAACCTCCTCACCTTCACCTCTCCCCGATGGGGAGAGGAAGGGTGCGAGGAAAGTTCCTGGGGCAGCATTAAGTTCTACCCTTTTAAAGTAAGGCATTACCTAAATGAAGGAGGAAGAAGAATGGAGAAAAGAGTTGATTGCCGGGGATTGGCTTGTCCCCAACCAGTCATCGAAACTAAAAAAGCCTTAGCTGAAGCAGATACATTAATAGTGCTGGTTGATAATCCGGCCGCCAAAGAAAATGTTAAAAGGTTTGCCGAGAGTCAAGCGTGTAAGGTGGAAGTCATAGAAGAAAGAGGACAGTTTACATTAAAGATCGTAAAGCAAAAGCCCAAAGAAGAGTCTACCGTTAAATTAAAAATAAGAGAAAGTCCAGAACCAGCAAAAGATTTAGTTATATTTATTGATACAGATTCTATGGGCAGAGGGTCGGAAGAATTGGGTAAAATTTTGATGCGCTCTTTCTTACAAACTTTAGAGCAGTCAGAGGTGCAACCCCAAAAAGTCATCCTGTTGAACAGCGGCGTGAAATTGGCTTGCGCGGGGTCAGAAGTTCTGGAAGATCTGCAAGAATTGGGAGCCAAGGGAGTAGAGATTCTTGCTTGTGGCACCTGCTTGGATTTTTTTGGCCTCAAAAAAAATCTTATGGCCGGCAAAGTATCGAATATGTACGAAATAATAAATTCCCTTGCCCAAGCTAAAAAAGTAATCAAAATATAGAGAAAAAAATGGACCAAAAACCTCTTCCCGAAATGAAAAACTACCGCCTGACTGAAACCGTACGGGGAGCCGGGTGAGCATCAAAGTTGCCTCCAGGGGACCTGGAGCGCGCTTTGTGTGGCTTAGAATTTCCGGCTGATGGAAATCTAATTGTCGGTATGGAAAGAGCTGATGATGCAGGAGTCTATAAGGTTTCCGAGGATTTGGCTTTGGTGCAAACAGTTGATTTTTTTACCCCCATAGTGAATGATCCTTATTGGTTCGGGCAGATCGCGGCCGCTAATGCCCTGAGTGACATTTACGCCATGGGCGGTGTCCCTAAGACGGCCATGAATTTGGTGGCTTTCCCCGCCAGAGAAATGGATTTGGCGGTTTTAAGACTCATCCTGCAAGGGGGCCTAGAGAAGATGAAGGAAGCAGGGGTTGTTTTAGTTGGTGGACACAGCGTGGAGGACAAGGAGCTAAAATACGGGCTGGCGGTCACTGGTTTTATTCACCCCCAGCGGGTGCTAACCAAAAGGGGCCTCCGTCTCGGCGACCAATTGCTCTTGACCAAGCCTTTGGGCACAGGAATTATCAATACCGCCATCAAGGCCGGTTTAGCCACAAGTGAAATTGTTGATTATGTAACTCGGCTTATGGCAACTTTGAATAGAGAGGCGGCGGAGATTATGCAGGCTTACCCTGTGCATGCTTGCACAGATATTACGGGATTCGGGCTTTTAGGGCATATGGCCGAAATGGTCGCGGATTTAGAAATAGGCTTAGAGATTTTTGCGGAATGCATCCCGATTATGCCCGAAGCTTTAGATTTCGCGGCCATGGGCCTTGTTCCAGGAGGAACTTATAAAAATAGGGAGTTTAGAGAAGGGATGATCGATTTTGCCCCCTCCTTAAGTAAAATATT
Organism: Thermodesulfobacteriota bacterium; assembly: GCA_049699975.1. Lineage (GTDB taxonomy): Bacteria > Desulfobacterota > SM23-61 > SM23-61 > SM23-61 > CAZAGD01. Next base: position 5,720 of record JBNAWB010000117.1, read on the forward strand.
TCAAGATATTTTATTTGATCCGCAAACATCTGGAGGCCTGCTCATTGGCGTGCCCAAGGAAGCGGCCCCAGAACTGCTCAAGCAATTGCAGGAAAACTTACCTTATCCAGTGAGGATAATTGGTCAAGTAGTAGCTGAACCGAAAGGGAGAATCTTAGTTCATTAGAAATAGATTTAGTCTGGAACTTCGCGGATAAAAGCAGCGGTTTCTTCGGGTAAAGCAGTGTTGATAAACATACCTGTCCCCAATTCAAATCCGGCAGGAGTCACGAGGCGGGGAATTATTTGTAGATGCCAGTGGAAATACTCTTCTTGCTCATCTTTGATGGGGGCGGTGTGGATAATGAAGTTATAATCAGGATTATTTAACCCTCTATATAACTTGCCCAATATTTTTTTCAAAACCCGGGCAAATTCTTTAATTGCAGGCGCCGAGATAGTTCCGAAGGAGGCATGATGAACTTTAGGAATTATCCAGGTTTCAAAAGGGGCTCGGGAGGCGAAAGGATGGAAGGCCGCAAAACTTTCTGATTCCAGAATTAACCTTGTCCGCACCCGCAGTCCTTCCCGGAGAATATCGCAATAAACGCATGTTCCTTGATCATCAAAATGGCTGGCCGCTTTTTCAAAACGATAGCGAATCGTTAAAGGGACGATGGGCATAGCTAATATTTGGGAATGAGGGTGCTCCAAGGAAGTTCCTGCTTTGGGACCGTGGTTCTTGAAAATCAAGATAAGTTTAAGCCGCGGATCTTCTCTAAGGGTTAAATAGCGTTGATGATAGGCGTGAACTATTTCTTCGACCTGCTCGTCCGCCATAAGGGGAAGGCAAAGATTATGTTGGGGGCTTTCGACAATAACTTCATGCCAGCCCACGCCGTCCATTTTCCGAAAGAATCCATCCTCTTCTTGGCGGACAAGACTTCCTTCGGGAACGAGGGCGGGAAATTTATTAGGAAAGACCCGTATCCGCCATCCCGGACTATTTGCTGGGCCTTTTTCGCGATAGGCCATGGTTTCTGGAGGGGTCATTTTTTCATTACCTGGGCAAAAAGGGCAATCTTCTTTATATTCGGGCAAGAGAACGGGTGGATGAGGTTGGCTGAAGTCGTGGGGTCGTCGCGCTCTTTCCGTGGCCATGATTACCCATTGTTTTGTGGCCGGATCTTGGCGTAATTGCGGCATAAGCAAAAATCCTCAAATCATTTATTAGAATTTTATTTTTCAATAATCATTACAATTTCTACTCGCCTGTTCAACATTCGTCCAGCTTCCGTATCATCGGACGCCACAGGTTGGGATGACCCTAATCCTACCGCAGTAATTCTGGCAGGATTAACATTATGGTTGTCCACTAAATACTCTGTGACTTTTTGAGCTCTTTTTTCAGAAAGCACTTGGTTTGAAGCTGGGTTCCCCGTGCTATCTGTATGTCCGCGAACAATAACTTGATAATCTGGATAAGTATTAAGCAGACTACTAATTTCGATTAAAGTTTGTTTCCCCGGGTTCTTAATTTCCATGGTCGGAGAAAATAGATGGTGGGCTAAAATGTTTATGGTAATCTCTTTTTCTGTGAATTTAATTGCTGATGCGGATATTTTACTGGCGGCAATGAGTAGGGCAATTTTTCTTTCTAAAGAAGCAACCTTTTCCTGCAGTAAGGCAAGGTTTTCGGCTTGGGCTTTCTTTTCTACTTCTGCTCTTGTTTTCTCTTTGGTGAGCTCTTCTATTCTAAATTTGGCTGCGGCTAATTCTTTTTCTATATCTGCGGTCCTTTGAGCCTCTTTCATGCGAATTTCTTCAAGTTCCTTTTGCCTTAGCAATTCTATTGCTCTTACCTTGCTCAAGGATTCAGCAAGGATTAGTTTCTTTTCTTGTTCGATAGCCGCTAATTGATCTTTCAATACGGCCAGAGCTTTCCTTTCTGCTTCTAATTGAGCTTGAAATTCTTGGTTTTTTTTCTTCTCGGCCAAATCCTTTTTTAATAAATCGAGCTTATTTTGGTAGTCTTGTAATTCCTTAATGTGCGTCTGTAACTTTTTAGAGAGGGTCTCCTTTTTTACCCTATTTTCAGCGATCATTGCCCTAATTTTGGCCATGGTCGCCAAATAAATTATCTCTTCTTCTTTGATTCGGCGCGTTTTTTCGGGGGTCATCCATGTTCCAGCAGACCTGAACTTCTCATATTCCTTCTGAGCTGAAGCGAGCCAAGATTCAGCGGCAGCCAAATCCTCCGGGGCAGCTTTAAGCCCCCCAGCCTTTTGGGCTTGGTCAATAGCAAATTTGGCTTTTTCAATGGCGATGGTAGGAGTTTCTTCTGTCAAGGCAAATGAAGAAGCTGGTATATTTAAGAAAAGTAAGACTATTAAGAGAAATTTAATTTTAGTCTGCATTTTTAGTCTCTAATTTATGGGCTTTTTTGCAGGCGATTTATTTCTGCTTTAACTTTATAAAGTTCTTCATAGGCCGCGGCAAGCTTTTCTTCTTCTGATCTTAATTCAGCGATGGTTTGCGCTAATTCCGCATAAGCCCGCGCTAAGCGGGAAGCCTGCCCAAATTTAATTCCATCTTTAAGAGACTTGGCTTTTTTGGCTAAGGCTATTAAGTCTTGGGCTTTTTGGAAAGGTTCGAGGGCATATTTTTCGGCATTTGCCTGTTTGGCTAATTCAAGAACTTTTTTAGCTTCAAAATATTCTTGCTCCTGGTCGGCCGAGATTTCTTCATCCTGGCAAAAGATGGGGGAATAGGAGATTAGCCATAGGAATATGGAAATTAAGATTAATAATAAATTTTTTGTTTTCATGCCCCCTCCCTGGTAAGTCTATTAATTAGCCATTATAAAAAAATTTTCTTTTGGGAGCAATTATAATTGGAAGTTCTCAGAGAAGCAAAAGAAATTTGAGTCTTGAGGAATTCCCCACCCCTTTTTCCCATTGGAAATAAGGGGTGGAGAGATATCTTATGGGCATGGAGGGTCAGTAAAGGACAGGCGAAATTATTCGTGGGGAATGCGCATGCCGTAGAAGGAACGGATTACAAAGATCAACGCCACGATGAAAAAGAAGGCGCCGATATAATGAGAGATGTTCTTCATCATTGGGGAAATGGCAATCTCCATGGCTAAAAGGCCAAATAGAGTGGTAAATTTGATAATGGGATTAAGAGCAACGGCTGAGGTATCTTTAAAAGGATCACCCACTGTATCGCCAATAACGGTCGCTGCATGTAAAGGAGTTCCCTTTTCCTGCAAATCCACCTCCACGACTTTTTTGGCGTTATCCCAACAGCCGCCAGCATTCGCCATAAAGATCGCTTGGAATAAGCCAAAGACGGCAATGGAGATTAAATAGCTGATAAAGAAAGAAGTGGGCGCATTAGTGCTCGCTGGTGCGGAAAAAAAAGCGTAACCCAGGGCAAAGGAAAAGATAGCGATAAAGATGTTAAACATTCCAGCCTGCGCGTACTGAGTACAGATTTTAACTACTTCTTTAGAGGTTTCTGTGGAAGCGCTGAGAGTTGTGGAGTCATCGAGTTTGATGTTGCGCTTAATATACTGCACAGCTCGGTAAGCACCCGTGGTGACGGCCTGCGTAGAAGCGCCGGTAAACCAATAAATTACCGCCCCGCCACAGATGAAGCCCAAAAGGGTAAAAGGATTCAACAAATTTAAAACGGACTCGGGCTGAATCCCCAAAGTCTTACGCAGAAGCAAGATGAGGGAGAAGATCATGGTGGTAGCTCCGACCACGGCCGTACCGATTAAGACTGGCTTAGCTGTAGCTTTAAAAGTATTGCCGCAGCTATCGTTTTCCTCAAGATAGTGCTTAGCATTATCAAAGTTTGGTTTGAACCCAAAGTTTTGTTGAATATCTGCTTCCACATTGGGTAGGGATTCAATCAGGGATAGTTCGTATATCGATTGGGCATTGTCGGTGACAGGTCCGTAACTATCTACCGCGATAGTAACCGGCCCCATGCCCAAGAATCCAAAAGCTACTAAGCCAAAGGCAAAGATGGAAGAATATTCCATAAATTTATCCAAGCCCGAGAGGCTGGCAAAATAAGCTATGGCCATCAATCCAAAAATAGCCGTGCCCAGCCAGAAGGCACTGAAATTCCCAGCTACAAATCCGGAAAGGATATCTAAGGAAGCTCCTCCTTCTCTGGCAGCCCGAACAGTCTCCTGACAGTGGATAGATTTAGAGCTGGTAAATACTTTGACCAGCTCAGGGATCAGCGCAGCAGCTATAGTTCCGCAGCTAATGATAATGGAAAGGTTAATCCATAAATTATGGGGGAGATGGCCAATTTGCCAGTAGCTGGCCAAGAAGGTTACTAAAATGGAGAGCAGAGAAGTAATCCAAACTAACATGGTCAAAGATAGTTCAAAATTTACTTTGTCCTTATTGCCATATATGGCTGTGGTTATACCCTTGTTAATTAAGTAAGCAACGATAGAAGTTATGATCATCAAAATCCGCATGACGAATATCCAGGTAATCAATTCGCCCCGGTACTGAGGAAAGACTCCTAAGACAATAAAACTAATAAGGGCTACTCCGGTAACGCCATAAGTCTCAAAACCATCGGCAGTGGGGCCTACGCTATCGCCAGCATTATCGCCAGTGCAATCAGCAATGACCCCTGGATTGCGAGGGTCATCTTCTTTTATTTTGAAGACAATTTTCATAAGGTCGGAGCCAATATCGGCAATTTTCGTAAAAATACCACCACAAATTCTTAAAGCGCTGGCTCCCAAAGACTCACCGATAGCAAAGCCGACAAAACATGCTCCGGCATATTCACGGGGCATAAAAATTAAGATGACCAACATCATAATTAATTCCACGCAAACTAAAAGCACGCCGATACTCATGCCGGCCCGCAAAGGAATGTCCAAGAGCTTGATCGGTTTCCCTTCCAAGGAGGCGAAAGCCATACGACTGTTAGCCAAGGTGTTCATCCGAATACCAAACCAAGCTACACTATACGATCCTAAAATCCCGACCACCGACCAAGTTAAGATGATCAACACTCCCTTGAGGTGCATATCTTGCAGGAAACCAAAATAATAGGCAATACAAATGCCAATAAAAACCTCAAGAATAATCAAGAATTTTCCCTGTTGGATCAAATATGTTTTGCAGGTTTGAAAAATTACATTGGCCACATCCAGCATAGATTTATGAGCTGGGAATTTTTTAACTTTGACATATTCATAAGCTCCAAAAATCATCCCCAATACGCAGATTAGAAGCCCTACCATAAGCAAGTTATTTTGTCGGTCAGTTAGCGCTGGAATCTCTAATTCAACTTCACTGGCCAAAAGCAGCGTGGGGAATATAATTAAAAAGAGGGTCAGTGTACCAAGGATAATGCTTTTAATTTTGTTTATGCTTAGTTTTTTCATTTCTATTCTCCTCACCATTTATTTCCAGAGCAAATTAGCTAAAAATCTAGGAATTAAAAATGAATGATCATTCATTCAAGGGTTTTTAACATACCATTTCCCCATTTGTCAAGCCTTTTCCGCACTGACCGTCGAATAGTTTTAATTTTTCTCACCAGCAGGAGACAGGCGGGAGGGGGAGAGGCGAAATT
>JBNAWB010000118.1:0-11221 GCA_049699975.1 Thermodesulfobacteriota bacterium
CGTGGCGATCTCGTAAGGCCTTTAAATTAAACATCCGGACACGCTTCCCCGCATCAAGCGTGGCCATCTCTCTTCTTTCCCCCGCAAATTTTATCTTAACTTGCAAATGCGTATTTGCTGTGTTAGTATTTTTTAAAATTATCTTCTAAGGAGCGGCGAATGAAAATTTCTAAGGAAGAAGTCACTCACGTCGCTTATTTAGCGCGTCTATATTTTAGTGAGGAAGAAAAAGAAAAATTTACTACACAACTCAACAAAATTTTAGAGTATATGGACCAATTGGCCAAATTGGATACATCCCGAATTGAACCTACATTTCATGCTGTGGCCCAAACCAATGTTTTCCGCGAAGATATAGTCCGGCCTTCAATGTCTCAAGAACTTTCCTTAAGCAATGCTCCTGATCGAGATCGGGGATTCTTTCGGGTGCCCAAGATTATTGATTAATTAGCATCAATAAGCTCTGGAATAACAAAAGAAAAAGGTGTTTTTATGGAACTTTATCAGCTCACAGCGCATGAACTTCATAAATTATTAATAGGCGGAGAAGTAACGGCTCAAGAAGTCACCCGTTCAGTTTTGGAAAGGATATCTAAGGTGGAGAAGAAAGTTCATGCTTACATAACTATTATGCCCGACATGGCTTTGGCCCAAGCTGCTCAAGCTGATGAACAGATTAAAAAGGGGCTAGCAGGACCACTCACCGGCATCCCTTTAGCCATAAAAGATATTATTTGTCTGCAAGGTATGCCCACTACCTGTGGTTCGCATATCTTGGAAAATTTTTACCCGCCCTATGATGCCACTGTAATCGAAAAGCTCAAGGCAGCAGGAGCAGTATTTGTGGGTAAGGCGAATATGGATGAGTTTGCTATGGGCTCCTCCACGGAAAACTCCTATTTCGGACCAACTTATAACCCTTGGGATTTGGAAAGGACGCCCGGAGGGTCCAGCGGTGGTTCGGCCGCTGCCGTAGCTGCTGATGAATGTATTGCTGCTTTAGGCTCAGACACAGGAGGCTCCATTCGCCAGCCAGCGGCATGCTGCGGGGTAGTAGGGGTTAAGCCCACCTACGGCCGCGTTTCCCGTTATGGCTTAGTGGCTTTTGCCTCTTCCTTAGATCAGATTGGACCTTTGACTAAGGATGTGCGAGATGCGGCCCAGCTACTTACGGTAATAAGCGGCCACGAACCACGCGATTCAACTTCTATAAACTTGCCGGTGCCCAATTATGCCGCGCACTTAGAGAGAGAAATTAAATCGGTGACATTAGGAGTGGTTAAAGAGTGTCTTGAGGAAGGGTTAGATCCCGAGGTGAAATCCTCCTTCTTGCAAGCTGTGCATACTTTGGCCCAGTTAGGAGCTGAGATAAAAGAAGTTTCTTTACCCCATATGCCCTATGCTGTAGCCGTTTATTATATCATTGCCCCTGCAGAAGCCAGTTCCAACTTGGCCCGCTATGATGGGGTTAAGTACGGTTATAGAGCCAAAGGGGTAAGTGAACTGCTTAACATGTATGAGCAAACTCGGTCCCAAGGGTTCGGCGCGGAGGTGAAGAGGCGCATTATGTTAGGAACTTATGCTCTTTCCGCCGGCTATTACGAAGCTTATTACCGGAAAGCCTCGCAAGTGCGCACTTTGATTAGCCGGGATTTTCAAGAAGCCTTTGCCGAGTGTGCTGCCTTGCTGATGCCCACCGCCCCTACCCCAGCCTTTCGTTTGGGCGAAAAAGTAGACGACCCTTTACTGATGTATCTTTCTGATATTTTTACTATTCCCTGTAATTTGGCAGGCCTGCCCGGCCTATCTATTCCCTGCGGATTTAGCCAGGCAGGATTGCCCATTGGCCTCCAGATAATAGGCAATCATTTCCAAGAAGAAAAAATTTTACAAATTGCCTATGCCTTTGAACAACATACCAACTTTCATCGCCGCAAACCAAATCTCTGAAGGGAGCAGCAATGGAATACGAGGCAATTATTGGTTTAGAGGTCCATGCTCAACTTTTAACTAAAAGTAAAATTTTTTGCGGTTGCTCGACGCTCTTCGGTGCCGAACCTAATTCCCATACTTGTCCCGTGTGCACAGGACTTCCTGGCAGTTTGCCCGTACTTAACAAGAAAGTAGTTGAGTTTACTATCAAGGCTGCTTTGGCTACCAATTGCCGTATTGCTCCGCGCAGTCAGTTTGCCCGGAAAAACTATTTTTATCCGGACCTGCCCAAAGGATACCAGATTTCTCAATATGAACTCCCTTTGGCCACAGATGGATATATTGAAATTCAAGTGGATGGAAGAAAGAAAAAGATTGGGATTCAACGAATCCATATGGAAGAAGATGCGGGCAAGCTCATCCATGATTTCTCTTCCGCCCGGGAAGCCCATAGTTATGTAGATTTTAACCGTACAGGAGTGCCTTTGATAGAAATTGTCAGCGCTCCGGACATACGTTCGCCCGAAGAAGCGAGCGCCTACCTGAGAAAATTACGGGCGATCTTGATGTTCTTGGATATCTGTGATGGTAATATGGAGGAGGGCAGTTTCCGTTGTGATGCTAACATCTCGCTGCGCCCCAAAGGAGCAAAAGGTTTTGGCGTGAAAACAGAGTTAAAAAATATGAACTCTTTTCGTAACGTGCAAAAGGCATTGGATTTTGAAATCCGCCGGCAGACAGCTCTTTTAGACCAAGGAGAAAAAATTATTCAAGAAACCCGACTTTGGGATGCGGCGCGCGGGGTAACGGCTTCCATGCGTGGCAAAGAGGAAGCTCACGATTATCGTTATTTTCCCGATCCGGACCTAGTGCCCTTAGTGATCGACCCGGCCTGGGTGGAAGAAATTAGGGCCACCTTACCTGAACTCCCGGAGGCCAAAAAAGAACGTTTCATCAAGGAATATGGAATTCCTGAATACGATGCCGAGGTTCTGACTGCGTCCAAGCCTTTAGCAAACTATTATGAAAGTTGCGTCGGCTTATTCCCCCAGCCCAAAATCGTCAGTAACTGGATTATGTCCGAACTTCTCCGCGAGCTTAAAAAAGATGAACGAGAAATTGAAGAATGCCCAGTGCCTGCAGAAAATTTGGCCGCTTTGCTGCGGCTGATTGATGAAGGAGTAATTAGCGGTAAAATTGCCAAAAGCGTATTTGAAGAAATGTACCGGACTGGCCAAAAGGCCGAAGAAATTGTAAAAACCAAGGGGTTAATCCAACTTTCTGATGCGGAGAGCATAACTAAAATAGTAGAAGATATATTAGCAGCCCATCCCAAAGAGGTTGCTGAATATCGTCAAGGGAAAGAAAAAGTGTTTGGATTTTTTGTGGGGCAAGTGATGAAGGCTACGCAGGGCAAAGCGAACCCGCGCTTGGTCAATGAAATTTTAAAGAAAAAACTTTAAGGAAGTCTAACATTACGGATCTTTTCCAATAGCATTCACTAATCATTAAATGTGGTCATTTTGGAAATTTCATCTATTACCAAATATCTGAGAATTGGTTACGTACATGACATTTCTTTGCCCTCGCACTTCAGTACGAGTTGATTCCGACCTATCCCCTGGTCGAGTTTTAGCGACTCTCCCCAAAGAGACTGTATTGCAATGTCATCGCGAGGGAGCGGAGCGACCGTGGCGATCTTGTAATGTATTGAAACTAAATAGATGGCCACGCTCCCCTGCATCAAGTGCGGGGTCGCTCGCCATGACGAAAAAGGGGGTTAGGACACAGTCTCCAAGAAAAGAGGCATGGAGAAGAACTAACTTTGCTAATTTGGAGCAATTTCTTTGGTCATTCTGCCGCAGAGGTATTTAATTCTCTTCATTCTTAATGGCGTTTATTTCTTCGTCTATTTCCACCGCGTATCTACTGCCGTTTTAGCTCCCTATCTCATCGAAGCATTTTCTGCTTCGGCCACTAGTTTGGGAGCTATGTCTTCGGCTTATTTTTACCCTTATGCCTTGAGTCAGCCAATAGTTGGCTTTTTGGCTGACCGCTGGGGAGCCAAGAAGGTAATCACTTTTTCTACTTTAATCAGTTTCCTGGGGGCCTTTCTTTTCGCCTTAGCAGGGAGTTTAATTTGGGCAGCTTTTGCGCGAGCTTTAATCGGCTTCGGTGCTGCTGGCGTATTTGTGCCAGCCTTAAAAATTCTCTTGCCTTGGTTCGGCGCCAGAGCTTTTGCCCGCATGAATACAATTCTCTTAGCGGTGGGGAATATGGGCGCTATTGTCGCCTCCACTCCTTATGCTTGGTTTATTCAGCAAGTGGGCTGGAGAAATTCCTTCTTTTTTATCGCGGGACTATCTCTTTTTTTATTCTTTCTCTCATGGCAATTTGTAAAAGATGCCCCAGAGGCCGAAATTCGATCAGGAAAAGAAATGGTTGATAAGAAGCAGTCTCAGGCGCCAGGATTTTTTGAAATCTTAAAATCTCCTTTTTACTGGCTAATGGCTGCCCTATTTTTCGCCTACGGAGGTCCCTTTAGTACCTTTCAGGGTCTTTGGGGATACCCCTTTTTGATCGATGTTTTCGCTTTTGATAAAATACAAGCCAGTTACTTCTTAATGCTCATTGCTTGGGGAGTAATCTTGGGCGGTCCTTTATTAGGATTTTTAATCGATAAAAAGTTCTTTAAATATAAAAGAGAATTTTTATCTTTCTTGATCGCTCTCCAAGTTCTTAATTGGGCCGCCCTTGTTTTTATCGGCCCCTCTTTGGGACATTTTCTTTTAGGGCTAATTTTATTCTTTATGGGCATGTCTTTAGCCGGGACTTTATCATCAGTTTGGTCAATTGTCCGCGAAGAATCTCCTCCCGAGAGACTGGGATCAACTATGGGGATGCTTAATCCAGCTCCTTTTTTGGGAATTGCCGTTTTCCAGCCCTTAACTGGCTACCTTATGGATCGAGTAGGCAAAGAAGGAAGTACCTTTTCCTTCCATGCTTATCAGCATGCCTTTGCCTTATGTCTCTGCTCTTTAATAATTTCTTTAATTTTCTCTTTCATTTTACAAAGGAAAAGGCGTAAACGATGAGGATTCTAATTTTTTCGAAAAGATTTATCCTTCTTTTCGCTTTAATTTATTTCGGAATTTCATGGCCAAACGCCTGGGCAATTTCTCCGGCAGAGGAGAAAATTAAAATGCTCCTTATTTCGGGAATAGAAAAGGGGTTAAATCTCCAAGAAAAAGAAGCTTATGCGCAATTTAAAAAGGCTATTGAGTTAAATAGGGTTAAGCCTTTGAGCTATTCCTTTTTAGCCATGGCTTATTTATTTTTTTATGAGACGAGCTTTACCGAAAAAGAAAAGAAAGAAACTGAAGCAGCTTTACTCCGCACTGTTAGGGAAGCTGAAAAAACGGCGGAAAAAGAGATAGAGGAATCTCCTTCAAAGGCAGAATCTTATTTGGCTTTGGCGATCACTAAAATGGTTAAGAACCGTTATGAGATTTTGCAGAAAAATTATTTTCGCGCTTTCCGCGAAGCCCAGTCTGTCTATAGGACTTTAGAAAAAATTCAAGAATTGGATGCCCAAAATTACGAAGTTTATTATCTTTTGGGGGTGCTGCATTATCACTTGGGCCATTTGCCTGGCTTGGCCCGCTTCCTCTCCTCTCTTTTCATTACGGCGGCCGATCAAGAAAAAGGAATTCAAGAACTGGAAACAGCGGCCGCGAAGAGTTTCTTTATGCGCGACTTAGCCCGGGCCAATTTAGTTTCCATTTATGGCGGCTATGAAAAAAAATATGCTAAGGCTCTACCCTTGGCGCAGGCCTTAAAAGAAAAATACCCCCAAAACTATAATTTTACCTTTGCTTTGGCTAATATCTTTTCCGAACTTGGACAATTTGCCGCTGCCTTCGGCCAAGCAAAAGAGATAGAAGAAAATCTGCGCGCTTTACATTCCCCTTATCGCCCAGAACTATGGCCCCGCTATTATCAGCTTTTGGGAAAAATTTATTTTGATCAAGGCCATTACGAGCAAGCCCGAGAATATTTTAATTTGGCCTTAAAAGATCAGGCTTTCTACAATGCCCGGGTGCGGGCCTGGGCCCTCGTGCGTTTAGGAATGATCCATGATGTGCAAAAGCAAAGAAAGCTCGCCGAAGAATATTACCAAAAAGCCTTAGAGGTGGAAGGGGCTGAGGGATTAGCTCAGCGTACAGCTCAAGAATACCTCAATACACCTTATGTTTTTTCCCCAAAAAAATAAATTAGGAGGAAATATGGAAAAAGAATTTGTTCCTTTTGGCCGCGAAATGGGTTTTAAAGTCGCTTTCAGTAATGCTTTAGGGATCGATCTTGCACGGGCTAAACGTCTAATTTTTATTTCGGGCCAAATCGCTTTCGATGAAAAGGGAAATTTTATCGGCCGAGGCGATATAGAAGCTCAAACCAGGCAAGTATTAAAAAATATTCAGCGCCACTTGGAAAAATTAGGCGGAAAAATGACCGATGTGGTCCAGGTAACCGTCTTCGTAAAAGAGATGAGCGGCTTAGAAAAAATTCATCAAGTCCGGCTGCAGTTTTTCCAAGAGCCTTATCCCACAAGTACTTTAGTAGAAGTAAAGGGGTTCGTGCATCCAGACGCCCTAATTGAAATAAATGCTCTGGCCATTATTTATTAATGAGAGCATCAAATGTTTTATTCCTTTTCATAGAAAAGCTGTCATGGCGAGCCCGAAGGGCGTGGCCATCTCGCTTTGAGATTGCTTCGTCCCCCGCATCAAGTGCGGGGTCCTCGCAATGACTCATAGTTTGTGGTGTAAAATATAATATGCTCTCATTAATAATATTATGCGGCTGTTTTTCTTTTTTTGAGCAACCAATATAATATAAAAAGCGCTACCGGGATTATCGCGGAAATAGCGTAGATAAGGTTAGGATGGAAAATAATTATTGAGGCAAAGCCCGCGAGAATGAGGCGCGTGGGTATATCTACCACCTTTTTTGCGCTATATTGGGCCTGCCACGCAAATACTATGCCTAAAGTTCCGGCCATCAATAAGCCCATGGCACCGAGTTGGGCCATACCTGGTTCGATAACCAATTGCGGCCGAGCAAAAACTCCTCCCATAAGCACGAAAATGACACTACATAATTGAATAGCCCGAAATAGAGTCGCATTAAACCCAGCGTCAGCAATTTTAGAAGTCACAGCCGCAGATACAGAGGTGGGTGGAGTAAGTTCGCCCCATACCGCCACAAAAAAAGCAAAGAAATGAATTACCCATGGATTTATGCCAATCTTTTGCATTGCCGGCGCGATAACTAAAACAGTAATTATATAAGTTGGCGCTGGAGGAAGACCGGTTCCCAAAAGAGAACCTAAGATAAAAGCTATTAAAACCATCGCAACTATATTCATGCCTGCCGCTTCCATGAGAATGAAACCAATCTTTGTGGTCACCCCTGTATTCACTACTACTCCAGTCATAATAGACAAACTACTTAATAAAAGAGTTAAATCAAAAGTCATACTGGCAAAGTGATCGAGCGTACGCAAATAAGGCGCGGCAAAAGAACGAAGAGAGCGGACGGGAGATTTTTGAAAAGCAATAAAATGAACTAAAGAAGCCGCGATAATCACGGCAATAAAGACCCGCAGAGCAGCAAGCATAGGAGGTAACTGAGTAACACCCATAAGTATAATCAAGCCGGAAATAACTCCCCCATATAGGATAAGATTAATTTTGTCTAAGAACTGAATCTCGGCCGGAATCCGGACCATCTTTTTTTGATAGCGTATCGAAATTAAATATACAGCTACACTAACTCCCAGATAATAAATTAATGCTGGAGCGTATCCTCTGGCTACGACTTCAAAGTAGCTCTTTCCCAAAAATTCCGCCATGAGAAAAGCCGCAATTCCCATAACCGGCGGCATTAATTGCCCGCCCATAGAAGAAGCAGTTTCAATGGCTGCCGCGTTAACTTTGGGTATGCCGCTGGCGATCATAGCTGGGATGGTGGCCGATCCGATGGTAATGGCGTTGGCTGCTCCACTACCACTTACTGTACCCACGGCCATAGATCCTAAAACCGCCGCTTGCGGTAAGGCGTGGGCTGATTTATTAGCCAAACGGGAGGCTGTCTTCACTATAGATTCCACGCAACCAAAGGCGCGCATAACGCTTAAGACAAGCAAAAAGGATCCAATCAAAGTAAGCGCAAGTTGCGGGAGATTGGAAAAGACCCCTGTAGCCAATTCTACGCTCATGGAGGTAAAAATCCTTTTCCAACTTAATCCAGGATGACCGAACATGCCTGGGATCAGCCAACCATAGACCGCATAAATAATCAAAATTACATTAAGAATAAACAAGGCCAAGTGCCGCTTGCGCGTGTATTCCAGAACTAAGATAAACATGAAGCCGCCTATAATTATGTCCGTGGTGTTCCAAACTCCGGCCCGCACCGTACCTATCGTTTCAAATTCCAAGCCGATATAAAAAAGGACGACGAAAGAAAGGGCCATATAAATAAAGGCTATTATGTAATTGGCAGTGGGGCTGAGCTTGGGGTAAAATTCATTTTTCCGTAAGCAATCGAGGGTATAGAGAATAAAGGTAATGGGCAACAAAACGACGGCTAAGAGCGTTGGTCCTCCTTCGCCGGTTATATAATAATGGAAAAGGTAAACGAAGAAAAATAAAGCAAACAGAGTAAAAAGATTATTAATAAAAGACTTCATTTTTTATTCCTTTTTTTCTTTTATTAATGAGAGCATTAATTATTTTACATTTTCTGAAAAAAGATGTCATGGCGAGCCCGAAGGGCGCGGCCATCTCGTGATGACCCGAGGTTCACTATGTAAAATATATAATTTGCTCCCATTAATAAAATAAAACAAAAAAGTCCCGGGTGATAAAAACCCGGGACTTGAAAAGAGAATTATTATTTGGCTTTGGCAATTCGCCCGTCCCACTTCGAATCCCAGACTTTTCTTTCCCGCATGTATTTGGCCAAACCTGGGTGAATGGGCACAAAATCTACTGCTGCTTCGACTCCTTGCCGTTGAAATCCAGGCATATCCTTCTGCAACTGAATAAAAGCACTGTCTGCCTTGGCTAAATCCGCAGCATTTTTTTCAATAATGGTGAGCATTTTATAAACATCGTCTTCTGGAAATTCCAGGCCTACATGAAATCCATAGTAAAATGGTAACAAAAGAGCTTTATCAGCATGAATGTTCTTTTTAAAGACGTCCGGTTTAACTTCCGCTATCCGGAACCCAGCCTTTTTCAGAATCTCGATTTCTTCCGCACTCGGATTTAGAATGGCCCAATCGGTACCTACGGAAATTTCAATTATCCAAGGGGCAGTAGTAATCTCAGAATTAGTATAGGCATTAAATGCTTTAATTGTTCCAGCTTCTAATTGGGCACCTACTGAAGATAGATCCATCTCTCGGTAGGTAAATTTTATTCCCAAGGCTTTAAGGGCTCTTTCTAAATGGGCTCGCACATCCCAGGGCAAAGGTCCGGTAAAAATTGGCTGCCCAGCTAAATCACGCCATTGTTTAAATTTTCCTTTGTCTTTGGCCAATATTCCCACCCCCACTTCTACAGAGAAAGACCAGAAAGATTGCACTGGATACCTTTTAATTTGAGATTTGAAACCTTTAAAACGGTTAATGTCATTGGCCAATTCGTAAAAAGCAATATCAGCTCCATAATACGCATCATATTGACCTGTAGCGTAACCCTTGACGGAAACGATAGCTCCAGGCGTTGGTAAAGCAGTAACTTTATACTGGGGCATTTCTTTATTTATTAAAGCTGCCAAATTAACCAAGGCCCTGTGTCCAGAAGAACCAGCCGCCGAAGTAGCCCAGCGGATGTCTTTGGCTTGTCCCCAACTCAAAGTTGTTAGTCCACCTAAAAAACTCAAGATTATTAAGAAAATACACAACCTTTTTCCCATACCTTACCTCCTTCGTGAATTTTTAGTTAATTCTATCTACTCTGCCCCAAAAGTGCAAATAAAAAGTTTACTTCTGCAATTGGATGATGAGATAACTAAAGTTATACCTTGGAGGCAATCATAAATATTGGGGCAATATCTTAACTCTATATTTATGGGTGATCCTACGCCCCAAAACGGGATCTTCCATCTCTAATTCGTAAGCATCTCCATATATTAAGCCACTCTTGGTGGCAATGGTTCCAGAAAAGAGTACCACGCCTTTCCCTTTTAAACTTTCCGAGTCAGGTATTTTCTCCATTATTTCGCGGGGAGAAAGAATGGTGGCTAAAGGAGCTTCTTGATAGAGGATTTTTTCCTTATTTTTAAAAACCCAGCAACGCAGGATGAGGTTATCCCAGTGATCTTCGATATCTTTCAAAGGCCAACACTCTTTGGCCAAACATTTGGCATACATTTGTTTAGAAGCGGGAATAGATTTCGTTTCTACGTCTCGGTCGGTGTGGTCGCTACCAACAGTAACCCATAGCTCTTCTCCTTTCCAGAGCAGAACATATTCAATTTCTCCAGATGACTGCGTGCTGATAACTGAAATTTCATCATCTGTAGTCAATAGATAAGTGGAAAAATACATATAAATGGGAATCCGGGACGGACCGGCTATCCCTAATTTGGCCAACTCATCAATATGTTCCTGGAGCGCCTGGCGATCTTTTCCCACCCACCCACTGCAAATTAGATAATCAACGGTAAACGACAATGGGATAGTGCTTTTTTCTCTAATAACCGTCATGGAAAGAATTTTGGGAGTTATCATCTTTTATTTCCTCTCTTTTGCTTTGTACCAAATTGGTGGCTTAGTAATTTCCCCAAATTTTATAGAATCAAAATAATATGTCAACCCCCTTTGTTGCTGACCGTTGATCACTTTTTAATTTCTATTTAATTTGCTTAATCTCTCCCGCTCTTTATTTAGAAAAGAGAGGAGAAGAGGAAATGGATTACAGGCAGAGAAGGGAACAAAGTGTAGGGCAAGGGCTTGACCCTTGCCGTATTCGGCTTGCCCTACGAATTGATAGAAATGTTTAGTCCACCTCCCCTTGGCGGAAAGAATGGTGGGCAAGTCGGTACGACTCGATTCCGAGAAGAACGATATTAATGCCCAGTCAATTTTAATTTCGCCCCGCTTGCCTCTGCCTGAGCCATATAATGCTATTTGCCAAAAAGTGATCAACGGTCAGAGATTACTCCTGACCGTCGATCAGTTTTAATTTTTCTCACCAGCAGGAGACAGGCGGGAGGG
>JBNAWB010000119.1:0-11202 GCA_049699975.1 Thermodesulfobacteriota bacterium
ACATAAATAATAACTTCCTGCTTTTAAAATAGATGTCTATCTCCCCGCCCGTACCTATGAAAGAATAAGGGCCTCATTTTAATGAGCCTCTCCCCCTCCCGCCTGAATTAAGCTGAAATTTAAAAAGTGATCAACGGTCAGCTAAATCTGCCTTGCTCACCTTCACTTTTAATTAAATTTTCCCAACTTTAAGGCAATTATGGAATGAAGAAAATAAATTTGCTTTTCCTTTCTTCTTTATGCTAAAAAAATTATATTTTCAAATTCATTAAAAAGGAGGAATGATGAAAATCGTCCGTTTTCAAAAAGATAAACATATTGCTTATGGCCTATGGGAAGGAGAACTAATCCGGGAAATTAGCGGGTCTATTTATGAGAATTGGCAAATCTCCTCTATCACCCATAATATTAAAGAAGTTCGCCTTTTGCCTCCTACTGATCCCACTAAAATCATCTGTGTAGGTCTAAATTTTCGATCCCATATAGAAGAACTGGGAGATAAAATCCCGGAATTTCCCAGTCATTTTTTGAAACCGCTGACGGCTTTGATTGGACCCGATGACGCCATTATCTACCCGCGCGTGGCCAAAAGAGTTGATTATGAAGGGGAAATGGCTGTAGTAATTAAAAAGAAAGGGAAAGATATACCTCAAGAAGAAGCTTTGAATTATGTTTTAGGTTATTCTTGCTTCAATGATGTTACCGAAAGAAATTTAACTCGTGTCCAGGGCCAACTTACTCGGTCGAAGGGGTTTGACACTTTTGGTTCTTTCGGCCCTTGTGTGGCTACGGATCTTGACCCGGCTAATCTAACGGTGCGCACATATTTGAATGGGAAAAAGGTGCAAGAGGGTTGGACAGGAGAATTTGTTTTCCCCGTACCCTTTTTAATTCATTATCTATCCCAGTGTATGACCCTTCTTCCTGGGGATATTATTAGCACGGGCACACCCAGTGGCGTAGGCCCTATGCAACCAGGAGACATTGTGGAAGTTGTCATAGACGGCATAGGAACTCTGCGGAACCCGGTGAAAGTACCTTAAGGGCTGACCTGAACCTAAGGAAAATTTTCTTAATTAGTTAGCAATTCATCCAAGGGGAGAGTCATTCCATCGCGAGCGGCAATTACTTTCCGCCCTGTTTCTTGACTCAATTTCTCCGCTATTTCCCAAGGGCGAGCTTGCAGCATGCGCATGCCGAAGTGAGTTAAAATGACTAAGCGGGCTCGTCCATTTTTTAAAATATTCTGCACATCCCCCAAAGAAAGATGTTCGATGGGATGCTCCGGCTCCGTAAGCAAAACTACATTGATAACTAAAACCTCACCAGGATATTGAGTAATTAACTGCGGATAAAATTTAGTGTCGGTAATGAAAGAGAGCGTCAGTTTTTCCAAGTAAAAATTGAAGCCATAAGTCTCCACGGAATGAATATGCTTCTGGGCAGTGGCAAACCTTAAATCTTTTATTACATATTCTCTATTCTCTTGCAAAACTTCAATCTTATCTAAATAGCTGCGCACATATTGCAATACTACAGGGTCTTCCTCCAAGGCATCCCGGGGAGCAAACAAAATCCCGCGGCGTCGGTATCCCCCATCAGTCATCGCCTCGATTAAGGCGTTAATATCGCCGGCATGATCTAAATGTTTATGGGAAAGAATAATCCCATCTAATTTCATTGGATCAAGCTTTGGTTTGCTGGCCAGGCAACGTACCAGTGCTCCTGGGCCAGGGTCCAGATAAAGATTAACCCCTTTTAAAGAAAGCCAAATACCTCCCGAAGAGCGCAATTGCTTGGCTACCACAAAACGAGCTCCTGCTGTTCCTAAAAATTTGATCCAGTCCTTAAGTTCTTCTTTTGCTTTCATAATTTATATAATTTTGCTCTATTAATTTTCTCTATAAACTCGACAAGGGATGGCACGCAAATTGGTCGAACCAATGGTGGGCTCGTAGGGAGGGGAATTATCCGTTAAAATATTTATATTAGCTTCTTTCCACCCAGAGAGCTCTAAGTCCTGCCGTTCAGGAAACCACCAGCCATAAGCGCCAACAACTACCTGAGGGTGAAGATTTTCATCGAAAGCGGCCTTTTGTCTAATAGTACCTTGGCCAGTTTCTATAACCACCCATTCGCCTTCGTGAATCCCCAATTCCTGCGCGGTCTGGGGATGGATAAATAACTTTGGGTCTGGGGAAAGGCGCCGCAAAGAAGAAATATTGCGGTAGGCAGAATGAAAATAATAAGCATCCTTGGCCGACGTTAAAATTAAAGGATATTTTGAGTCTGAAGAAGTTGTTACTGGTTCTCGATAGGTGGGCAAAGGATCATAGCCCCATTCGGCGAATTTTGAGGAATAGATTTCTACTTTTCCAGAAGGCGTAGGGAAGCCCTTCTCTTCATATTTTCTGTACACCCAATCCCCTTTGAAGTAACCAATTTTTTTTAACTCATCATAATTTAGTCCCGCCGGCTTTAGAATATCATCTAAGCAGGCTCTCAAATTCGGCCAGAAAAATTTCTCTTGCCCCAATCTCTTAGCTAATTCATTTATTATCATCGAGTCCGGCCAGCATTCATCCAAAGGCTCAACCAATTTAGGGCGGGCTAAAATAAAGCCGTGGGGAAGGCCGTAATGACCGAGATCATCAAACTCAAAATTTGTGGCGACCGGCAGCACAATGTCTGCTAATTGAGCTGTAGGCGTTAAAAAGATCTCCGCCACCGCTAAAAATTCCAGCTTTTTCAAGGCCTGGTAAGTTTCTTGCGCCTGAGCATAGCTGAGGAGGGGGTTGCCCCCTTGCACATACATAACTTTTAGTGGATAGGGCTGCTCATCGAGAATAGCTTTGATGATGACTTGGCTGGGAGTAAAACCCATTTGCGCAGCTAAGCGCATTCCAGGAGCTAAAAGTCTTTCCCTCTTTTCGCGGAATTTACTGCTGAGCACAAACTCTCCTGGACGTAACACCGGTGGTCCAGGACGATGCACATTCCCCCCTGGACGATCTAAATTGCCCGTCAATGCTTCCAATATCACTAAAGCCCGGGCACATTGGACGCTATTTATGGTATGCTCTAAAGCATTACCCCATTGAATACAGGCCGGCTTCGTTAAGCCATAAAGGCGAGCGGCTTCCTTAATTTCTTTTTCGGGAATCCAGGTCATCTTCGAAATCTCAGGTAAGGAATAATTTTTTAAACTTTCTTTAAGCTCCTGGTAACCGCTGGTCCATTTTTCCACAAATTCCCGGTCAACAAGATCTTCCTCGATTATTATTTTTAAGATTCCCAAGGCTAAAGCTAAGTCTGTACCCGGCTTGATTCTCAGCCAGAGATCTGCATGGGCAGCTAGGGGCGTCTTTCGCGGATCAATTACTATTAATTTGGCTCCTTTGTCCCTAACTCTCCTTAATTGGGCGCCCATTATGCCTTCTTCATTCGTCTGGTATAAATTGCTTCCCCACACCAGCACTAAATTTGGCGGATGATCAAAATCGGGTACAGGGAAAAACCCGCAAGTATAAAAAGCTCCTGTCTCCCGCGGCATATGACAAATGGAACCTGGTGTGATCAGATGCGAAATTTTTAAGACATTAGCTAAACGAATGAGCAAATAAAGTTCGAGCCCTTTGGGTGTCCCTTGGGCAAAAACTATGCTCCGCTCTTCGCCCTGGTCTATTTTTTCTTTAATTTTTTCGGCAATGGTGGTCAGAGCCTCGGCCCAAGATATTCTTTGCCATCTCCCCTCTCCTCTGGCCCCTATTCTTTGCAAAGGATAGCGTAAACGATCTGGGTGATACAACCTCTCTATCTGCGCCCTCCCTTTGGCACAGATTGCGCCGCGGTTTAAAGGGCATTCGGGATCGCCCTCGATTTTGATTATCTTCCCGTCCTGGATATGGGCAAGTAGTCCACATCCGCCATGATCCATCCGCGCACAAAAAGTTTTGATTATCATTTCATATATTTCTTTGCCACGGAGCTCACCGAGACCACCGAGATTTTAAAAATATATAAATTGAAAAAAATAAAAATCAGGATTAAAAATCCTTATCTTCTGATAGCTTATTTCTCCGCTGTGTTCTCTGTACTCTCTGTGGCTGAAATTTCTTTTTTAAATATTCCTGGTTCGGCGAAGTCCAAAACTTTCAGCGGCTTATCGCCGATAAAATTTTGCAAGATTTTGGCAATCTGCAAAGCCTGACCTCTCAACATCAAACGCGATCTTTCAAAGACACAATTTTTTATTTCCGTCTCCCCTTTTTCCAAGACTATTAGACATTCCACAAAAGTGCAATTTTCATAGGCATGGCCATCTAATTCTACCCGGTCTTTCACAAATTTTTTATTTTTATACCTGGTAAATACCGTGCTCATGCCACTTCTCCTGAGAATAATCTGGCCACTTCATCTCGCGCGAAAACAGGTAAATCAACTAATTCCCCTTCCCTTTTTAGTTTGACTCCCCTCTCTTTTTCGGTAATTGTGCCAATTATTTCACCTGGGATACCTGCTTTCCTAAGATTAGAAACTACTTTGGGCGCCTCGGCGCTGGCCGCCACGATTAGCAAAGCCCCAGAAGCAAGCAAGCCTAAAGGGTCAAGTTGCAGAGTCCGGCATAAAGTGACTGTCTCAGGCCAAATAAAAATTTTCTCCATTTCAATAATCATTCCTGCTTGAGCAGCCATAGCTAATTCTTGAAGGCCTGTGGCCAAGCCGCCTTCTGTAGGGTCATGCATAGCATGTATAGTAGCTACTTCTTGAGCCAAGCGTGCTTCCCGCAGAATGCTTATCCCCGGAGAGGTTAAAAGTTGCTGGCACCGCTCTATAAATTCTTCTCCCCATAATTCAGCCAATTCTCTTTTTTCTCTGGCAATCAAGGCTGTCCCTTCAATAGCGATCCCTTTGGTCAAGATAATTTTGTCTCCCGGACGGATATTCTCAGGCACGACCAATTTCTCTTTCTCTATCTCCCCTAACATATGACCGATTACCAGCGGTCTATCCAAGCCATGAGTAATTTCCGTATGCCCCCCGCAAAGAACAACTCCTATTTCTCGGCAGGATTTATCAATCTGAGAAAGAATTTCTTCTACATTTTGCTGATTGGTCTTTCCCTCGGGCAAAAGCAAAGTCGCTAAGAACCAGCGCGGAGTTCCCCCCATTACGGCAATATCGTTGGCATTGATATGCACCGCATACCATCCGATCTGATCCGTAGCAAAGGTGATCGGATCGGTCTTGGCTACTAAATATTTATCTCCGAAAGAAATAACGGTAGCGTCTTTACCAATTCCAGGACTGACTATGATATTGGCGTCACGATGGGTATAGCGCGAAAGGAGCTTGGCTAAATCCGGGATGGGTAATTTTCCTGCCGGGTAAAAATTAAATTTTCTTTTATCTCCTAAATTTTCTTTCATGGCGCAAAGATTAACTGCTTCTTATCCCGGCAGAATTTTATTATTCCCCCAAGCATCTTTGCGCCTCATTTCCTTTTGGGGCCATAAAGATCCCGTGCCACATCTTTTAGCCCGAGAGATTCCAATGTCTTCCGGGAAGGCTTGCCGCTGGGCGTCCAGCCACTTTCTTTATAGAATTCTTTGAGCATTACTTCCATATTGGGAACTTTGCCCGCATTGCCCCCCTCTTTCGTGGGCTCTAACTGCCGCGGAGCCAAAACATCATCCTTCCGGGTAATACCGCAAAGGTTGTTGTAGGCCCGATGGAGCGCCATGATCCGCTCGCCAACTTTCAGCAGACTCTTGGCTGTATACTTTGTGCCCGTGGCTGCTGTGAGGACGGCCGCCAAATCTGAAGGTTTGAGAATAAAAGTCATGAAGTAACAAGAAACCATGGAATTCACCACAGCCGTAAAATCTTGAGAAAGCTTTACTAATTTCCCTTTACCCTCACTCACAAAGAGCGGATAAATGCCCTTGAGACTCCATTCGGGAACCGGATCTTGCACATTTTCCCAAAGAGGAGAATGGCCATGCAGGTGGCATGCTCCACGGGGGCCAACAGCATAAGTTAAACCCATGCTAAAGAAGGTGCGCGGATCATGCATGGGGCTTTCCATGCCTTTAACATGGACAGCAAATTTCCAAGCATCTCCGCCTAATTTTTCCGCCGCCCGTTTCACCCCTTGTCCTAAGAGGGCCCCTAATTTTTCCTTCTTCCCGATTTGGTGCACCATGGCAATCATTGCTTTCTCATCGCCCCATTTCAGTTCAATTCCGCCCGTATCCTCTTTGTTGATTAGGCCTTTCTCATAAGCCTCCATAGCGAAGGCAATGGAGACTCCGGTTGATATCGTATCAATTCCATAGCGATTGCAAAGATCATTAGCAAAAGAAACGGCATTTAAATTATCGATCAGGCACATAGTGCCCAGGGCAGCTAAGGTTTCATACTCTGGCCCTGGTCCATCCATTTTATAAGGTCCTTCTTCGATCTTAACCCACCGGGAGCAGCCGATAGTGCAACGGTAGCAGGCTGTATGCGGCACTAAGATGGTTTCTTTCATCTTTTTGCCGCCCAAATTTTTACATCCCTCTTCCCATAAGCCAATTTGCCAATTCTTAATCGGGATATCACCCATAGACCACAGATTGTCTAAGACCTGGGCCGTACCATATTCCCGCATCGCCGCTATGGCCGGGGAAGTGGCATTATCTTTGGCGATTTTTTTGCAAAGCGCATTATAAGTCTCTGGATCATATAAGGGAAAGGTGCCATTACCGCGGACCGCAATAGCTTTTAGTTTTTTGGCCCCTAAAATAGCCCCGCTCCCTCCCCTCCCTGGAGCTCTGCCTTCATCATTGATGATACAGGATAAAATAACCTGCTTCTCCCCCGCAGGCCCAATACAAGCCACCCGAATCCTTTCATCTCCAATCTCACGTTGAATAAGTTCTTGTACTTTCAAGGCATCTTGACCCCAAAGATGACTTGCCCCGCGAAATTCTACTTTTCCATTATGAATCCACAGATATACTGGTTCAGGAGAAGCCCCCTCAATAATCAAGGCGTCATAACCTGCTCGCTTCAGATCTGCTCCCCAGTAGCCGCCCGAACTGGAATCACAAAGAATTCCCGTCAAAGGAGATTTGAAACAAATCTGGTAGCGGGCACCCGAAGGATAATTAGTCGCGGTTACCGGGCCAGTAGCAAAAACTATCTTATTTTCAGGACTTAATGGATCAGTTTGGGGGGAAACTTCCTCATAAATAAGGCGGTCTCCCAGGCCTGTTCCCCCAATATAATCACGGGCTAACTTAGGTTTCAAAGGTTCAGTTTTGACTTCCCTGTTAGTCAGATTCACCCGGAGTATCTTCCCCATATACCCATACATGGCCCCTTCTCCTTTCCTCATTTAAATTTCCCAACAAATTTCTGCAAAAATTACCAATTTATTTAGTAAATTTTAACAGCTAAGTCAAGAAATTTTTAAACTGAACGTCTCATAGTTTTAATTTTCTATCCAAGATGACGCGGACATGAACCTCTTTTCCTCCCTCTT
The DNA here is from genome assembly GCA_049699975.1 of Thermodesulfobacteriota bacterium. GTDB lineage: Bacteria > Desulfobacterota > SM23-61 > SM23-61 > SM23-61 > CAZAGD01. The sequence continues at coordinate 7,532 of JBNAWB010000119.1, forward strand.
GCCCTAAGCTTGGGAGTCTATTGCGCGGATAATTTTCTTTTGTTCGGTCGGGGATTTTTAATTAGGCCCTTCACTCTCAATACGAGTCGATGCCGACTTCATCCCGTGGTCGGGCGTGGGTACGAGATAGTGGGGGAATGACCATTATACCGATTCGTTCCGAATCTAAAAGACTCGCCCCATGGCGACAGTGTCGTATTGGTGAGTAAGAGCCGGAGGCAGGCCTGCCTCGGGGCTACCTCATCGGGGCTACCTCAAAAGAAGGGAGGGAGAATTTATTTAATCGACAATGCCTGCAATTCTCTTGGCTATTTTTTTCTTTTCCTCCAGATTTGCAGCTCGATATAGCGAAATCATCTGCGCTTGGGGAGATCCTGCTCCATGCCAAGTGCCCGGCCCATGCAAGCCTGCCGTCCAATTCTGCAAAACTTTTATTATGCGCATTCTTTTTTCTGCCGGAACGGCTGCTTGTAAATATTTCTGCACATAATTTTGGGTTGCTGGATTTTGCAATTCTTTAAAAGAAGGCATGGTCACCACTAATCCTCCGGCAATATCCCCGGCCAAGGCCATTATTTTCCAAAATCCGTGAGCGGTAGTGAGCTTGGCTACATTTCCGAAAAGATCGTCGGGCATATAAACTCCCGATCCGGGCGGTTCTTCTCTGCCTTTAATAGCGGCGGCAATGGCGCAGGCATGAGCTGCTTCCGCTAAATGAATCATCTTCGTGACGGCTTCTCTTATATGGGGAGCTTTATCCACTCCAGTATACTCCGCAGCCAACTGGGCCGCTCCAATGATGATATCGGCAAACCCCACTTTACACGCTCCCCCGCAATTCATCCGGTGGGTTTTGGCGAAGCGTTGCACGAGCGGGCCGGCAAATTCTACTTCCCCGCACATAAAAACATTTTCATAAGGAACGAAGACGTTTTCGAAGACCATCAAGCAGGTCTCTCTCTGTCCAAATTGGGGGTTACCAAGATGAAAAATATCCGCCGCCTGCTCGCGTTCTACTGATAAAGCATTGTATTGCAAAATATATGTGATTCCCGGGGCGCTGTTGGGGACCGCAAAAGCTACCGCATAATCCTCCTCCCCTTTCCGCAATGCTCCTCCGGGAATGACTACGGTTTCATGAGCACTGAAAGCGCCGCTCTGATGTAATTTGGCCCCGCGCACAATAAGGCCATCTGCCTTTTTCTCCACTATATGGACATACATGTCTGGATCGCCTTCTAAGATCCTCTTCGATCGATCTCCTTTAGCATCGGTTACTGCCCCACTTACCGCCAAGTCTTCTTTCTGCACTCGCTTAAGGAAAGCATTGAACCTTTGTCCATAAGAAGTCCCTTTCTTCTGGTCCATCTCCCAAGTCACACTGGCCAAAGCATTTAAGGCATCACAGCCCACACAACGGTAATTGCAAGTGCCTAAAGTTTGGGAAGTGAGCAAGGCCATCTCCGCCCTTTTTTCTAAATCTTGCGGAGACTGATTTACATGCAAGTTGCGATTAATTTTTTCTCCAGTAAGGTGGGAAATAGCGGTCATAACTTTATCATGCTCTGGATCGAGAGCTAATTCATATATCTTGGCCGTCGCTTCTACAACGGCGCGGGTCACGGCATTTTCTAAAAGATTTTCAACCTTGCGCCCATCCCAATAAGCGTTCACCTTCAACCCTTGAATACTCTTCTTGTATTCTGCGGGCGTTTTTAAAGCCATGTACTATCTCCTTTCCTCAGGCTTTGGCCTTACTTTTCGGCAACCAGCTTCATCGGCTGACCACAGCATATGAGTTGCCCTTTGCCGGCCACTAAAATTTGCACTTTATTTCCGCATATCTCACAAAGATAAATCTGTCCCTCCTTATTAGCCATTTCTCTCCTCCTTTTTTAAGTTTTCTATCTTAATAAGCCTGAAAATCTGGGTTCACCTGCGCTCTATGCTTACTTGCCCGGTTCAGGAATCTCTTCCCTAATACCCGCCAGCTTCTTGGCCATCTCCGCATATTTTTCCATGGGCGTGAGGGCCCGCACTACTAACCGGGCTCCGTCAGGGGAACCTCCTCCATGCATACATCCTGGAACGCCTGCTCCTAAGGTCAACCATTCCGTAAGGCGTGCTGCCCGGGCCCGAGCTTCGGCGCTACAGGGACCAGCTTGCAAATATTTTTGGACCATCTTCCCATACTGGGGATCAATAAAATCTCGATAAGCCGGGAAACACCCTGTTTCTACAATTCCCCCACCTATCTCTTGGCAAAGCCGTTTGGTTTCGTAAGGGAGAGTAGCTACGTGAACTTTATTCGCATGAGCAGTTAAAGAATCAGGCACCCAAATTCCCGAAGGATGCTTACTCCCCAAGGCGATGGAGCCTATACCCATGGCGAAAGTAGTCTCGTTATTTATGGCCATATCTACCAACTTGGTGGAAAAAGTACGCGCCGATAACCCATTGGCTCTGGCCATAAGCATCGCCGCCCCAATCATAATGTCTCCTTGACCGGCTACACAGGCACCAATGCAGGCGCGATAGATGGAGGTAAAGATTTGGATAATTTTTCCCGTAAAGGCAAATTCTCGGCCTAAAAAAACTCTTTCTTTGGGCACAAAAACATCCTCAAAAATTAAATAAGCTTGGGTAATCCCTGTCTCCACTGGAATATCAAAACCTTCTTCCTGTTCTCTCGTATCGCTTGGTCGTCTCGTTTCGATGATCGTCAATCCTTCGATATCTCTGGGCACCACGCAAGCAACAGCAAAATCTTTTTCCGCCTCGCCGTAAGTAGTGCCGGGCAAAACGAAAATTTCGTTACTGGCCGCCACGCCACAGATCATCAACTTCGCTCCCCGAATAACTAGGCCATCTTTTTTCTCTGCTATGATGCGCAAATTGGTATCTAAATCTGGTTGCTGCGAGGCTTTTAAGCTGCGGTTTCCTTTAGCATCGGTGAGCGCACCGGCAATGGTCCAACCCGAGGATTGAGCCTGAAGAATCCAATTTTTAAGACGCTCGTGGTAATCTGTTCCCTGCGCTTTATCCACTTCAAAAGTGACCGCCCACATAGTATTCATGGCATTCCAGCCCGCGCACAATCCTCCGGTGCATGTTCCCGTAAGCTGGTACATGCGCCGTTTCATCTTCGAATTGGCCATTACATCCTCCATGGAAGTCATCAAGGAGTTGTGGCGGTGAATCTTTTCGCCAGTAAAAGTAGAAGTGGTGGTAAAAAGGGCCGCCGAATCCGGATCATGAGCCGCATCATAAGCCCGGGCATGGCTTTCTACCACCCGTCGGGTAAAACTGTTAGTAGTTACATCCTCAATCTTTTGCCCAAATTTGTATATGTTAGGACGAAGTTTTTTCAAAGATGCTATGTACTCCATTCTCGTCTTTAAGGCCATAAAATTCTCCTTTCTGCCTCGCCGGCAAATTTTCTTTTGATCATAATCCATAAAGCTATAAGAAGCAACATTTCTCTTTTTTGACCAGTAACCCCTCACTGAAAGGTGGGTTTATTAAACCAGCGAGGTTCAGTCGTGAGGTCATCGCGAGTGACCCCGCACTTGATGCGGGGGAGCGTGGCCATCTCGTAATGTGCTGAAAATATGGGACGCAGATGAAAAAAGCAGGGAGCACGGAGCAGGGAGCAAGGAGGGAAATTATTT
>JBNAWB010000120.1:0-11129 GCA_049699975.1 Thermodesulfobacteriota bacterium
CGGTCGATTATGAATCCTTGCAAGCTACGGGGGCCATTATGGGATCGGGGGGGATCGTGATCTGCGATGATTCCACCTGTATGGTGGATTCGGCCAGATTTTTTACTAATTTTTGCGTCGATGAATCCTGCGGAAAATGCGTGCCTTGCCGCATTGGTTTGAAGGTTATGCTTCAGAAATTAGAAGACATTGTGGGCGGAAAAGGCCAAGAAGGCGATGTGGAGTTCTTGGAAGACTTAGGCCGCCACATCGCTAATATGTCTCATTGTGGCCTGGGGCAATCAGCTCCCAATCCAGTCCTCTCCACCATTCGCCACTTCCGCGAGGAGTATCATGAGCACATCCGGGACAAGCACTGCCGCGCCTTAGTTTGTACCCCTTTGATCCGTTTTGAGGTTATTGAGGAAAAATGTAAGATGTGTGGATTATGTTATAAGGCTTGTCCCAGCAACGCCATCACTTGGGAGAAAAAACAGCCGGCCAAGATCAATAAAGATCTGTGTACGAAATGCAAATCATGTATTCGCGCTTGCAAATTTGGCGCGATAAATTAATAGAGGGCCGTTTAAAATATAAAGAAATTTCGATGAGGCAAAGATGGTCACTTTGACGATTGATGGTATTCAGGTTACAGTCCCGCGGGGGACGATGATCTTAGAGGCCGCTAAGGCTGCCGGAGTTAAAATCCCTACCTTGTGTAACAATAAGCGCCTTTTGCCTTTTGGCGCCTGCCGCCTATGTGTAGTGCAGCAGAAAGGGCGGCGGGGCTTAATTCCGGCCTGTTTCAATCCGGTGCGCAACGGGATGGAAATATTAACTAATACTCCGGAAGTCATCAAAGCCAGAAAAATTCAGTTGCAGCTTATGCTCATTTCGCACCCCTTGGATTGTCCGGTTTGCGATGCGGGTGGGCAATGCGAATTACAAAACTTAGTTTACGAATACGGCGTGGCTGATAACCCCTTTAAAGGCGAAAAAGCCCGCCTTCCTGTAGATCACGTCTCTCCTTTTATTGAAAGGAACCCTAACCGCTGTATTCTTTGCGGCATGTGTGTGCGCATCTGCGACGAAGTAGTGGGCGCCAATGAACTATCTTTTGTTAACCGCGGGTGGAAGACTAAAATTGGTACTGATTTTGATCGTCCGCTGCAATGCGAATTCTGTGGTAATTGTATCTCCGTTTGCCCGGTAGGAGCTTTGAATGACCGTCTTTTTCTGCACAAAGCGCGGGTTTGGGATCTGCAGGAGACTAACACCACTTGTGGTTATTGCGGAGTAGGTTGCACGCTCACTATTGGTACCAAAGACGAAAAAATTAAACGGGTGCGGGCGGATGAAGATTTAGGAGTTAATCAAGGCAACTTGTGTGTAAAAGGTCGGTTCGGATGGGAATATATCCATCATCCAGACCGGTTAACAACCCCCTTAATTAGAAAGAATGGCACCCTGGTAAAATCCTCTTGGGATGAAGCCTTAGAGTTAGTGGCCAAGCGCTTCCAGGAAATCAAGGAGGCGGAGGGTGGAAAAGCTATAGCTGGTTTAGCCTCCCCTCGCCTGACCAACGAAGAACTCTATACCTTCCAAAAATTAATGCGTGGAGTTTGGGGGACGAATAATATAGACCATGCTGGTGGTTATAGCTATGCGGCCAATTTAGCTTTGCAGGAATCATTAGGATTCGCGGCTTCCACGAACTCCTTTAATCAAATACGCCAAGCTGATGTAATTTTAGCGGTCCGGTGCGATCTCTCCGAGACCCACCCAATAATTAAATCAGAAGTGGTTATGGCCGTAAAGCGGCGCAAGGCCAAGTTAGTAGTCATTAATAGTCGCCATATTTACCTAAAGAAATTTGCTGCTGTGGATTTAATCTTGAAACCGGGAACGGAAGTAGCCCTACTCAACGGGTTAGCGTATATTATTGCTAAAGAAGAACTGACCAACAAAGAATTTATAGCAACGCGCACAGAAGGATTCACCCTTTGGCAAAAGACCTTGGAGCAGTATTCTCCGGAAAATGTGGCCGCTATTTGTGGAATCTCTGTTTCGGCCTTAAAAGAAGCAGCGCGCCTTTATGCGCGGGGGCCAAATAGCGTGATGCTAATTTCTACCGGCCAAGCTTCCACGAAGCATGATCGCGCCTTGGCTACAGCAGCAGCTAATTTAGCTTTAATGACTGGTCAGGTAGGAAAAGAAAACGCGGGTATATTTATTTTAAACGAAAAGAATAACGCCCAAGGAGCCTTGGATATGGGCGTAGTCCCTCACTTTCTCCCCGGCTATGTGCCCCTAACAGATATTCAAGAAAAAAAGCGTTTAGAAAATCTTTGGCAGATGTCTATTCCCGAAGCACCTGGCCTGGGGGCCATACAGATCTTAGAAGCAGCCTTGGCTGGAAAGATTAAGGGGCTTTACCTCGCGGGTGAGAACGTAGTGGTAAATTATCCGCAGGCTAACCAGACCAGAAAAGCTTTAGAGAAAATCGAATTTTTAGTAGTGCAAGATTGTTTCCTCTCGGAAACAGCTTCCTTGGCTCAAGTTGTTTTTCCCGCGGCCACTTTTGCTGAGAAAGAAGGTACTTTTACCAATGCCGAGCGAAGGGTGCAAAGAGTACGGCCAGCCTTACCTCCTCCTGGTGAAGCCCAGACGGACTTATGGATCTTTCGTCAATTAGCCAAATTATCCAAGTCCTCCTTAGGGCCTAATTCGCCCCGGGAAGTTATGGAAGAGATAAGAAGTGCTGTAGCGTTTTATGGAGGAATGGCTTACGAAAAACTTACCGGGCCTCTTAGTCCCCAATGGCCTTGTCCTGGATTAGATCACCCGGGAACAGCGGTGCTTTACGAAAAAGAGTTTCCCCACGGCCGAGCAAGATTCCTGCCTGCAGAATATATAGATGAGCAACCAGAAGCAGATTACCCATTTTATTTAATTACCGGGCCAGTGCTTTATCATTCAGGATCTTTATCTTTAAGAAGTCCAGGATTAAAGCAACTCTTAAAAGAAAGTCACTTGCAAATTTATCCAACGGACGCGCACCAGTTAGAGTTGAGGGAAGGGCAAGAAGTTTTACTGAAATCAAAGTATGGGGAAACTAAAGTTAAAGTAACCTTGTCTCGCCGAGCTGCTCCGGGCGTTCTTTTCCTTCCTTATCACTTCAGCTCCGGCGGAGGGAATGAACTTAATGGTTGGGATTTAGCCATAGAACGGGTAAAATTGGAAAAAGTATGAATTTAAGATGAGGGTAATATGTGGGCATTTGTGGTCATAGCCGTGATTAAAGTTTTAGTGGTGTTTACAGCCATGTTGCTCATTGTGGCTTATATGACGCTAATGGAAAGAAAAGTATTGGGCCATATGCAGGTGCGCTACGGACCTAACCGGGTGGGGCCATTTGGCCTTTTGCAGCCAATTGCTGATGGCCTCAAACTTTTTTTCAAAGAGGATATTTTTGTCCCCTATAGCAACCGGATCATTTACACTTTAGCCCCGGCTGTTATCGTAATTACGGCTTTGGTCAGCTATGCCGTGATCCCCTTTGGGGACAGCATCGAAATCTGGGGATATAAGATAGACTTAGTAGTCGCGGATATAAACGTTGGTCTTCTATATCTTTTGGCTATCTCTTCTTTAGGAGTCTACGGTATAGTCATGGGGGGGTGGGCTTCGAATAATAAATATTCTTTATTAGGCTCCATTCGTTCCTCCGCCCAGATGATCAGTTATGAAATTTCTCTGGGACTTTCCATCATCGGCGTTTTGATGTTGGCCGGCTCCCTCTCTATGGTCAAAATAGTGCAAGCCCAATCGGCCATGTGGTTTATTGTTTATCAGCCCTTAGGGTTCATCATTTATTTTATCGCTGCTTTGGCTGAATGTAGCCGGACGCCCTTTGATTTAACGGAGTGCGAAAACGAATTAGTGGCCGGCTACCAAACCGAGTATAGTTCGATGAAGTTTGGTCTTTATTATTTAGCCGAATACGCCCATATCTTAGTAGTTAGTTCTGTGGCCGTGACTTTGTTCTTTGGTGGCTGGCAAGGGCCTTTCCTGCCGCCAGTTATCTGGTTTTTGATTAAAGTTTTTATTTTTATTTTCATCTTCATCTGGATTAGGGCTACCTACCCGCGGTTGCGTTATGACCAGCTCATGCAATTCGGTTGGAAAGTTCTTTTACCTTTGGCTTTGTTGAATATCATGATCACGGCCCTGATTATTTCTCTTAAGGCTTAAATCCGAGATGGAGTTTGGAGTGAAGGATTATTTTCAATAAGAAGGACGGGGAAGACTGATGATTAAGCCATTATTGAAGGGTCTGGGATTAACCTTACGCACCTTCTTCACACGGCCAGTAACCATTCAATATCCTGACGAAAAGATGGTCATGTATCCCCGTTTTCGTGGTTTGCACGAACTAACGCGGGACGAAGAAGGAAAATTAAAATGCGTGGCTTGCGAACTCTGCGCAGCAGTATGCCCGGCAAATTGCATCCGCGTAGAACCTGCTGAAGGTCCAACGCACAAGCGTTTTCCCAAAGTTTACGAAATCGATCTGACACGGTGTATCTTCTGCGGCTTTTGTCAAGAAGCTTGCCCTTATGGGGCGATTGTGCTGAGGGAGAATTTTGAGACTGCAAATTATACCCGGAAGGATTTATTGTATGACCGGGATAAATTATTTCATGCCTATCAAAAATAGGGAGGCTTAATCCCATGTTAGAAATGGGTTTGTTTATTATCTTAGCTGTGGTGGCTACGATAACGGCTATTATGGTGATTGCCCAAAGGAATCCCGTGGCCAGTGCTATTTATTTAATCGTTACTTTCTTTTCCTTAGCGGGTATTTATCTTCTTTTAGGCGCCCAGTTCGTGGCTATTATTCAAGTTTTGGTCTATGCCGGAGCAATTATGGTCCTTTTCCTCTTTGTGATCATGCTCTTAAACCTGGAAAAAGAAAAAAAGCTGGTAGCTCGGCATAGGCTGCAAAGAGTTTTGGGCGTCTTTTTAGGGATCATTCTCCTGGGGCAAATAGGTTTGATCTTTGCTTCAGTTTATCCCGAGGGGCCGAAAGGTAATTTTCCTATGGAAAAAGTAGCTGCTTTGGGGAACACAGAGGTGGTGGCCCGCCTCCTCTTTACAGATTACCTCCTCCCTTTTGAAATAACCTCCGTTTTGCTTTTAGTGGCCATTGTCGGAGCCATTGTGTTAGCTAAAAAACAGCTTTGAAATAAAAAAGGAGCAGGCATGGTTTCTTTATCAAGCTATCTTATCCTCAGCGCCATCCTTTTTAGTATCGGGGTGGCCGGATTCCTTTTGCGACGGAATACCATTGTTATTTTTATGTCCATTGAACTGATGCTCAATGCCGCTAACTTGGCTTTTGTTGCTTTTGCCCGGTTTTTAGATGCCATTGATGGCCAAATTTTTGTTTTCTTCGTCATGGCCGTAGCTGCGGCCGAAGCGGCCGTGGGTCTGGCTATTATCATGGCTATGTTCCGCACCAGAGAAACGGTTAATGCCGATGAGATGAATTTGATGAAATGGTAAAAAATAATTGAGCAAATAATTATGATCGTGCTTCACTTTGGTGGGAGTAAATTTTTAAAAGCCTTTAAGGAGATCAGAGCATGTTGGATTATGTGGGTTTAATTCCCTTATTTCCAGCCTTAGGATTTGCGCTTAATCTTTTCTGGGGCAGAAGAATTTCTAAAGGAGCAGTAGGTTTTATCGCTTGCGCAGCTATCTTCCTTTCTTTTTTGTTCTCCATTTTGATTTTTATAGACTTGCTGCAGATGCCTCCCACGGCGCGCTCGGTGGAAAAGATAATCTATACCTGGATTTTATCCGGAGAGTTTCAGGCGGTGGTCGGTTTTCTCATCGATCCTTTGTCGGTAGTGATGATGATGGTTGTTTCTGGGGTTTCTTTTATCATCCATGTTTACTCCCATGGTTATATGCACGATGATCCGGGTTTTCCCCGCTATTTTACTTACCTTAATTTATTTGTCTTTTTTATGCTGCTCTTGGTCTCCGCGAATAACTTTCTCCTTCTTTTCGTCGGCTGGGAGGGTGTTGGTCTTTGTTCCTATTTTCTCATCGGCTTTTGGTACGAGAAGAAATCTGCGGCCGACGCTGGCAAAAAGGCCTTCATCGTCAACCGCATCGGCGATTATGGGTTTCTTTTAGCTATCTTTTTTATATTTGTTACCTTTGGCACGATTAATTTCCGAGAAGTATTCTCCGCCGCCCCGGCCAAATTTGCTGTGGGAAGTTCACTCATGACCTTAATCACCCTCCTGCTCTTCATGGGCGCTACCGGCAAATCGGCGCAAATACCCCTTTATACCTGGTTACCTGATGCCATGGAGGGGCCGACTCCAGTAAGTGCTTTGATCCATGCGGCTACGATGGTGACGGCCGGAGTATACATGGTAGCGCGCTGCCATATTCTTTTCCTCCTGGCCCCCACTTCCATTTTAGTAGTGGCGGCCATTGGAGCAGCTACAGCGATCTTTGCCGCCTCTATAGGCCTTGCTCAAAATGATATTAAAAGGGTTTTAGCTTATTCCACGATCAGTCAATTGGGATATATGTTCTTGGCTTGTGGAGTAGGAGCCTTTGCCGCCGGTATTTTTCATCTGATGACGCATGCTTTCTTCAAAGCCTTGCTCTTCTTAGGAGCAGGATCGGTCATGCATGCCTTGGCCGGTGAATTAGATATGCGCCGCATGGGGGCCTTAAAACCACACATGCCGCGCACTTATTGGACTTTCCTCATCGCCACTTTAGCCATCTCGGGCATCTTCCCCTTTGCCGGTTTCTTCTCCAAAGACGAGATTCTTTGGAAAGCATTGGTAGATGGCGGCGTGGTCTTTTGGTTGATTGGGGCCATAGCAGCTTTTATGACGGCCACTTATATGTTTCGAGCCGTCTTTTTAACTTTCCACGGTCAATCGCGAGTAGCGCCAGAAGTAGCTCACCATATTCATGAATCCCCGGGAATTATGACTTGGCCTTTAATTATTTTAGCTATCCTCTCGACTATTGGCGGCTTTATCGGCTTCCCGATTATCGAGGGGGGGAACAAGTTTGCCGAATTTTTGGCTCCTGTTTTTGCCTTGCCCACACCTTTACAGCAGATGAAAGCTACCGAGGCCCATCATTCTGTAGGATTAGAAATAGCCATGATGATCATCTCCATGGGGATTGCTGGTTTAGGCATCCTACTGGCCTACCGGATGTACATCAAGGAGCCCCAATTACCCGCCCGAATGGCCAGCCAATTTGCGGTTCCCTACAAACTGATTGCTAATAAATATTGGGTGGACGAGATATATAACTTTTTCTTTGTCGGCCCCCTGATTCAGTTTGCGGTTTTCTTGTGGCGCATATTCGATGACCTGATCGTAGATGGAACAGTAAATGGGATAGCTGCGCTCTTCCGCGGGGGAAGTGAAATTTTTAAGAGATTGCAAACTGGTTATGTGCAAAGCTACGCCCTCTCTATTTTAATCGGGGTGGTTTTGATAATTGGCTATATTATCTATTTTGGCAAGTAACCATGAGGTGTAGGAATTACTAAATAAAATTGGAAGTAAAAGAATTTAAGGAGCCAATGAGCCATTTCTAAAAGGAGTGCGGTTGATGAGTGAAAGCCATTTTCCTATCCTTACTTTGATCACCTTTTTCCCTCTTTTAGGGGCGGTGATTATTTTATTTATTAATAAGGAAAAGAAAGAAACCATCCGCTGGGTAACTTTAATAGTTGCCCTCTTGGAGTTCATCTTTTCTCTTCCTTTGTTTTGGGGATTCCGCCTTGATTTTCCGGGCATGCAGTTCGTTGAAAAAGCCCCTTGGATCCCCGAGTATGGCATGAGCTATTTTTTGGGTATCGATGGCCTTTCCTTATTCTTGGTACTTTTAACCACTTTTCTCACCTTAATTTCTGTTTTAGCTTGCTGGCGGGACATCCAGGATAAAGTTAAAGAATTCATGATCTGTCTTCTATTTTTGGAGACAGGGATGATCGGGGTTTTCGTAGCTTTAGACCTTTTCCTTTTTTATGTTTTTTGGGAAGCAATGCTTATTCCCATGTATCTGCTCATTGGTGTTTGGGGTAACCCCAAGCGCCGGGTCTATGCGGCCATTAAATTCTTCATTTACACCATGGCGGGCAGTGTGCTCATGTTGGTGGCTATTTTAGTTCTATATTTTCAGCACGGAGCAGGCACTGGCAAGTATACCTTTGATTTGTTAGAACTTTATAAATGGTCAGTTCCTCTGTCTCTCCAATTTTGGTTATTCTTGGCCTTTGGCGTAGCTTTTGCTATTAAAGTGCCTATGTTTCCCTTCCATACTTGGTTGCCAGATGCGCATACCGAAGCTCCTACAGTGGGATCAGTTTTGTTGGCAGCTGTGCTCTTAAAGATGGGTACTTATGGCTTTTTGCGGTTTAGTATTCCCCTCTTCCCCAATGCCTCTTACCAATTAATCCCCTTAGTTTCTATTTTAGCCATAATTGGCATAATTTACGGGGCCCTGGTTTGTTTAGTTCAAAAAGACCTCAAACGCTTGATTGCTTTTTCTTCTGTCTCTCACTTGGGCTTTGTCATGTTAGGGCTTTTTGCTTTAAATGTGCAAGGGATTGAAGGAGGGATCCTGCAAATGCTCAATCACGGCTTCTCTACCGGGGCTCTCTTTCTTCTTGTGGGCATGATTTATGAACGTAGGCACACACGGATGATCGAGGATTTTGGCGGCCTGTGGAAACAAATGCCCATCTTTGCCGCTTTCTTCATGGTAGTCACTCTTTCTTCTATTGGCCTGCCAGGCTTAAACGGATTTGTAGGAGAATTTCTAATCTTGGTGGGTACCTTTAAGGCTAAGGCTGTTTATGCCATTTTAGCTGCTACAGGCATAATTCTGGCCGCAGCCTATATGCTTTGGATGTTTCAACGGGTGATGTTTGGCGAATTAACTAAACCGGAAAACAAAGTTCTTAAAGATCTTTCGGCCCGAGAAATTTTGGTTTTAAGTAGCGTCACTTTATTTATAGTTTGGATCGGCCTTTATCCGCAAACTTTTTTGAGCCGCATGGAGCCTACAGTCAAAAATTACTTGGTGCAGGTGCAAGCTAAATACCAGGCAGGTGAGAAAATGGCTCAATCTGGGAGTTTGGTAGTAGCGGAGAGGCAAGGAAATTAATTAGAGTTATAGGAAATTGGTGGAGGAAATTTTCATGAAGATAGTCATTCCCCAAATTAACTGGAGCGTTATCGGCCCGGAATTAATTTTAACTATTACGGCGATGATTTTACTTCTGCTCAGCTTTGGGGCCAGGAAGAGAAGTAAGGTGCTTATCCCCTATCTCAGCTTGGCAGGAATTCTGGGGGCTTTGCTTAATGCTTTTGCCCTTTGGGGGAAACAAGAATATGGCTTTCAAAATATGCTTATCTTGGATAACTATGCCCTGTTCTTTAAAATAATTTTTTTGATCACCGCCGCCCTGACTATTTTAATGTCCATTCGCTATTTGCAAGAAGAAGGGTTTGACTATGGGGAATATTATGCTTTAATTTTATTTGCCGCGGTGGGCATGATGCTCATGGCGGCGGCCGCTGATTTAATTATCATCTTCTTGGGATTAGAAACCTTTTCCCTTTCTATTTATGTATTGGCCGGTTTTTTCCGCCAGCAACCAAAAGCCAATGAGTCCTCGTTAAAATATTTTCTATTAGGGGCTTTTTCTTCCGGTTTCTTACTTTATGGAATAGCTCTAATCTATGGAGCTACCGGCACGACTAACTTAAAGAAGATATACGATTTGGTCAGTAAAATCCCAGCTCTTCCAGACCCTTTGTTGCTCATCGGTATGGCTTTGCTCGTTGTGGGGTTCGGATTTAAAGTAGCCTCTGTTCCTTTTCATATGTGGACTCCCGATGTTTATGAAGGAGCGCCCACTTCCATCACGGCCTTCATGTCCGTGGGGCCAAAAGCAGCGGGCTTTGCCGCCTTTTTACGGGTCTTCCTCTATGCCCTTTCTGCCTTGCAGACAGACTGGAGCTGGGTGCTGTGGATTTTGGCTGTATTAACTATGACTTTGGGGAACATCGTGGCCATTGCCCAAAAAAATATAAAGCGCATGCTCGCCTACTCCAGTATCGCCCATGCGGGATACATTCTCGTGGCTATGGTGGCGGCGAATGAATTGGGGGTAGCGAGTATTCTGTATTATATACTGGCTTATGCGTTTATGAATTTGGGCGCTTTTGCGGTAGTCATCCTTTACGGCCGAAAAGGGGAAGAGAATATCAATATTAGTGACTATAGTGGCTTAGCCTCTAAATATCCGCTGTTAGCTTTAGCCATGGCCATTTTTATGTTTTCTTTGGCTGGGATTCCACCCACAGCCGGGTTCGTGGGCAAATTTTACATCTTCAGTGCGGCGGTCAAGGCCGGGTATATCGGGTTAGCTATTATTGGCGTTTTGAACAGTGCCCTTTCTGTTTATTACTACTTACGGGTAACGGTAATGATGTATATGCGCCCAGCCGAGAAAGAGCTAACCAAGCTGGAACCTGCGCCAGCTTTAATAATTGTCCTCATTATTGCGGTCTTTGCGACTTTACAGATCGGCATCATTCCTTCTCCTTACCTTGATTTAGCCAAAAAGTCTATTGTGGCCTTGATGTAAAAGAGAACAGAATAAATAATGCCTTAATCTATTACGCACCTCGGCGAGACTAAATCGAAATAGGGCAGAGGGGCAGGAATGAGCAAGTAGCGGCGGGAACAGAAGATGTATAAAGTCCCCCCAAGGTTCCCCAATGGGCAGGCGGATTTAAAATTTCTATCAATTTGGAGGGCAAGCCGAATACAGCCAAGGACAAGCCCTTGCCTTCTACATTCTGACCAATGGTCACAATCTAAACCTATCCCCCTTTCTCTGCTCCTCTCTTTTCTAAAGAGGGGCCGGAGGAGACTAGGCGAATTAGGTAGAAATTAAAAAGGGCTCGACGGTCAGTGTTTTTCCCTGGCCGTTGATCACTTTTTAAATTTCAGCTTAATTCAGGCCGGAGGGGGAGAGGCTCATTAAAATGAGGCCCTTATTCTTTCATAGGTACGGGCGG
>JBNAWB010000121.1:0-10982 GCA_049699975.1 Thermodesulfobacteriota bacterium
GGAGATTTTATAATAACTTTAATCCTGAAAATCTGCGTTCATCTGCGTTCTATAAGTTCCCCGTCCCCTCTTTAGAAAAGAGGGGAGTTTATTATCCCTTTTCTAAAGGGAGGGGAGGAGGGATTATTTGGATATTTTTTGAAAATTTAATCTTGTATTTTCTGCGTAGATCTGCGTCCTAAATATTATTGCAGATCTGCAAAAATTTTCCTTGACAGCGTTTCCGTATTGTGCATAAATGTTTCCCAATGGGAAACAAGATTTTGTCCAGAATTAAGAAAGGCGATGGAAAAAAATGATTCGGGAATCCGAGCTGGGGAAAAGAATCCAAAAATTCAGAACCAATAAAGGATTTACTTTAGAAGAGTTAGCCCAAAAAGCCGGCCTTACCCGCGGCTACCTTTCTAAAATTGAAAGATCGAAAAAGGCTCCGCCAGTTTCTACACTCATCAGTATCGCCAAAGCATTAAAAATTTCTATTTCGGAGATTTTTGGCGAGGTAGAAGAAAATAATGTGCGCATTTCCTTAGTTAAAAAAAATGAAAGAAAGGTTATAGCCCGTGACGGCACAATTTTTGGCTACGCCTACCAAACTTTAGCCCATCACTTTCGCAATAAACATATGGATCCATATATTTTGACGCTGCCGGTAAAACCGAAACAAAATACCATCTTCCAACACAATGGGGAAGAAATGTTATTCGTTTTGGAAGGAGTGATGAAATTTTTTTATGGCGACCAAGTACTTATCGCCGAAGAAGGGGACTGTCTATATTTTGATGGCTCTATTCCCCACTATGGAATTTGCCATGGGGATAAAGAAGTGAAATGTTTAATGATTATTTACACTCCGGAATAGATTGGATATTATCCTGAAGAGAAAAATTTTCCATTTTGAAAAGGAGTAGTTAAATGGAATCCCTTTTAAACACCTTTATTATTCAAGCATTGCATGGAATCGTCTATGGCTGTTTACTTTTTTTGGTTTCCGCTGGCCTAACTTTAGTGTTTGGGATGATGAATGTTCTGAACATTGCCCACGTCTCCTTCTATATGCTCGGGGCATATTTTTCCTATCAGATGCTAAAAATGGTGGGGAATTTTTGGATAGGTTTGGTTGTTTGCCCTATCCTGGTTGGCCTTCTGGGAATCTTAATGGAGCGTTTACTCCTGCGGAGGGTTCACGCTGCTGGCCATGTGCAGGAATTCGTAATCACTTTCGGCATTCTTTTCGTCATCAACGAGTTGGTGAAATGGATTTGGGGAACGGCGCCTTTACGTGTTCCGATCCCACCCATCCTTTCTGGCTCTGTCACGATCTTAGGCAATGTCTACCCGGCTTACCGTTTTTTCATTCTTTTCTTTTCGATCCTCATCTTAGGTTTTTTATTCTATATTTTGATGAAGACTCGCCTGGGGATTACAGTGCGGGCGGCGGTTGCTGATCGGGATATGGTCAGCGCCCTGGGTACTAACACCCATAAAGTTTTCATGCTGGTCATGGGCATCGGCACTTGGCTGGCCGGACTGGCCGGGGTCATTGCTGGACCTTTTATTAGTACTTACCCGGGTATGGCCTTAGAGATTTTAACGGATTGTTTCATCGTCACAGTTACTGGCGGGCTGGGAAGTTTGCTGGGAGCGGTTGTGGCTTCATTCCTTATCGGACAACTTTCGTCTTTTGGCATCCTTTTCATTCCTCGTTTGGCTATTGTTTTCGCTTTTCTACTCATGGCCGTAATCTTGATCATCAAGCCTTCGGGACTTTTTGGGGAGAAAGCATAGAGGAGTCGTCATGGGAAAGAAGAACTTTTACCTTTCAATTGCGATTGTTTCAGCCGCTTTAATCATCCTTTTTCCGTATGTTTTACCCAAATTTCAATTGCGTATGGTCACGGAAATTATCATCTTGGCCCTTTTTGCCATGACCTGGAAAATGCTCTTCAATGAAGGAGGGATGTTTTCCTTTGGCCATGCCCTTTACTTTGGAGTGGGAGCATATGCCTCGGCTTTGGCATGGCTACACATAAAAGGCCTTTCTTTTATAAGCGGAGTTCTTCTGGGAGGGCTGGTAGCTGGACTCATGGGTTTCATCCTCGGGGCTTTTTTAGTAAGGTTGAGCGGAACTTATTTTGCCCTCTTGACCTTAGCTTTTAATCAGCTCGTTTGGGCAGTGGTCTGGAAATGGCGCGAAGTTACGGGCGGGGATGACGGACTTGGCAAATTCCCCAAGCCGGACTTCCTGGGGATTTCTATGAAAGATCCGGCAAATTTTTATTACCTTTCATTGGGTATAGTTGCGATCTGCTTTTTTATTTGTTGGCATTACACAAAAACTCCGCTGGGAAATGTACTCCGAAGTATAAAGTCCAATGAAGAGCGGGCTAAATTTATAGGTTTCAATGTATCCGCTTCTAAGCTCATTCTATTAACTATGTTGGGATTTTTTGCCGGAATATCGGGGGCCCTCTATGCCCAATTCCAGGAGTTCATTGCCACTAGCACTATTGATTTGGGTATGTCCACGAGTGTCCTCTTCATGGCTTTTATTGGGGGAACGGGATATTTCTGGGGTCCTTTGCTTGGGTCGGGAATTTTCGTGTATCTTTCTGAATATCTGAGTAGCTTCACGGATCGGTGGGAACTAATTTTTGGGATGATCTTTGTCGTCATCGTCATCCTTGCGCCTCAGGGCATTCTGGGAATCTTTAAAAAGAGATAAGGAGGACTGGGGATGGCCGAAAGGGCCGATCGTCAAAGATATATTCTCGAATTGAAGGAAATCTATAAAGACTTTGAGGGCCTGGAGGTTCTCTTTGGTATCAATCTCGGGATACGAGAGGGTGAGCGCCATGCCATTATTGGACCCAATGGCGCTGGGAAGAGTACGCTATTTAATCTCATAACCGGCAAATACCGGCCCAGTCGGGGAAAAATTTTTTTTAAGGGTCAGGATATCACTGGAAAAAATCCTTTTTGGCTTAACCGCATGGGTATGGCGCGATCTTTCCAGATTACCAACATCTTTAGGACGATGACGGTCTTCGAAAACGTGCGCAACGCTGTTTTGTCTAAGAATAAGATTCGCTACAATCTATTCTCGCGCCTCTCGAAGATGAATGGGATTAATGAAGAAACAGAGCGAATTCTTAGCGAGATAGGCCTTCTGGAGAGAAAAAACGACATTGCCGGAGAACTCGATCATGGGGCTCAAAGGGCCTTAGAGATCGGGTTAACAATCGCCACGAATCCAGAACTGATTCTCCTGGATGAACCTACGGCGGGAATGTCCATGGAAGAAACAAGGGAAGCGGTTAAACTCATTGAGCGAGTCACCGAGGGGAAAACGCTGATTATCGTGGAACATGACATGGACGTCGTCTTTAGCCTGGCTGATCGGATATCCGTGCTCTATTATGGGAAGGTTTTAGCTTCAGGGCCACCGGAAGAGATTCGCAAGGATCAGCGGGTGAAAGATGCCTATTTGGGGGAAGAGAAGAAGGAGGAATAGTCCATGGTGCTGGAGATTAAAGATTTAAATACTTTTTACGAGCAAAGTCATATTCTCCAGGGTGTCTCCCTGGGAATTGATCACGGAGAAATCGTTTGCCTGCTGGGCCGGAATGGAGTTGGAAAAACCACTACCTTGAAATCCATCATTGGTTTTGTCAAACCAAAGTCGGGTCAAGTGCTTTTCAAAGGGCAAGAGATAACTGGTTTTCCTCCCCATGAAATCGCCAAATTGGGCGTGGGATTTGTTCCTGAAGATCGTCGGATATTTCCCACTTTAACAGTTAGAGAAAACCTAATCATGGGCATAAAGCCGGGGCAGAAAAGTAAAGAGGGAGGATGGACAATTGAAAAAGTCTATCAATACTTTCCGGCTTTGGAAGCGAGGGACAAGCAGAAAGGGAGGCATTTATCGGGCGGGGAGCAGCAGATGTTGACCATTGCCAGGACTCTTATGGGGAACCCCGAAGTTCTATTGATTGACGAGCCCACAGAAGGCCTGGCTCCTAAAATCGTAGAGACTGTGGAGGAGGTGATAAAGGAAATTCATCAGCATGGCATTCCCATCCTTTTAGTAGAACAGAATATGAGAGTTGCTTTACGCCTGGCTGAAAGGATCTATGTCATGGCCAAAGGGAAAGTCGTCTTTCAGGGAACGAGGCAAGAACTTAAGGAAGCCCAGGAAGTTCGACAGAAATATTTGGAAGTTTGATAGGCGAGATTAAAAGAAAAGGCGGCCACATGGATGGCAGCATTGAGAAAGGAGGGGTAATCATGGAGTTAAACAAGAAATTTGGTTGACGATCTCCCTGAATGAAAGAGAGGAGAAGAGAAGATTCTAAGCAAATGAGAGCGGGCACCCACTTTTCATAAAGCAGCTGCCAATTAAGAGGAGTGGGGGGTAATTGACCGCCTGCTCAGATTACACTGTAAGGAGGGAAAGGAGTATGATTCGCTTGATGAAAATAGCCGGATATCTTTTTTTAATATTCCTTTTATCGATCTTTGGGCCTACTTCCATAAAAGCCCAAGATACAGTGAACATTGTGATGCTGGATCCCCTATCTGGGGCTTTCAAGGATATCGGCGAGCGCTCCGTTATGGGAGCACAGTTTGCGGTGGACGAGATCAATGCTGCTGGTGGTCTTCTGGGGAAAAAAATCAAATTATTACCGGAAGACAGCCAGCTTAAACCAGACGTTGCTGTTCGGAAGGCTACAAAAGCTATCCTGGAAGATAAAGCCAAATTTATCTTCCAGCTTAGTTCTACTGCTGTAGCACGGGCCCTGATGGATGTGGCTGAGAAGAATAAAGTAATTTTTGTAACCTTTGGGGCAGAGTCAGATTTCCTAACCGGAAAAGATTTCAATCCCTATTTCTTCCGCACTTGTTTCACTACGGGGAACCGCTCCCGGGCATATGTGGAATTTTTTAAGACCAAACCATGGAGAAAGTTTTATCTCATCAATATGGACTATGCTTTTGGTCATGCCGTCGCCGAGGATTTTAAACGAGTCGCTAAAAGCATTATGCCTGACCTGAAAATCGTTGGAGAAGATTATCATCCCTTAGCCACCAAGGATTTTGGCCCTTATATTACCAAGATCTTGGCCAGCGGGGCAGAGATTATTTATACCGGAAACTGGGGTACCGACATAGAAGTGCTAATGAAACAGGGAGCGCAGATGGGCGTTAAGGCTCGTTACGCCACCTATTTCTTGGATGACCACATTCAATTGCCCAACGTGGGAGAAGCCGCAATTGGCAGTTTTGTGATGAGCACCTACCTTCCTACCCTCGACACACCGAAAAATAAAGCCTTCTTGGAAAAGTGGCATAAGAAATACAAGGATACAAAACATCCTTGGCCTACATCAAATATTGGCTATGGATATAATGGAGCTATGTTCCTTTTCGAAGCCATCAAGAAGGCAAAATCATTCGAGGCAGAAGCCATCATCAAGACCTGGGAAGGAATGGAATACGACAGCCTTGTTGGGAAGCAGATCATGCGGGCCTGCGACCATCAAGTTTTGATGAACGGCCCCATAGGCGAAATCCAGGCTAAATCATCGCTTTTTCCTTTTCCCTTTGCCGGAACTCCAGTCATGATCCCTATGGAAAAGGTAGCAGTTCCTCCCCAGGAGACCGGAAATCCGCGGTGCAAATGATTTAATGGGTGTTTTGTTTCTTCCTCCTGCTCCCCTCTCGGGAAGGGGAGAAAGGAGGTATAAAAAACTTTCCCGATAGCAAGGAGGTTGGCATGAACAGTAAGGTCTATTGGAAATTCATAGTCGTATTTTGGCTTTTGTTGGCTTGGGGAATTCCCGCGGCAGGAAATTCAGCTGAGCCCATTCCCATGCTGGCCCTCGATCCACTCTCCGGCGTTATGAAGGATATCGGGGACCGGTATCAATTGGGGATCCGCTTTGCCGTGGAGGAGATCAACGCGGCCGGTGGTTTATTGGGGCGGCCCATCAAAATGTTTTATGACGATAGTCAGCTCAAACCCGACGTGGCAGCTCGCAAGGTCTCCCGCTATGTTGCCGAAGAGAAGGTAAAGTTTATCATGACCGGGACGGGGACTCATGTGGCCAAGGCAATGTCCCAAGTGGCCGAAAAAGAAAAAATCATCATGCTGAATTATGGAGCGGCAGGCGATGAACTCACCGGGAAAGAATTCTCTCCCTATCATTTCCGCGTTGCTTTGAGCACCGGACAGCAGTCGGGGGCGCTGGCCGCTTATTTTGCGGGAACCCCGTTTAAAAAATATTACATCCTCTGCCAGGACTATGCCTTCGGCCATGATGTGGCCAATGCTTTTAAGAAAGCTATGAACAAGTTTAAACCTGATTGGCAGTTGGTAGGAGAGGATTATCATCCTGTGGGCACGAAGGACATGGGACCATATGTTAGCAAGATTATTTCCTCGGGAGCCGAGGTCTTAATTACCGGGAACTGGGGAGCGGACCTTCTGGTTTTGCTTAAACAAGGGGCGGAATTGGGATTAAAAGCTAAGGTGGGAAGTTATTATCTCACGGACACCAATGCCCTGCCGGCCATTGGGAATGCTGCGGTGGGAAATATCACCGTGGAAATCTATATGCTGACCGAGGACACACCCCAGAATAAGGCCTTTATCGAACGATGGACAAAAAGAAAAATAGATCCGAACCATCCTTATCCGGCCTGGCTGATCGGCAAATCCTACCAGGCCTTCATGTTTATGATCGAAGCAATTAAAAAGGCTAAGTCTGTGGATGCCGCAGCGGTCATAAAGGCCTGGGAAGGGATGAGCTACGATGCTCTGGTGGGCCGAATGACCATGAGGGCTTGCGACCATCAAGTCATCACCCCCATCTCGGTTGCCGAAGTTATTCCTGGACCGAATCCCTATTACAAATTCCCCTTTGTGGGTAAACCGACTATGATTCCAGCAGAAAAAGGAGCGATTCCACCTGGGGAAACCGGGAACCCAAGGTGTAAATAATTAATTGGCCGAGGGGGTAAAGGCGTCTACAAGCTCTTTACCCCCCTTTTTCTTAGGTTAGTAGGTTATTCCAAGATATTGATGGGAGCAGCAAATGGTTTACTCTTTTTCTTAGAAAAGCTGTCATGGCGAGCCCGAAGGGCGTGGCCATCTCGCTTTAAGATTGCCTCGTGACTGGACTTCTCTTAGTAACCCCTAGGTTATGGTGTAAAACATAATTTGCTCTCATTAATAATAGATGTTCAATAAATTCTGATAGGATACAATAGGAGTAAATTTAAATTTTCCTACAAAATCAGGAGGGTTGATTTAAATGCAAGTAGGAGATATTAAAAATATTGCTGTAGTGGGAGCTGGACTGATGGGCCATGGGATTGGTTTGGCTTATGCCTTAGGTGGTTATCGAGTAACTTTAAACGATCTTAATGAAACAATATTAGATAAGGCTATCGCTAATATAAAAAGCAACTTAGAGATGCTTCAGGAACATAAGGTAATTTCCCAAGAAGTTATAAACGCAACCTTATCCAGAATCAATACCAATTCCAATCTAAAAGAAGCGGTTGAGCAAGCTGATTTTGTTATCGAAGCAGTCTTGGAAGATTTAGAATTAAAAAGAAAAATATTTAAAGACCTTGATCTTTATAGTCCTAAGCACGCCATTTTGGCGAGCAATACCTCATCGTTACTTATTAGCGATTTTGGTTCGGGAGTGAAAAGAGAGGGTAAAGTAGTTATCACTCACTGGTTCAATCCTCCTCATTTAGTTCCCGTAGTTGAGATCGTATGTGGGAATAATACTTCGCCGGAGACTGCTAATGTAACTTATGCTTTGTTAAAAAAGATAAATAAAATACCTATCAGGGTTGCCAAAGAGATTCCTGGTTTTTTAGTTAATCGAATTCAGATGGCTCTCATTCGAGAGGTTTGGTCTCTTTGGGAAATGGGGATAGCCAGTGCTGAAGACATTGACTTGGCGGTAAAAGGGAGTATGGGCCTCCGTTTAGCCAGTATGGGTCCCTTAGAAATTTGCGACTTGGGTGGCTTAGATTTGTGGTTTAAAGTGGCCCAAAATCTTTTTAAAGAGATTAATAGTTCTCTCGAACCTCCACACCGCCTCAAGGAAAAAATAGAGCGCGGGGAAAAGGGGTTAAAAAGCGGCCGAGGATTCTTTGATGCTAAAGCCAAATGGGAGGAAAAGGTCAAAGAAAGAGATACAGCCCTTATTCAAATGCTTAAACTATTATACTGGCCAAAGGGAAATTAGAAAGATAGCTCTTAAACCTAAAGGATTTTTTATTTTTTCTCATCCAGAACTTCGCGCACCTTTTTGGCCAAGCTTTCTACGGTGAAGGGCTTATGGAGATAATTTATTCCTGGTTTTAATACTCCCAAATCAGCGATCACTTCATCGGGATAACCTGACATATATAAAACCTTTATTTCGGGACGTAATATCGCAATGGCTTCTGCTAAATTGCGCCCACTCATTCCGGGCATGACCACATCAGTTAGCAACAAATGGATTGGATCTTTATACTTGTCACAAACATCTAAAGCTTCCTTACCTTCACCAGTACTGATTACTCGATAACCCAATCTCTCCAAAATCTGCCCAGCTAATTTACGCACTTCCTCATTATCCTCAACTATGAGAATTGTCTCTTTTCCCATGGGGATACGAGCTTCCGTTTCCCTTCTTTTTATCTCCTCCGCAGGCTCATCCACAGCAGGAAGATAAATTTTGAAAGTGGCCCCTTTACCAGGCTCACTGTAAACCCAGATATGCCCGCCACTCTGTTTGACAATCCCATAAACAGTAGACAATCCCAACCCAGTTCCCTTGCCTTTGGCTTTGGTCGTAAAAAAAGGCTCAAAAATATGTTCCTTCACTTCGGGTGTCATCCCTATACCCGTGTCACTTACGGAAAGCAAAACATACTGCCCAGGATTTATCCCTTTATGGAGGCGCACATAAGAATCATCCAGTTCTACGTTGGCCGTCTCTATAACCAATTTCCCTCCATTGGGCATAGCATCTTTGGCATTCAGAGCTAAATTCAAAATAACCTGTTCTATTTGGCCCGGGTCCACTTTGACTTTCTTTAAATCTTCAGCAAGCGAATAATTGATTTCAATTTCTTCTCCTATTACCCGATGCAGCATCTTATCCAGTTCTTTTAAAAGAAGATTCAGGTCAATTACTTTCATCTCCATTACTTGCTTGCGGCTGAAAGCTAAAAGCTGACGAGCAAGATTGGCAGATTTATCCGTAGCCTCTATGATGATATTTAGTTTCTCTTTCAGGGAATTGTCTCCGTTCATATCCATCTCCGCCAGCTGAGCAGCTACTTTAATCATGGTCAGAGAATTATTAAAGTCATGAGCAATTCCCCCAGCCAGACGGCCTACAGCCTCCATCTTCTGTGCTTGCCGGAATTGTTCCTCCAGAGCCATTCTCTCTTTTTCTAAACGTTCGTGCTCAGCAAAAAGTTGGGCATTAGCTATAGCACCAGCAATTTGATTACCAACCCTCTGCCCAAAATCTAACTGAGCTTCTTGATAAGCATTGGTTTTTAAGGAATAAATATGGAGCACCCCGATAACTTTACCTTGCGAAATTAAAGGAATGCCTATAAACGACCGAAAACCACTTTTCCAGACAGGAGCAAGCCCCGGAAAGCGGCGAATTAATTCTTTCCCATTCTCAGAATGAATGAGCACTCCCTTTCTTTGCCGCATTACCTCTTCGGTAAAAGAACCTTGCAAGGGGAATACATCCTCTGGCCCCCGACCTGGAACATAAACCCCAGCCTGATATGCCGTATGGGAGACCCTTCTTTCATAATCGATAAGAGTTATGGCAATTCTATTAAAAGGAATTACTTTGTGGACTTCTTCGCCAAAAGACTTATAAACCTTATTAATATCCAAAGTAGAGCTTATGATCCGCCCAATATTAGCTATAATTTCATTCTCTTTGGCCAAAGCTCGAGCTTTCTTTTCACTTTTCTCCAAAGCCGTAAGGGTTTGGCCATAAGCCTTGTAAAGTTGGGCATTGGCAACTGCTCCTGCTATCTGATTAGCAACCTTTTCCGCTAAGCGCAGATATTCCTCCGTATAAGCATTGGCAGACTCAGAGATAAAATTCATAGTGGCTATGGCCTGACCTCTGGAAATTAAAGGAACCATCATTGCCGACCGCAGACCAGCTCGATAAACAGGCAAATGCCCTGGAAAACGAGAGGCAACCTCATCTTCATTAACTGGATGAAAGATTATTCCTTTCTTCTGTTTAATCACTGCTTCTGTAAGAGATCCGGCCAATGGAAAAACATCTTTTACATTACGCTCAGCTACAGGCTTTCCGGTCACATAAGGCAAAGTAACTGTATTATTTTCAAAATCCACAATATTTATGGAAATCTTATCAAAAGGAATCAATTTTCTAACTTCCTTTGCAAAACCTTCATAGACTTCTTCTATTTTTAATGTTGAACTAATAATTCTGCCAATTTCGGCGATTACTTCGTTTTCCTTAGCCAGCTTCCGCGCTTCTTCCGCTAATTGGCGGGCTGTTGCTTCTTTTTCCTGCAGCTTCTCTTCGGTCCTTTTCAGCTCTGTTATATCTACTGCTATCCCCCGTAAACCTGCCGGAAATCCATCCTTAAAAATAGGCCGGGTATGAATTAGAGCCGGAAATCTACTCCCATCTTTTTTAATCAGAGTGAATAAGAGATTATTCTTTTCTTCTTTTAAGACATCGGCAAATAATTCCTTTGCTCTCTCCACATCCTTGATTGCTATAAATTGAAAAACATTGAGCCCTTCTTCGAGGTCTTGGGGAGAATAACCCATGATCTCAAAAGCTTTCTTGCTGGCAAAGGTGATCTTTCCAGTCTCATCTGCTTCAAAGACAATCCCGGGTAAAAGATTGGCTAATTCTCGATACTTTTTCTCGCTTGCTTTTAAGTACTCTTCT
>JBNAWB010000122.1:0-10973 GCA_049699975.1 Thermodesulfobacteriota bacterium
AGGGAGCTTAGCGACCGTGGCGATCTCGTAACACCTTGAAATTAAAGAGATGGCCACGCTCCCCCGCCTCAAGTGCGGAGTCGCTCGCCATGACCAGAAAGAGGGTGCGATACAGTCTCAACGCAGAGACTCGTTAAAACTCGACCAGGAGGGAAAAACGGAATGGACTCTTACCGAGGTGAAGGGAAAGTTTAATGGGCTAATCATGGAATTCATACTAAGCTATTTTCTAAAAAACTGATCGATGGTCAGAATTTTTCCCTCTTGGCAGGATAGAAGTAGTTTGCTAAGGTTTATAAAAATAAGGAGGAGAAAATGAAAGTCTTGGGTATTTACGGGAGTCCGCGTCGAGATGGAAATACTGATCTTTTATTGAGAGAGCTTCTCCGTGGTTGCCGCGAGGCTGGAGGGGAAGTGGAAGAAATTTTTCTGCGCCAATTAAAGATTAGCCCATGTTTAGAAATATATGCGTGTAAAAAAGATGGAAAATGTCCCATTCCCGATGACATGCAGCCTCTTTATGATAAGCTTGCCGAAGCCGATGTAGTCGCCCTTGCTTCCCCCATTTTCTTCTATGCGGTAAGTGCCCATACTAAGGCATTTATTGACCGTTGTCAGGCCTTTTGGGCAAAAAAATATCTATTAAAACAATCCATATCACCGAATAAACCCCACCGCAAAGGTGTCTTTCTGGCTGTAGGTGGGTCGCGAGGAAATAAAGTCTTCGATGGCCCACTCTTAACCATGAAATATTTTTTTGATGCCCTGGATATGATTTTTTATAAATCGCTCCTTTACCAGAAAATCGATGAAAAAGGAGAAATTATCAAGCACCCCACTGCTTTGGCTGAAGCTTATGCGTTAGGAAAAGAGTTATTGGAGGAAGGAATATAAAAAGCAGGGGAATGAGCAGGAAGCGTGGAACATGAAGCAAGAAGCGAGGGGCAGGAGGCAAAAGGCAAAGAACAATGATCACTGGGAACATGAACCAAGAGACAGAAATGGCGGCGTTAACGGAAAAAGTCAATCTGGCATCGATGAATATTGACCAGGCATCTGCTTTAGAGATAGCCGAGATTATGAATCGTGAGGATCAAAAGGTTGCCTTAGCCATACATACTCAACTTCCTAAAATCGCTCGGGCTATGGAGATAGTTCATGATGCTCTTAAACAAGGGGGAAGATTATTTTATGTGGGTGCTGGAACAAGTGGTCGCTTAGGCATGTTGGATGCTGTGGAGTGTGGGCCTACATTTAATGTCTCCTTGGCCAAGGTACAGGCCATTATTGCGGGAGGCCGAAAAGCGCTTTGGAGAGCGGTAGAAGGTGCCGAAGATGATCAAGCAGCAGGAGTGCGTGCGATAAGAAAAGCAAAAATTGGAAAAAAAGATGTGGTTTGCGGTATAAGTGCTTCGGGCACAACCCCGTTTGTGCGCGCCGCTTTAGGCGAAGCATATAAGCGGGGGGCGCGCTGCATTTTTATTACCTGTCAGCTTCATCCCGTCCTTCCTTTTAAAAAAGGGATATTAATTAATCCGGTAGTTGGTCCGGAAATAATTGCTGGTTCGACTCGCCTAAAAGCTGGAACAGCGACCAAGCTGGTGTTGAATATGATTTCTACCGGAGCCATGATTCTTTTAGGAAAAGTTTACCGCAACCTAATGATAGAAGTCAGGCCTGTTTCCCAAAAATTGAAGAGAAGGGCCGAAATAATTGTCGCCCAAATTCTCCATTGCTCAGCAAAGCAGGCCAAAGAATTGTTGCGAAAAGCTGATTACGAACCTAAAATAGCCTTGATCATGGGCCAGAGAGGATGTAGTGCTCAAGAAGCGCGGAATTTAATCAGGAAAAAGAAGGAATCATGGAAAGAGCTGCTTGGACAAGAATAGGGCGCATCCAGGAAAAGAAAAAGAGAATAGCCTTAGGCCTCATGTCGGGCACATCTGGGGATGGTGTGGACCTGGCCTTAGTAGAAATATCCGGCCGCGACCTGGCCACAAAAATAAAACTTTTAGCCTTTAATTCTTACCCTTACCCCCGCCAACTTAGGAAAAGAATCTTGGAACTTAACGCAGCTAAAGCGGAAGAAATATGTGAAATGAATTTTATCTTAGGAGAATTTTTTGCTTCCCGTGTATTAAAATTTCTCCATCAATACGGATACCAAGCAAAGCAGATTGATTTCTTGGGTTCCCACGGGCATACTGTTTACCATATTAGCCAGGTTCGGGGGAAAATTAATTCTACCTTGCAAATCGGAGAAGGAGCCGTGATGGCAGCGCGCACCGGAATTTTAACGGTATGCGATTTCCGCCCAGGTGACATAGCTGCCGGAGGTTTGGGGGCACCCTTAGTCCCTTTGGCGGACTTTGTCCTCTTCCGGGAAAAAGGGCGGGTACGCGCCTTCGTAAATATAGGTGGCATAGCCAATGTGACAGTAGTGCCCGAAAAGTTAGAGAAAGTACTTGCTTTCGATACTGGTCCCGGAAACATGGTTATCGATGCTTTGGTATCTATTTATACAAGAGGAAAGAAAAAATTTGATAACCAAGGGAGAATAGCTGCCCAAGGGAAGGTGCAAGAAGAGCTTTTAAACCGAATGCGCCAACATCCCTATTTCCGCTTAGAACCTCCTAAGTCTACTGGGCGCGAGACATTTGGGAAAGTATTTTTAAAAGAGTTCGTCAGAGGCGCCAGGAAAGCACCTTTGCCCGATCTCATCGCTACCGCCACCTATTTAACAGCTATCTCGATTTTTGATGCTTTTAAAAATTATATTTTCCCCAAATTTAGAATAGATGAAGTCTTCATTTCCGGTGGAGGCATGCATAATAAAACCCTGCTTAGCTTTATGAAAGAATTATTTCCACCAATTCCCATAAAAACTATAGATACTCTGGGTATTGATGGGGATGCCAAAGAGGCCGTGGCCTTTGCTCTCTTAGCAGATGCTACTTTACAAGGAATTTCAGGAAATGTACCCGGGGCTACCGGTGCGGAAAGATCGGCTATTTTAGGGAAGATTGTATTCCCTTAAGATTAAAAAACGTAGGGGAAGGGCTTTTCCCTTGCCGAAAATAAGCAAACCATAAAGGCTTGCCGGAGGAAGATGGGAATGGAGGGATTGCAGAATAAGGTTCAATACAGAATTCATCTACCGGAGAATTTTTTATGAATGACATGGCCACGCTTCAAGACTTTTTTTCTCCTGTGGAAACAGGGCGAAATTTGGAAGATTATAAGCAAATAAAAGAAAATATATTGATCGTGGCTCCGCATCCTGATGATGATGTATTAGGTGCCGGCGGTTATATGGCGAGCGCGGCGGAAAAAAAGAAACAGGTATTTGTAGTTTATATCACCGACGGAGCAGGTAGCCCGCGCAGAGATAAGCATATTTCCGATGCCCAAATGGTTAGCAGAAGGGAGGTAGAAGCAATATCAGCTCTGCGCCTGCTTCGAGCTAAAGGCGCCTTTTTTCTTAGATTTAACAGTAAAGAATTGCCGGCAAAATTTGGGCAAGTGAAAGGAATCTTGACAAAAATCTTAGACTTCCTTATGCCAGAAGTGATCTTTATTCCCGCGCCCTACGAAAGGCATAAAACCCATTTGCTGTGCACGCAGATTAGCTTGGGGGCCTTGCGTGCCTGCCCAATAAAGAATACCCATGTTTTTGGTTATAGCATTTGGGGAAACTTCTGGGGCGGGCACAAAAGAATTATTTTTGATATTACTCCTTATATTAAGGACAAAATCCAGGCTGTCCTGGCTCATGAGACCCAGATAGCTTATAAAAATTACCAACAGGGTATTTTAGGAAAGAATAACTATGAAGCAATATTCTGGGAAAGCCATGAAATTCAAAAAAGTACCTTCGCCGAAATTTTTTTAGATATGAATATTCTTTTACAGAACACTTCTCTATCCTTAGCAGATTTTATCCGGCAAGATATGGAGGCCTTTATTAATATTTATTTAAGTCAATAAAGATCGAAATTATTTCTTAGGTATTGCAGTTTTAAATCTTCCCTTTTTACCTTCTCTTCTAAAATTTTGTTAAGCAACTCCTACTCGCCTTGCGACCCACGCTGCGCTCGCCATCACGAAAAGAGGATTGCGGTATGGCCTCTAAAGGGAGGAATGTGGGGGATAATTTTTGGTTGCGGCTCTGCCGCGCTGGGGAGTATCAAAGCTTGCTCCCCAGGGCGTGAGTGAAGGTAAATCAGTGGTAGATTAATTTGCCCAGTAAGTTATACTTGAAATTGTTTGGCAAACATGTTATTACTCGGAGCAATTAAATATTTACACTTGTTCCCCTCACCCTCCCCTCTCCACAGGCGTGGGGAGAGGGTTAGGTCGGAATCGACTCGTACCGAGGTGAGGGGTTAAGAACAGCAGATGTCATTTATTTAATGCTCTCATTAATAATTTCGCCCCAAGAATGTAATTAATTGTTGGGTTTTATTATCTGGCCAGGAAGAGAAAAAGAGGAATAATAAAAAATCTTAAATGAGAAAGGAGGAGTATTATGGGTAGAGTGAAAAAATTTCTAAAAATTATAAACTTTCTAATAATCTTTATCTTGACGTTCCCAGTGGCCAATTTCTCTATGCTTTTTGCTGATGTAATTAGCGTAGGCTATACCGGGCCTTTGAGCGGAGGAGCAGCCAAATACGGGCGAAATAATTTAGAAGGGTTAGAGATGGCCGTAGAAGAGATAAACGCCACAGGCGGGATTACCGTGGGAGGTAAAAAATATACTTTTAAAGTAATAGCCTTAGATGATCGTTATAAACCGGCAGATACAGTAACCAACGCCCGACGCTTAATCGAGTTGCACAAACCTCCTTTTATTTTTTGTCCCCATGCTGGCGGTATATTAGGAATGCTGAAGTTTAACGAACAAGAAAAATTTATTATCCATGGCTACACTGATAATCCGGCGGTATTGCAGCAGGGGAATAGATTATTGGTCAAAGCACCTATGTCCATGGGTTTTTATAATTCTGGAGTAATCGAGCTGGGCTGGCAAAAAGGGTGGCGGAAAGGGGCCCTGCTCTGCGGTACCCATGAATCAGGTAAGCTGGCCGAAAAAATTTTCGAGGTCCTCTGGAAAGACAAAGGTGGTCAGATTGTGGCTAATGCCCCGGCTGATTATGCAAAAGTGACGGACTTTTATCCTTACCTAACGAAAGTTTTGGCCGCCAAGCCAGATTGTATCTTCCTTTATGGTCCTTCAGAACCTTCGGCCATGATTATATCGCAAGCGCGAGAACTCGGTTTCAAGGGCGGTTTTATACTGGGCTCGCAGTGTAAGCTGGACGAAATGGAGAAAGTAACTCCGCTCAAACTAATCTCCCCCAGTGCGGGAGTATGCCCTGTCGGGATGATGCCCTTGCCGCTCATGCAAGATTACTCCAAGAAGCACAAAGAAAGATTTAACACTATTCCCACTTCTGAATCAGCCTTCAATTATGAAGTTATGTATATTTTTGCCGAGGCCATGAAAAAAGCGGGTACTGTTACAGATGTTTATAAAATAATGGAGGCAGTGCCGCAGGTGTTACCCGTGGGCAAGCATGCTATCAGAGGCATTCACACCATGACTAAAGAAGGACAATTTCTATCCGGTTACTTCGCTATGGAAGTAGATGAGGGTAAATTTGGTAAACCAATTGATATTGATCCGCGCCCCTGGTACCAAAAATATGGAGCCACTTGGACGCCAAAGTGAGATTTAACTATCTTCATAATTTTCTTATCTCTGCGGCAAGATAAGGAGCATAAGCTTTTAAAGTTATCTTATTCAGGGGCAGGGATAGAGCCTTGCCCTGCCCTAAAAATTCAAAGGAAAAAGATGAGGCCGAGATGGCTCTGTTTATCCAGCAAGTTTTAAACGGCATAATGCTGGGCAGCATCTATTCCTTGGTGGCCTTGGGACTTACTTTGGAATATGGAATATTACATATTCCAAATTTTGCTCATGGGGCCTTGTATATGGCCGGAGCTTATTTGACATTTCTCTTGGCCACCCAAATAGGATGCAATTACTGGCTGGCCATGATGCTGGCCATGATCGTCTTGGCTGGAATCGGAGTGTTAGTAGAACGTTTAGTTTACCGGCCTTTGATCAAAGAATCTCCTTTAAATTCTTTTATAGCCGCTATTGGGCTAATTTTTATATTTGTAGATGGGGCGTTACATATTTTTGGCCCGGACTTTAAAAGATTTCCTCCGGTTCATTATGAGACCTTCCAAGTAATGGGCCTCACGATTACCTTACAAAGAATAATCATTATCGCCGTTACTATCCTGTTAATTATTCTGCTGCAGCTCTTCATTAAAAAAACTACCATCGGCGCCACTATAGAAGCTACAGCCCAAGATCGCGAAGGCGCCTTGCTCATGGGAATTAGTGTAAATCGCGTGCGCATGATCGTTTTTGCTTTAGGTACCGGCTTGGCCTCCGTAGCCGCCGCTTTAATTTCCCCTATCCATTTAGTCTATCCAGGAATGGGGGGGCCGGTTATCCTTAAAGCTTTTGTAATTATTATTTTAGGCGGCATGGGGAGTATTCCCGGGGCCATCATCGGCGGGTTTATTTTAGGCTTAGTGGAAAGTCTGAGTGGGGGTTATATCAGTACCGCATATAACGAAGTTTTCTCTTTTGGGGTTTTAGTTACTGTTTTAGCCATAAGACCAACGGGGCTTTTCGGGGCTAAATGAAGCAAGCCAAAATTAATAATTTCATTTCCAGAAATTTGGGCTATTTTATCTTCATTATCGTAATGGCCGCTATTCCCTTATTCGTTAGTAGCCGTTTTTTTCTGCATATCTTGATCATGTGCGGTATTTGGGGTATCGCCGCCGCTTCTATGAATCTTATTATGGGTTATACAGGACAAGTTAATTTAGCTCATGGAGCCTTTTTTGGAATTGGCGCCTATAGCACCGGTTTATTAATGTTAAAGTTAGGAGTTAATTTCTGGCTGGCCCTAATTATGGCTTGTTTTATAACCGTGGCCATTGGATTTTTCATCGGTCTGCTTGCTTTTCGGACCAAAGGTTCATACTACGCGATAGGAACGATGTGTTTCAATGTCATCGTTACCGTAATTATCGAAAACTGGGAAAGTCTTACAGAAGGAGTAAGGGGATTGCTGGGCATTCCCAGGCCCACACCTATTCCGTTCCTATTTGGAAAAGAGATTAATTTTACTACCATGGCTGCCAATTACTATCTGGTCTTTTTCTTCCTAATTTTGAGTTTGCTGATTATTAGGAGAATAGTGAATTCTATGATTGGTAGGTCTTTCCTGGCTGTGCGCGGAAATGAAGAATTGGCCGAATCTTTGGGAATTAACACCTTATTTACCAAATTACAATCTTTTTTAATTAGCGTATTTTTTGCTGGCCTAGCCGGAGGCCTATACGCTTCTTATATAGGTTTTCTTAGCCCCGAGATTTCTGATTACCATGTAACCTTTGAGATTCTTATCTACTGTCTAATCGGCGGCTTGGGTACCATGGCCGGGCCTATAATTGGGGCTTTTACCTTGACCGTGATTAGCGAACTTTTACACGGGATGGCTTTTCCCCGCTTGGTGGCTTATGGATTTTTGTTAGTTATAATTGTTATTTTTCTGAGAGGTGGTATCATGGGCGGCATTTATCTTTTAGGGGCTAATTTTCTTCCTAAAGGGAAAAAATGAACCGAAAGATTCTGGAAGTAGAAGGCCTTTGTAAAGATTTCGGCGGTCTCCGTGCTATTGCTGATCTGAGCTTTTACGTAGAAGAAGGAGAAATTTTTAGCATTATTGGTCCTAATGGCTCAGGGAAAACCACGCTCTTCAATGTGATTACGGGTTTTTTAGCGCCCACTAAAGGTCATATTACCTTTAAAGGAGAAGACATCTCTCATCTAAAACCATTCCACATAACTCAAAAAGGAATCGCGCGCACTTTTCAAATTACTTCTATATTCGGTAGAGAAACTGTTTTGGATAATATAAAAATTGGTTATCGCTTACGCGCCAAAACTTCGCTCCTGGGCGCTTTAATAAACAGCCGCAATTTCCAAGAGGAGGAAAAAATTTCCCAAGAAAAAGCTGAAGCTATATTAAATTTTATAGGTCTGGCCGAAAAAAGAAACGTATTAGCCAGCACCTTGACCCAAGAAGCGCAAAAGAGGTTATCTATTGGCATGGCTTTAGCGACAGAGCCGAGCTTACTTCTCTTAGATGAGCCCACGGGCGGGGTTAACCTTAAAGAAATAAACGACCTCATCTCCTTAATTGCCAGGATCAATGAGCAGGGGATTACCATTGTATTGATTGAACATAAAATGAAAGTGGCCATGGAGCTACCCCAAAGGGTGATGGTTTTGAGTTATGGTCAAAAAATCGCGGAGGGCAAGCCAGCAGATGTAGGACAAGATAAAAAGGTCATCGAAGCTTATTTGGGGAAGAGTTATGTTGCTTAGATTAAAGGATGTGGAAGTCTTCTACGGTCGGGCCCAAGCATTACGCGGAATTTCCATGGAAATGGAGGAAGGAGAGTTAGTGGCTATTTTGGGTGCCAACGGAGCAGGGAAGACCACTCTATTGCGCACCATTTCCGGACTCACTGAATCACGAAAGGGGACCATAGAATTTTTGGGCAAGAGAATAGATAATTTGCCCCCCGAAAAAATTGTGCATTTAGGTATTTCCCACTGTCCCGAAGGCAGAAAATTATTTCCCCAATTGACCGTTTTTAAAAATCTAATTTTAGGCGCTTATGTGCGTCGGCATGAGCGAAAGGGAATGGCCGAGACGATGGACCGCATCTATGAACTCTTTCCTGTATTAAAAGAAAGGCAAGAACAGTTGGCTGGAACCTTGAGCGGGGGCGAACAACAGATGCTCACCATTGCCCGAGCTCTTATGGCTCGTCCCATCTTATTGATGCTGGATGAACCTTCATTGGGCATTGCTCCGCTCCTGGTCAACCGTATCTTTGAAGTCATCAAGGAAATTAACCAGCAAGGCACGGCTATCTTGCTGGTAGAACAAAATGCCGCTTTAGCCTTAAATGTGGCCCATCGTGGTTATGTCTTAGAAACAGGAGAGGTAGTATTAGTAGGCCCGGCCCAAGGTTTGCTGAATGAAGAAAAGGTAAAGCAGGCTTATATGGGCATATAAATTTAAGCCCAGGAGGGGAGAGAAAATATGCTAAAGCCTTGGTTAAAGTTTTATGATAAAGGCGTACCCTTTCATCTTGACTACCAGCGTACTCCGCTAACTTATTTCCTTGATGAAGCAGCCACAAGGTTTCCCGAAAATTTGGCCGTCATTTTTCAAGAAGAAAGAATAACTTATCGTCGCTTAGCTCAAAAGACTCGCCATCTGGCGGCAGCTCTTCTCCACCTTGGCCTTAGGCCAGGGGAGAGAGTAGCTATCATGCTTCCTAACTGTCCCCAATATATTGTAGCTTATTATGCCATATTAAAAATAGGGGGCGTGGTGGTTAATGTGAACCCTATGTATGTGGAAAGAGAATTAGAGTTTCAGCTTAAAGATGCGGGGGTGGTCAATATTGTTGCGGGGCAAGAATTTTACCCTCGCTTGGCAGCAGTAAAAGAGCAGGTAGGCTTGCAGAGGATTATTTTAACAGATTTTCGCGATGCTTCTCTCGCTAATTTACCTTCAGCTCCCCCAATAGATAAGCAAGCGGGAACATTTGCCTTAAGAGAGCTTTGGACCTTGGGAGAGGGGCTCTCTTTGCCCCATATAAAAGTGGGACCAGAAGATGTGGCTCTTTTGCAATACACGGGAGGGACCACCGGTTTAAGTAAAGGAGCTATGCTAACCCATTTTAATTTAGTGGCCAATGTGCAGCAGTGTGTGAGCTGGAACCCAGAAATACAAAAGGGAAAAGAGCGGATGTTAGCCGTATTGCCATTTTTCCATGTCTATGGAATGACCGTGGCCATGAATGAAGCTATTTATTTGGGGGCAACTATTATCCTACTGCCCAGATTTCAAGTTGACGATACTTTAGAAGCGATAAACAGATACCGGCCAACTCGTTTTCCAGGAGTACCCACGATGTATATTGCTTTGATCAATCATCCGCGGCTAAAAGAATATGATATCTCCTCTATTAAAGTATGTAGTTGTGGATCTGCTCCTATGCCTGTGGAAGCCTTAAAGCGTTTCGAAGAATTAACTGGCGGAAAAATCAGCGAAGGATATGGTCTTACGGAAGCTTCGCCAGTGACTCATGGCAATCCTTTCTTCGGCAAACGCAAAATTGGCAGCATAGGCCTGCCGCGACCTGATACAGATGCCAAAATTGTTGACTTGGAGTTGGGAGAATGTGAGTTACCCCCTGGGGAGGAGGGCGAACTTTGCATTAGTGGACCCCAAGTAATGAAAGGGTATTGGAATCGCCCAGAAGAAACCGCCAAGACTCTTCGCCAAGGATGGCTTTATACTGGGGACATAGCGCGCATGGATGAAGAAGGATATTTCTACATTGTGGACCGCAAAAAAGATATGATCATTTGCGGCGGTTATAATGTTTATCCACGAGAAGTAGAAGAAGTTCTCTACATGCATCCCAAAATAATGGAAGCGTGCGTCATTGGAGTTCCTGACCCATACCGAGGAGAAACAGTCAAAGCTTTTGTCGTTTTAAAGAAAGGAGAAAAATCTACTCCAGAAGAGATTATCGATTTTTGCCGCCAGAACTTAGCCCGCTATAAAGCACCTACCATTATAGAATTTCGAGAAGAACTTCCTAAATCCCATGTGGGCAAAATCTTAAGGAAAGCCCTGCGTGCTGAAGGAGAAAAAAAGTAATATCTCAGAATCTGGGAAAAAATTGGGGTAGGGAAAGGGTAATCCATCACTAAAAAGTGGAAGAACTATTGTTAGAGGCAGGCCAGAGGCAGGCCTGAATTCAGAATCATGAGGCAGTGGTTTCTTCCA
>JBNAWB010000123.1:0-10870 GCA_049699975.1 Thermodesulfobacteriota bacterium
TGGCCTGCCTCGGGCACTTACAAAAATAAAAATTCCTCTAATAATCTCACCCTTCCGTGATGGATTACAGGGCTCGTAAATATTTATTGGACTATCTAAGACAATTTCGATAAAATAACTCCAAATAAAAAAGGTTCCCGGAAATGGAAAACACTTCCCTAATAAATTTTTTCCGCCAGGTAGCTCAAAATCCTTATGCCTATCTTCAAGAATGGCCAGCCAAGACAGGGGCCCGCCTCTTAGGTTACTTCTGCATAAATACGCCGGAGGAAATTATCCACGCGGCGGGCTTCCTGCCCGTACGTATTACGGGATCAGAAGAAAATCTTTCTTTAGCTGCGCGCCACTTACCAAGTTATTGTTGCTCCCTTGTCCAAAGCACCTTAGAAGCAGCTCTGCGTGGAAAATTATCTTTCTTGACCGGCACGGTATTTCCCCATACTTGTGATTCCATCCAACGTTTATCCGATATTTGGGCCATGAATATATCTTTTCCTTTTCACTGGGATATAGTTCTGCCGGTGAAACTTCATACCCTCAGCGCCCGCACTTACCTCATCCAGGAGCTGCAACGTTTTAAAAAAGGCCTGGAAGAATTTAGCGGACGGTTCATAAAAGATGAAGATTTAAAAAGTTCTTTCCATCTTTTTAATAGTATTCGCTCTTTGCTAAGAAAATTGGCCATTACCCAAATAGGCGGCGATTATTCGTTGGCGGCCAAAGATTTTTACACCTTCCTGAAAGTCTCGGCGATTATGGACCGAGAAGAATTTTTGGTTCAGTTGCAAAATTTTATGGCCCAAAAAGAGCATGACAAATATAGGAAAGAAGCCGCTACTCCCTTATTTTTAGTGGGGAGTATTTGTGATCACTTTGCTCTCTTCGATTTATTTAATAATTGTGGGGCCCAAATTGTCGGCGACGATCTTTGTTCAGGCTGGAGGTATATAAGTGTTGATGTTTCTCTAAGCGGGGATCCCTTAGAAGCCTTAGCTGAGCGGTTGCGCCAACGGCCGCCTTGTCCCTGCAAATATAATCCCGCGTTTGATCGGGCTGCCGAACTGCTCGCCCGCATCAAAGCTTCCTCGGCCAAAGGGGTAGTCTTTTTGTTGTCAAAGTTTTGTGATCCTCATGCCTTTGACTATCCTTATTTAAAAGATAAATTGAGGTCAGAAGATATTCCCCATTTACTTCTGGAAATTGAACCAGGTACTTTTTCTTGGGGAGGATTAGAAACCCGTCTCCGAGCGTTTGTGGAAGCATTAAGGGAAATTTAAGCTGCTCATGGCTTAAGGAGATTTGATCATCTTTGGACAAAGTGAGGCGTAGATGGCCGAAGACAAAGCAAAGAAAGTTCCCCGTCTGCGAACTACCCAAAAAATGAAAGAATTAATGACCCGCTACTATTTAGAAGCTAAGCTGGCTGAAGGGTCAGAAAAAAAGATCGCCTGGATTACCAGCGGGGGCCCAGTAGAGTTCCTTATTGCCGCGGACATTATTCCTATTTATCCGGAGAATCATGGAACTATGTTGGGTGCTTCGCGCATGTCCGTAGAACTTTGCGAAGTAGCCGAAGGTTTAGGATATTCCCGTGATCTGTGTTCCTATGCCCGCGGGGATATCGGTTCCGTAATTACCAAAAAAAGTCCCATCGGTGGCCTGCCCAAGCCAGACTTCCTTTTAGCTTGTAACAACATCTGCGGTACTGTTTTAAAATGGTATCAATTTTTGAGCCGCTATTTCGAAGTCCCCCTTTTTCTATTGGATACACCCTTTGTCCATCA
Source organism: Thermodesulfobacteriota bacterium (assembly GCA_049699975.1). GTDB lineage: Bacteria > Desulfobacterota > SM23-61 > SM23-61 > SM23-61 > CAZAGD01. Next base: position 1,785 of record JBNAWB010000123.1, read on the forward strand.
CCGCATCGTCCCGGAAAGTTTAGAATATGTGCGGCACCAATTCCAGGAACTCATCGATTTTATAGAAACCATCACGGGACAAAAGTTCTCCTTTTCTCGTTTAGAAGAAGTAGTGCATCTCTCCGCTCAATCTGCCTTACTTTGGAAAGAAGTCCTCAGCCAAGGCACCCATCGGCCGGCACCTATGAGTTGTTTCGATGCCTTCATCAATATGGCGCCTATTGTTACTCTGCGGGGGAAAAAAGAAGTGGTTCATTTTTATGAGGAAATGAAAAGAGAGTTGCAAGAACGTATCGCTCAAGGCGTGGGGGCAGTGCCGGAAGAAAGATTTCGCCTTCTCTGGGATAACATCCCCATTTGGTATAAAATGCGGGAGCTGGCTGAGCTTTTTGCCTCTTACGGCGCTTGCTTAGTGGCCGATACTTATACGAACGCTTGGGTCTTTGAAGGCCTGGAAACCGCTGACCCATTAGCGGGCTTGGCCCTTGCCTATACCACTGCTTATTTAAACATCAGTCTCGACTTAATGGTCGAAAGAATCATTGAACTCAGCGAACGTTTTCAGGTAGACGGTTTAATTATCCATTCCAACCGCAGTTGTAAACCTTATTCTCTGGGACAATACGACCTTCTGCGCCTAATCCAGGACCGGCAGGGAATTCCAGGCTTAGTGATCGAAGCAGACATGACCGATGCCCGCGCCTACGCTGATGGGCAGATAAAAACCCGCATCGAAGCTTTTATGGAAACCTTAGCAAATCGCCAAAAAAATAGCTAAAGATAAATGAGTGAAAAATATCTTACTTTACGGCAAGAGATAGCTAAAGCCTTAGCAGACCAACCTCGCGGATTGCGGGAAATTTCCAAAATCTTCCGCCTGGGCGAGAAAGAAGTTTTGGAGCACCTGCAACATATAGCCAAATCTGCCAAAATCGTCATGGAACCTGCTTTTTGTCAAAAGTGTGGGTTTATCTTTAAAAAAAGAGAGCGCCTAAGCACGCCAAGCCGTTGCCCTATGTGTCGCAGCGAATTTATTTGTCCCCCGCGCTACCAATTATCTGGGCGTAAATAATTTTTCAAAACTTATCTAAAATTTCGGCCAGCAGACGGGCCGTGTCGCCGACCAAACGCGCGCACTCGTGGATTTTTTCGCCCTGATAAAAATTCTTCACTTCTTCTCTATTTTGCCAGTCAACTTGGGCGATCTGCCGGCAATCAATTCCGGGATGATTGCGGACCACTTCTTCCCGAAAGCGTCGATAAAGTTCCTGGGCTGAGGACCATAATCGCCTATCTTCTTTTTCTTCTTCTTTGGCCCGGCTAAATTTTAAACCCAAGACAGCTATGGCCCCCACTAAAGCTCCGCACACTTCGCCGTTGCCTCCCAAACCACCTCCAAATGCCCCCATGGCTCTTAAAACTTCTGGTTCGCCTCTACCCAATTTTTCCTGCCCAACTGCAAGAACCGCTTGGCTTCAGTGAAACCTTTTCAATAACATCTGCCTTGCTTTTTCCGCCATTTCCTCTGCCCTAATCATCTTCTTCTCCTCGTTTTAAATTCTTTTAAACGTGTCTCCTTAAACAAGCATACTGCCTCAGGCGGCTAAAAACGCGCACTGCCCTTTCGGGGAAATCGAAACAAGGAAAACCATTTTCTTCTAAAAAATCCTGACAAGTTTCTATTTCCTGTTTTGCTCCTAACAAAGAGAAAAATATGGGTTTACCAAGTCTGCCCTTGAGATATTCGACGACTTGACCATAGGCTTCTGCCTCAGGATTGGCAAAAGAGATAAATATTATCCCATCTACCTCTGGATCATCTAATAAAGCCTTTAAGATTTCCAAAGAAGTTTTCTCAAAACCATGGGCTAACATGTCCGGGAAAAGGTCCACGGGATTTTGGGCTTTAGAAGGCGTGGCAATTACTTGAGCAATTTTCTCTTTGGTTGCGGGATTAAAATGCGCCATCTTCAGCTTAGCTTCGACAGCCGCATCTATCGTCATAATGGCCTGGGCCCCACTATAAGTTACTATGGCTAAGCGGTCTCCCTTAGGTAAAGGCAGGAAGCGGAACCCCTTAAGAGTAAAGATAAACTCATCAATACTCAGGAGCCGCAACAAGCCTGCTTGTTTAATCGCTCCGGCAAAAATAGCATCCTCTCCTGCTAAACTGGCTGTATGGGTGGCCATTGCTTTGGCCCCTTCTAGAGTTCTTCCTCCTTTTAAAATTAGGATAGGCTTTTTTAAAGCACCTTGACGGGCTACTTGTAAAAATTTACGCCCATTCCGCACGTCTTCCAGGTACATGCCGATTAGGCTTGTTTGTTCATCTTCGAGCAGGTAAGTTAAAGCTTCTGTTTCCTCCACATCTACTTTATTGCCCAGCCCGATTCCTTTGGATAAGTTCAATCCTTTAAGAGAACTAAGGTAGCGTAATAGGGCTCCGATGAAAATCCCCGACTGAGCAATAAACCCAATTGCTCCAGGTTGAAGCATCCGGGAATTAGCAAAATATGAAGTAGTTAAACCTGTAGCGGTGTTGACTAATCCTAAAGTATTCGGCCCAAACCCTCTCATTCCTGACGCCCGCAGAATAGAATTTACTTCTTCCTGGATCTTTTTCCCCTCTGGTCCGGTTTCAGCGAACCCTTCCGCCGAAATTACTACCCCTTTTACCCCCTTCAGGGCGCATTCTCGCAGGGCCTCCGGAACAAAAGCTGGGCGGATATGCAAAACAGCTAAATCAACAGGAAAAGGTACGTCGGCCAAACGGCGATAAAGAGGAGTCTCAAAAATTTCTCCTCCCTGAGGATTAACTCCCGCAACTTGACCGGTAAACCCTACCCGCTTTAAAACTCTTAACAATTGAGCACCCGGTTTCTTTGGATCTCGGGAAGCGCCTATTACGGCTATACCTTGCGCTTCCATAATTTCCCGCAGAGAATACATTATTCCTTCTCTTTCTGGCCGCTGATGATTTCTTGAATAAAATAGCATATTTCTGCTGCAAAAAAAATTTTAAAATTTGGGGCTCCCTACTCCCGCCGAAGTTACGAAAATTGGGGCCAAGAGAAAAGGCAATATGCGGGGCGGCAATTTTCCCTTCCTTTGCCAAAAGCAAAAAGCTAATTCATCAATAACTCGATTCTCGGGAAATAGGCCAGGAAAAATTAAGGGGGAGGTAGAAGTCTTTTCTTTACCAACTCGGTTAAGTCTTGGGGAAGGCGATCTTCTTCTAAAACGAATACCTCTCTTGCCCTCATTATTCGGTCTTTATTTATGGCCGAGATGTAGATTTGAGTTATCTCTTTCATCTTTTCTTCGGCCGGGTTCGCCGGGAAGTTGAGACTGCGATTATTTAATATATGGCTAATTAAAAATAATACCCAGCCCAAACACAATAAATAAATTATCCCCTTGGCCAAGTAACCGCCCCAAATGGGTCTTTTTTTCTTTTCTTTTTCCCCCGTGGCGATGGGTTCTATAAGGCCAGCATCCATGAGATCGACGAGGTTTTTGCAAGTATCAAATTCTCCGATGAAGCTTAGGTCAATAATTTCATTTATGGTGCGCACCCCGTTGACCAATTCATAGATTACTTCCATCTGAAAACTACGCCGTTTCTCCCATGGTGTTCCTACTAACACATCCAATGTAGCCAAGGGGTTCACTTTCTGGAAGATTATATTAAAAGAAGGCAACCGTTTGGCCAAAAGGGGCCATTCATCTATCATTCTTAAAATGTCCAAGAGCAGGTATTCGGTATTTAAAGGTTCGATAAGCGTGTGATCAAAATAAACTTCCTGGGCGATAAAATGAAATTTACCTCGCGGCCATTTAAAAAGATTGTAAATAGTCTCCAAAATAAGTAAACGCAGCACAGCTGCTAAATCTTCCCGCCGAATCAGCTCATTCTTTAGCAAGACTTGTTCAATGCTAATTAGTTCTTCTTGGTGTTGGGCATAAGCTTTCTTCCAGTTATCCGGGGTAAGCAAACCGCCGTTAATCAATCTTTTAGCCAAAGAAGTTTCCGGCCCATTTTCTCCGGGGAACAAAGTTCCCACAATGAATCCTTTGTCAAAAAGAATTTGGACCGCCTCCTGCTTTTCTCCCTGGATGGTAAGTATGCCTGTCTTTTGTTGCTGGCCCAAGATTTGCAGAAGTTCTGCCAACCCAAAATCTTTTAAGGAGCCGGTCAAGCTTGCTTCTTTAACTTCCACTCTTGCCAAAAGTGCCTCTCCCCTTAGCTAAGGATATAACCGATACTCGGTGTTGGACAAATAAATAAAAAGCAATTATAAATAAAGTAACTATCATTATTCCCGACAAATCAAGGACAACTTCTCCTGGCCAAGGACGCGGGATCCACCCCGGCCAAAAAATAACTTTCAGGATGATGAAGAAAGAAACGAATAAATAAAAAGCGCCTTCCCCCGCCTGACCAAGGTAAATGTGTCCGGCACCCGGAAGAAGGCGCGATAGAAACCTGCCTAAAAAATAGCGCCTTTTTTGATATTTAGCCACTTCCGCTTTTTTGAGCACAGCTATTTTCGGGTCGCCCATACTATAACTGGAAAAGGTGTGCAAGCACTGGGCACACTGTTGGCCAATTACCATGGAACGGACACAGCGGGAGCAGATACGTCGACCACATTTAGTGCATCTTCTAATGGAGATCCCTCCCCCCCAGAACATTTGCCGCAAGATAAAGGCTAAGATTACCAGAGCCAAAGCAATCTCTCCATATTTTAAGGGTATTTTCCCCCAAAAAACATCCCAGATAGCTGCGGCCATTTCTTCTCTTGCCGGGCTGGAAGCAATTATGCTCTTTAAAAGGCGGAGCTTCTTTACGGGCAAGTCAATGACCAACCGCCGAGGATTTTTGGAAGAGATGCTGGTGTAATAAGAAATCAATTGGGGAGCCAATTGGCGAGCTTGTTGAAACTGAATTTCCGCTTCCTTTAACTGCAGGTTAAGAAGGTAAGCTTGCCCGAGGTTATAATGAATTTCGGCTTGGGAAGGACTAAGCTTAATTGCTTGCTGATAAAAATAGATAGCTTTATCCAGTCTATTTGTGAGCAAATAAATATTGCCTAAATTATTATAATAAGCAGGAGAATTGGGTTCTAATTCACCAAAGCGGAGCAGGCTCTTTTCGGCTTCGCCATAACGCTCCATTCTTCTTTCTAAGAGGGCGCGCGTATGCCACCAATCGGCATCCCCTCCTTTTTCTTTGGCTAAAGCTAAAACTTTAGGATATAAATCTACCTCATAAACATGATCATTCGCCCGCACCATCTCTATATGCCCATTTCCCCCAAAAGAGACCAGGAAAGAAGCATAAAGACGCACCCCCGTGGGCCAGAGAAGGAAGAGCAAAAGAAAGGTTAACATTAATAGACGGTCAGCCCGGGAGGCATAAATCACTAAGATTATGAACCAAAAAATGAACAGCCACATCCAACCCCAACCCAAGGCGAAGGGTATAGACAAGAGCAAAAAAGGAATTATGGCCGAAATTTTAGCATAACTTTCGCCCCCCAGAATATGCTGCCAATGGTGAGCACAAAATGCATAATATTTAAACAGTAAGGAAAAAGAATAGACCACAAAAACGCCGGTAAAGCTAAAAAAGAGAAGCAAAATAAAATTGGCCGATTGCGGAAGAGCTTCTTCCAAATTTGTAAAAGAGAGGGAAAGGGCCTTCAGCCATGCTTGGATTGCCTGCCAAATATTTTTCCCGGAAGGAAAGTCTTCTTTCCAGAGCCAATAGGCTTTGGCTCTGACCACCTGCGGTGAATCTGGCGCCATTTTTTCGGCGTAATGCAAAAGACTCAGCACCGTGGCCGTTCTTTCTTGCGGGGCCAGAATTTGGCTCTCTCTCATCAAGGTAAAAGCGTAAGGGTAGTGGTTGCGAATTCCCTGATTTAGTTTCCATTGATATAGTTTATCTAATTCCTCCAAACTTTTTTTAAAATCTCTTTTATGCCACAACTCCCGATGGGCCCGCCAAATTGCTTCTCCCGCTCTTTTTTCTACTTTGGCTAAATCCTCGGCCGGGTGAGGAGAGTTTAGCTGTTCCACCTGGGGCGTTTGGGCAGGACTAACTATTTCTAAATTTAAAAAGAAAAAGAAAATTAGGAGCCAGAAAAAATATTTCCGGATGGTAAGTATCGGGGCGGCATACGTTCTTCTGTTCCTAACCAAGTTTGGACTCAATCTTTTCCAAATTGATTGTTAAAGCGAGGGAATATTTCTTACCCTTTTCTCCTATTTCTAAGGTCAAAGGAATTTGCAAGCTTGTAGGCGAAACAATCTGGGGCTGCTCTACAGAAAGAAGACGCAGGTTGATGGGAGAAAGAACAGCTGGCTGCGTAGCCTCTCCCTGGGCCTTTGGTTCTGTTTCCGGCCAGAGTTTATTAAACATTCGGCCCCAAAAAGTCTTCTCTCCTTCTTTCTTCTTCTCTTCCTCGAGCTTAGGCGGTACCTCTTTTTGGGGAACAATCTCACCCATTTTTTCCAATGGCTTACTCGCTAAGGGAATAATTTTTTCCGGAGAAGTCAGAATTTCTTTTCCCGTCTTCATCTCGGAAACAGGAACTATCTCTTTTAAAACCCCGGCAGGTTCAGCCGCAGGTACTGAAGTAAATTCCCTTCTTTCTTTTAATACCGTGGCCCCGATTTCTTGTCCCGCAGGCATTCCTGCCATAACCGGGACTTTTTCAGGAATAAATTCTGGTCTCCGCACTGCCTTGCGGGACTCCACTCCTTCTTCAATAGCTTTTAATACCAAACGGCAGGCCATAGTTAGGGTTTCAAAAACTCCTTTGCCCGTGATGGCTACAGATTCGAAATAGGGAGCTTGCCAGCGATTAATTCTTTGGTTTAGCTCTTCTACTGAAGAAATATGGGGAAGATCACGTTTGTTATATTGGATAACTAAGGGAATGGTCTCGATCCTTTTCCCATAGTAACGCAAATTCTCTTCCAGGTCTTTTAGGCTCATTAGGTTATCTTCCATTCTTTCTGCTTGGGAGTCAGCTACAAAAATAACCCCATCAGCTCCAGAAAGCACGGCTCTTCTGGTTGCTCCGTAATAAATCTGACCAGGAACAGTGTAAAGGTGGAACCTGGTGCGGAAGCCGCGCACACTCTCCAATTCTATGGGCAGAAAATCAAAGAAAAGCGTCCGTTCTTCTTCCGTGGCCAGGGAAACCATCTTTCCTCTTTGTTCGGGCTTTAAATTTTGATGGATAAACTGGAGATTAGTAGTCTTCCCCGAAATTCCCGGTCCATAATAGACTATTTTAGCATCTATCTCCTTACGTAAATGATTGAAGACCGCCATTTACTTTTCCTCCACTTCGCTGATCTTTCCCCCTTAAAAACCCATGGTCTTCCGCCGAAATTTCACGCAAAATTTGCCAGGCTTCTTCTTTGCGGCCAAGTTCTTTATAGGAAAGACCTAACTCGTATTTTATTTCCAATTTCTTTTCGGGCGTGATCCCAGGGTAAGTCAAAGCCTGCTCGAAGGCCTGACAGGCTTCGGCCCATCTGCCCATTTCTTTGAAACAAAGACCAAGCATCTCCAAAGATGCCAGAGGTTTTTCTTTTCTTTCTATAGCCTTTTGGAAGTAATCCACCGCCTCCTCCAAAAATCCCATGGCCCGGCACGCTAATCCAGTCTGATAATTAAAATCTGGATAAGCCATGCTGGGTACTTCTATATCCTGTAATTCAGCCAAGATATCTTTAAACCCGCAAATTTTATCCAGATCGAGAATTTCCTTCTTTGCCGCAAAGGGGACGAATTCTTCTTTATTAATTTCAGTTAGCAAATCAAAATATACTTTTTCCTTTCTCTTTTCTCCCTCTTTTTCCTCTCCTGGACTAAGCTCTTTGGCGGTTTCTCCTTCAAAATCACTTTTCTGTAAAATTTCCTTGAAATTGTTAACCCGTTCGTCTAGGGCCACTTTCCTGGGATCTAACTCGGCCATAAGGCTCATAACTTCCAAGGCTTTATCCTTAAGGCCTAGTTTGTCATAATGATTAACTAAGATTCTATATTGGGCGAAGGCATCCCCTAAGAAACCCATCTTGCGGTATATGTCGGCTATCTTTAAATATACATGGTCTAAAGAAGGATCCTGTTTGGGCACTTGCTTATAGATAGCCATGGCTTCGGCATATTGATTATTTTTGGCAAATATCTCTGCTGCTAAAAGATACTCGGAAACAGCTTTTCTTTTTTCTCCCATTTTTTGATAGATCTCCGCCAGTTTTAGGTGGTTTCGGGCATTATGGGGATCCTTATTTACTTGTTCAATCAATTGTTGCAGAAGATCGGCATCCTTTCCTCTTTTCTTAAAAAAAATATTAGTAATTTTTTTTATCATCTTTTACCAGAAAAAGGTAATTAAAGGCTCATTATTTTTTTAATGTAAATCCACAAAAGCTTTCATGCGTTTGGCCACTACTTGCGCTAAATTATCCATTATCTTTAAACCCATTTGCGTATTTTGATGTACCAAGGCATAAAAATCTGGGCTTTTGATCACTAATAATTTCGAAGGCGAATTAGTAATGGCCGACGCTGTATAACGATTTGGAGGAACCAAAAAGGACCAGCCTAAAATTTTTCCTGGGGTGGAAATTTCGAATTCAACTCCTTTGGAAAATTTAATGGATACAGATCCTGTTTCCAAAATGAAAAGCTTGTCCGCCCTCTGCCCCTCAGCGCAAAGGGTGCTCCCCGCAGGCACCTCTATTTCCTCGCAAAACTTCATAGCCAGCTCCAATTCCTCATCGGACAACCCGGCGAATATTTCCACTTTCCTCAATCTTTCCAGCGTTATCAATTTGATCTCCTTATTTGCTAATGGTTTCTCCTCGCCTGCCCTACCCAATCAGCATGAAATACTTCATTAATTCCATCGGAATTTTTTAAAAAAAACTTAATGGCCAATTGAAAATATTTAATATTTTTAATCTCCACTATATAGAAATTATAAATTTTCGTCAATTACCAGAAAATCTGACCGTCGATCAGTTTTAATTTTTCTCACCAGCAGGAGACAGGCGGGAGG
>JBNAWB010000124.1:0-10798 GCA_049699975.1 Thermodesulfobacteriota bacterium
CTCTCCCCCTCCCGCCTGAATTAAGCTGAAATTTAAAAAGTGATCAACGGTCAGTCTTTAAGACTCGATTCAGTTTTATGGCAAATAGTTTGATATGGCTCAGATTAAAATTTATTTTCTTTTTATTTGACTTTTATTCTCAAGTTTATCTATATTCAAGATATCCAACCATGAAATTGGCAAGCTTTTCTTTTTCAAAAATTTTGAGAGTTTGGGCGCGTAAATTAACTTTTTTTATTCCCCATTCTTTCCTTTTAGCTCTTTTACTAACTTTTGTGGCTTACTTTTTAGGCATTTTTTGGGCCTATCACGGTCCTTTCGACATGATCAAATTTTGGGCCAATGGTTTTTGGAGCTTCTTGGGTTTTTCCATGCAGATGGTGGTCATGATCCTGAGCACTTTTAGCATTGCCAGTGTACCTTTCATCCGTAAAATAATTCGCCGCTTAGTTGACCTATTAGCCAGGCCACGCCGAGGACTAATATTTTTAATTTTGGCTACGGGAATCATTTCCTGGATACATTGGGGCTTAGGTATGGTAGTCGGCGCCGTAATAGCTAGGGAAATGGGCCGCAGAATCTCGGGCATAGACTATCCCCTACTGGTTGCCGGCGCCTATTCGGGAATATGGGCCGGAAGTTTTGGCCCCTTCGCTTTTATTCCTTTAGCTGTTAGCCAACCCGGACATTTTTTGGAAAAATTCATGGGTTTATATCCTTTATCTCTTACTTCCCTCAACCCTCTTTCCATTTTGATTTCGGGATTAAGCCTAATTTTAATCTCTTTGTTTATGGGCTTGATCTGTCCCTCCTCTTCAGAAGCCAATCCACCCCCGGCCAACCTTTTACGCAGGTTTGATGAAGAAGATCGCGAGGAAGACGAATCTTTATTGGCTGAAAAAAAATTAAGAGAGGGCCGCATTTCCTTGGGACTCTGGTTAGAGCATAGCCGCTGGCCGATTTGGTGGATCTCCGTTATGGCCTTTTCTTATTTGGTCTATTGGTTTTACGGAAGAGGTTTTGAAATAAATTTAAACATCTTGAATTTATTTCTCTTCATCTTGGCCCTCTTGCTGCATGACACTCCGGCGCGCTTCTTAAGCTCTATGGAAAGGTCAATCCGTCCTATTTATGGAATCATCGTTCAATTTCCCTTTTACGCTGCGATTCAAGGCATGTTAATTTCCTCAGGATTAGCTACTATCTTTTTTCAATGGTTATTAGCCAATTCTTCCTTGAAAACTTATCCTTTTTTACTTTATTTAAATGCTATCTTGATAAATTTCTTCCTGCCCACATCCGAAGCAATCTGGGAAGCTCAGGGGTTATTAGTTATAAAAAGTGCCCAAAGTTTGGGTGTATACCTCCCGCAAGCCATTAATATCTTCACCGCCGGAGAATTATTGGCCAATCTCATTCATCCTTTCTGGACCATCCCCATTTTAGGCATTTGTGGAATAAGTATTCGGGAAATTATGGGTTATTGCCTTTTTGCCTTTATTATTCTCTCCGCGCTTTGGATTACTTGCTTTACTTTTTTGCCAATATAAATAAAATTATGTTTAAAAGAAAAAGATCGAACAGGCCCTTCTGGAAATTAAGCAAATGGAAAAAATAACTGGAAAAGAGCGCATCCGCGCCTGTATGAAAAGGACTTATGCTGACCGAGTTCCCATAGGTTTAATCTTGGGACCTTTTCGGGCAAAGATTCTGGGCTGTCCTCTCCAAGAATATTGGCAAAGTGGAAAAAAATTAGCGGAAGGAACCTTGGCCGGTTATCATCTTTTTCATCATGACAGTGTCGAAGTATCGTGGGATATTGTTATGGAAGCAGAGACGGTAGGAGCAGAGTTAGAATTTCCCCCTGCGGGAATTCCTCAGGTTAAAAAATATATCTTGGATCAAAAATCTGCTCTGGACTCCCTATCTCTCTCCTCTGCGCCGGAGAATGGTCGGTTTCCTTTATATAGAGAGGCCTGCCAAATTTTGGCCCGCGAATTAAAAGATGTATCTCTTTCGGGCACTGTAAGCGGACCTTGGACCATAGCCACTGCTTTGCGGGGGGCCCAGCAATTAATATTCGATACCATGGATGATCCGCAATTTGTCCATGAACTTTTAAATTTTACCACCCAAGTGGTAAAAATATTGGGCACCCAAATTTTGCAGACTGGCCTTTCCGTAACTATGGGGGAAGCGGCTTGCTCTTGTAGCCTCATCTCCCCGCATATCTACCGGCAATTCATCAAGCCGCGCCATCAAGAGATTGCCGCTTATTTTCGAGAAAAAAAGGCCAGTTTATCCATGCATATATGCGGCTTCATTGATCCCATCATGGCCGATATATTAGATTTGGGTATAGTGGCTTTAAGTATGGATAGTCCTTCTTCTTTGGCCAAGATGGTTAACCTTTCCCAGAAGAAGATAGTGTTGGTGGGCAATGTGGCGACCGCTCTATTCGTCCAGGGCTCCAAAGAAGAAATGGAAATGGCCGTAAAAAATTGTCTGCAGGTTGCCGCCCGCGGGGGAGCATATATTATTTCCTCGGGATGTGAATTGCCTTATAATTCCGTCCTCGAGAAAGTTCATTTTTTCATTGAGGCCGCCCATCGGTACGGCAAGACGGAATTAATCGTCGAAACTTCCTCCTAATGCCTATGCTTAGTTTTAGGACCTGGTGGCCAATAACGGCCGGCCAAAAGTAGGCCTGCTTCAGGCATGAAGCAGGTGTATAGCAGGCATAAACAATGGCCAAGCCAAATTGTCTTGGGTAGTGAGGAAATCCCTTTGCCCCAGCTTAGCTTCGTAAATAACAATTTTTTATTTAGGGCTCAAAAAAAATTAAAGAAAAAGGAAGGAAGGAAATGAATCATATCCCTTTGGTTCATGAAGATGTTTACCTAGTCGGTTCGCCTAACTTGACTTCTCCAGATGATTGCTGCGTCTATCTTATTGATTTAGGTGATTTAGTAATGATTGATGCCGGAGCAGGCCAGAGCGTACCCGCTATCCTCGAAAACATAACTTCCTTGGGATTTGCTCCAAATAAGATTGCGGCCGTGTTAGTTACGCATTGCCATATTGATCATATAGGAGGCCTGCCTATGTTGCGGGAAAAAACAGGATGTGAAGTTATTGCCCACGAACTCGATGCCCGCGCTATTGAATCTGGTGATCCTGAAAGAACAGCTGCTGCCTTGTATGGAAGAGATTTTCCCCCCACCTCAGTGGACTATAAGTTGACTGAAGTACGTGAAGTATTAAAGTTTGCTAAAGGTGAAATTCTCTGTTTGCATACCCCCGGGCATACTCCTGGCTCAATTTCTATAATCCTGGACCACAGCGGCAAGCGGGTTCTCTTTGGCCAGGATATTCATGGGCCCTTCTCGCCCTCTTTCGGCTCCAATATGGCCGCCTGGCGCAAATCAATGGAAGTGCTTTTAGGTTTAAAAGCCGACATTCTCGGCGAAGGCCATTTGGGAATCATTCAGCCCGAGGCTGAAGTGGAGAAATATATCCGCCATTATTTAAACATTTATGCTGAAAAAGATAAAAATAAGAAGCCGAGGTAAACTATATAATTATGGCCAAAGCTCCAAGCATTATAACCTTACTTACTGACTTTGGTTATGCGGGGGAATATGTTGGGGTAATGAAGGGAGTAATTTTAAGTATTAATCACCAATGCCAATTAGTTGATCTTACCCACCAAATTTATCCCCAAAATGTTTGGCAAGCAGCTTTTGTTTTACACAACTCTTATCGGTTTTTTCCCCAAGGGACCATCCATTTAGTGGTCGTCGATCCCGGAGTAGGCACTAAGCGCCGCCCCATAATTATCAAAAAAGATGGGTATTTTTTTGTTGGCCCAGATAACGGAGTTTTTGGTCTTGTGCTTAAGAAAGGCAAATATGCGGCCGTAGAAATAACTTCCCCCTCCTTCTTGAAAAGGCCGATCAGCTCAACCTTTCATGGTCGTGATATATTTGCGCCTGCGGCTGCCTACCTCTCTTTGGGAAAAGAAATGGGCAAATTTGGCCCGCGGGCGACTAATCTGCAACAACTTGCTTGGCCGCCACCGATCATAAAGGACCAAAAAATAATCGGCCAAATAATTTTTGTCGATTCTTTTGGAAATCTAATTACTAACATTGACCGCGATTTTTTTGTTTCCCAAATTGCCCCGCGGCCATTTAAAATAAAAATAAAGAAATGGAGTCTATCTTGCCTGCAAGAAACTTATGCTCAGGTGCCCAAGGGCAAACTATTAGCCCTCTGGGGAAGTGCTGGCTATTTAGAAATAGCTATCAACCAGGGCCATGCTCAGCGCACTCTAAAAGTGGGGCCAGGAGATCCAATCATAATTTCTTTATCTTAAACTTTTTCTCCTTAAACTTACTCCTATCATTTTTCTTTTGGTTAGTTTTTTCTTCTCTTGGCCTGGCTTCTCCTCCAGCGGAGGAAGAGTTGGAAAATGCCCTGCATCTTTTCCAAAATAAAAAATATCAGCCTGCCTGGGAAATTATTTATAACCTTAAAGAAGATCTCCTTCCTCCCCCTCGGCAAGCAGATTTTTTCTTCCTTAAGGGTCAGGTTTTGCGGCAGCTCTCTAAGCCATTAGAGGCCGCTCAAGCATTTTCGCGAGCGGCGGAACTTCATCAACTTCTGGCTGACTATGCTCTTTATTACCAAGCCGAATCATGGCGAAATGCAGGAGAGAATCAAAAGAGTCTGGAAACTTATCAACGCTTGATTTCTTCATACCCCGCCAGTCTTTGCACTCCCCTGGCCGAACTTAAAATGGCCGAAATCTATCTGCAACTAAAAGAATATGCCCATGCCAAGGACATTTGTCGGCGTCTGCTTTCCAGAAACTTAAATAGAGATCAGGCACCGGCGGCCCTATTTTTGTTAGCTCAGGCTGAGGAAGGATTGCAGGAGTGGGTTAAAGCTATCCAGACCTATCAAGAAATCTGGCTAAAATATCCATTGCATAATTTAGCTGCCCAAGCCCAGGAAAAGTGGGAAAAAATAGCCCGGGTAAAAAAAATAAAGATCGAGAAGTTTTCCCCTGCACTTTTGGTGCCGCGGGCTTTACATTTTTATCGCGCTCGTCTTTATGAGAAAGCTCTAAAAGAACTGGAAAAAATTCCTGGTTTGTCTCCCACCAAATTTCCCCCAAAATATAATGGTGAATCTTGGATTGATGATTTTTATTTTCATCGGGGTATGTGTCTTTTTTATCTAAAACAATATCCCAAAGCCAAAGATATTTTCCAATTAGTGGCTCATAACTCTCGAAACGAAACTATCGGGCAACGTTCTTGGCTCTGGATGGTCCGCTCTTTATTTCGCGCTGGCTGGAAAGAACAAGCTCTAAGCACTATCTCCCGTTTTAAAAATATTTTTGCCACCAGTCCCTTTTTAGATCAAATTCTATACCTTCAAGCCCAAATCTTAGAAGATCAAGGGGATACGGCCCAAGCCATCTCTCTTTACCAAGAAATAGGGGAAAAATTCCCCCAAAGCTCCTTGAGATTCCAGGCCCTCTGGCAGGCGGGGTGGCTCTTTTTTAAAAATCAGGATTGGCTAAAAGCCAACCAAGTTTGGGAGCAGTTGCAGGCTATGAACCCCAACTCTCCCTGGATAGAAAAAACTTATTACTGGATAGGCCGCGCTTGGCAAGAAATGCAAGAGGAAGAAAGAGCAGAAAATATTTTCCAGTATCTGCGCCAAAATTTTCCTGCTTCTTATTATAGTCTTCTGTCCGCAAAGAAGGGAAATCTTTCGGAAATCAATGCTCTTTTTTCTGCTCCTTTAGAGGAAAAAAATCTTCCATCTTTTTTAGAAAAATATAACGGTCCCTCTGCCCCGATAAATTTAGAAAAAGGGAAAGCTTTGGCCCGCTTTGGTCTGCCAGGAGACGCCATAAGTGAGCTGGCGGCCGCTGAAGAGAAGGGGAAAATTTCTTTAGAAATTCAAAAAGAAATAGCCCGGGTATATAGGGAAATTGGAGAGTATGCCCGCTCGACTTTATTGATCCGCAAAAACTTCCGCCTCCGCCCCTTAGGAGATAATATTCCGCAAGCGGAAAGATCTGTCTATCTTTTGGCCTACCCAACTGGAAATCTATTCTGGATCAATTATTATGCCCAAATTAGAAATTTAGATCCGGCTTTAGTCTGCGCTCTTATTCTGGAAGAAAGTCGCTTCCAGCAGGAAGCTCTCTCTGTAGCTGGCGCCCGGGGTTTAATGCAAATTCTTCCCACTACGGGGCAACAGATTGCCCGCCAATTGGGCTTACCTTTTTTTGAGGAAAAATTGCTTTTTGAACCGGATTTTAACTTGCGCTTGGGAACTTGGTATTTAGCCCACCTTCTCCAAGAATTCTCGGGTAAATTACCTTTGGCTTTAGCGGCTTACAATGCCGGCCCCCAAGCAGTCAAAGAATGGGCTTCCCGTCTGAAGAATTTTCGGGATGATGAATTTATAGAAAGTATACCTTATATTGAAACCCGGAACTATGTTATTCGGGTGTTAAACAGCTTCCAGGCTTATCGCTTCCTTTACCGACCATCCAAGTAAATGCTCAATAAATACATTATTCTATTTTTTCTTCGGAATGTTGTCTACCCTGGGCTCAAAGGTCTTATGTTTCCCCCTCCTCTAAACTCCTGGAGGAACAATAAATCAACTATAAGACCCCTTCCGTTCATGTCCGGCCAGATAGTTCAAAGGATCAACAGAAGCCCAGGCGGCTTTTTTCATAGAAATGAGATGCGAAAGGGAGAAAGCGTTACAAAGGATGGCCCGTAATCCTTCCCAACCAATCTGTGACCAGGCGTACCCGGTCTTATAAAGTTCGGTAAATTCACGGTAAAAATCAGGCAATTTAAGTTTGGTAGGCAAAACGGCATGGACATAGTCAAACAGCTCATAATTAGTGGTAATCAACTTTTCTTTGACGCGGGCAAATAATTCTGTACCTGGCAAAGGAGTAAGAATAGTCAAAGAAGGAGAATATAATTTCCGCTCTAATATGTATTGACGCAGGCGGCGGAAATCATCTTTTTGAAAAGACGGATCAATAATAAAGGCAGCGATGACTTCCATTCCCTGAGCCCGCAAAATCTTTAAGGCTTCTTCATTATTTTGCACGGAATTATGCTTGTTCAGCTGGCTGAGTTCCTCTTCATCAATTTTCTCGAACCCTATGAACACCTTCCAGAAACCTGCTTTGCGCAGCAGGGAAATAACCTCTGGATGCTGAACAATAGAGTCACTCCGCGCTTGAAAAGTGAAGCGTTTTTTTATTCCCTGCTTCAAAATCAGCTCGGCAATCCTTTGGGCTCGCGGGACGCTGATGAGAAAATTATCATCGGCTAAGAAAACGTATTTTTCTTTAAGCCCCTTGATTTCTTCCAAAACCCTTTCTGGACTTTTCATCCGGCATTTCCCTTGGAAGAACTTCCAAACGCTACAAAAGTCGCACCGATAAGGACATCCCCGGGAAGTTTCCATTATGGAAAAAGGCTTTTGGAAACCAAGATGGTAGTGTTTCCGATAACGAGCCGTTAAATGCCGAGCTGGAATAGGCACTTCATCGAGATTAGATATTAAAGCTCGCTCAGGTGTACGTAAGGGAACGGTCGGTTCGTTCAGAAAAAGACCAGGAATTGTCCTTAGATCTCCTCCGCCTTCCAGGACCTTGATTATTTCCCGCAGGGCTACTTCTCCTTCCCCGATAACCACCCCATTTATATCCGGACTATAAAAGTCTTCGGGAGAAAGAGAAGCATGGTGCCCCCCGACGAATACAATTGTTTCCTTATTCCAAGTTTTAATCTTATGGGCAATCTCCCGCGTTTGATAAACATCGATGGTAAAAGAGCAATTAATTCCGCAAAAATCTGGCTGAAAATCTTTTAAAATTTCCCCAAGGTTGTTTTCCAAACGAAGATCTAATATTCTGACCTCATGCTCGGGAATAGTTCCCGCAATCGTCTCCAGCCCTAAGGGTTCAACTACTGCCAAACTTCGAAAACCTAATCCCCGATCCTGAGCCGGCTGTATTAGCAAAACCCTCATCTTTTATTATTCCTTTTCTAAAAACGAAATAAAATAAAAAGGTCCCTTAGTTTTTTATAATCCCAAGGGACCTTTAAATTTTCTGGCGGGGCCGACGGGATTTGAACCCGCGTCCTCCGGCGTGACAGGCCGGCGTTATAGACCAGCTTAACTACGACCCCGGTAGGCGGAATAGGATTTGAACCTATGACCTCCCGCGTGTAAGGCGGGCGCTCTCCCCCCTGAGCTATCCGCCCTAAATATCCTTTTTTCTTTTTCCAAATATAGCATATTTTCAATTAAAAAGGAATAAATAATCACGCGGGCGATCCCCTGGGTGAATGTCCAAATTTTTTTAAAATTAATCTATTTTTTACCACCTATTTTTCTCTTGTCAAGCAAATTTTTGGGAAAGCTTGTTAGGCCTCACTGAAGGGTGAATTTATTAAACTTGCGGGTTTGGTTGTAAGGTCATCGCGAGGGAGCGTAGCGACCGTGGCGATCTCGTAATGGATGGAAAATAAAGAACTGGTCCCGCTCCCCCGCAGCAATTGCAGGCCCGCTCGCCATGACGAAAAAGGGATGGTTGCTCAATCTCAGCCGGGAAAATTTTTAAATCCCGTCGATAGGGCTCAACCGCAAGTTCCGCGCTCGCGACTATCCAACTGGGGATAGCCGCAACTTGTAATCATTCTCCTATAATTTGCTTCGTTTTAAATCAAAGCGGTCCAGATTCATTACTTTATGCCAGGCTTTTATGAAATCTGCGACAAATTTTTCTTTGCCGTCTGCGGAAGCATATACTTCGGCCACAGCGCGTAATTCATTGTGATGCCCAAAAATTAAATCCGCCCTGGTGGCCGTCCATTTCCAAGCACCTGTTTTTCTGGCGTAGCCCTTAAATAGATAAGCATGCTCGTCAGCCGGCTGCCATTCTGTTCCCATATCCAAGAGATTTACAAAGAAATCATTGCTAAGAACACCAGGATTTTCCGTAAGCACACCATTTTTAGAGTAACCATAGGTAGCGCCTAATACCCTGAGCCCTCCTACTAAAACGGTCAATTCCGGAACTGTAAGACAGAGAAGTTGGGCCTTGTCCACCAGGAGGTATTCGGCAAGGGCATTTCCCGGATCTTTGATATAGTTTCTAAAGCCATCAGCAAAGGGTTCCATCGCTGCATAAAAGGATAGGTCCGTGTGTTCCTGCAAAGCATCTACTCTTCCAGGCGTAAAAGGAACACTGAGGCTAAAACCGGCTTTTTTAGCAGAAACTTCTATCGCTGCACATCCGCCAAGAACAATCAAATCAGCCATGGAAACTTGCTTGTTCTTTTTCTGTTGAACATTAAATTCCTTTTGGATTTCTTTATACACCCCCAGAATTTTTTCTAAATCTTTCGGATGATTAACTTCCCAATCTTTTTGCGGAGCTAAACGAATACGAGCTCCATTGGCTCCACCTCGCCTATCAGAATTTCGGTAAGTGGCGGCAGATGACCAGGCCGTATAAACCAACTGGGAAACACTCAACCCCGCAGCCGAAATTTTATCCTTAAGTTCTTTAACATCCTCTTCATCGATTAATTCATAGTCCCGCTGCGGCAAAGGATCCTGCCAAATAAAGACCTCTTTAGGCACTTCCGGACCAAAATAGCAATCCCGCGGGCCCAAATCACGATGGACAAGTTTAAACCAAGCCTTCGCAAAAGCTTCTTCGAACTCTTGGGGATGTTCCAGAAAACGCTTGGCGATTTTGGCATACTCCGGATCGAACCTTAAAGCCAGATCAGCGGTAAGCATCATGGGTGGATGTTTTTTATTAGGATCATGGGCATCGGGAATGATGGTAGGAGCATTTTTCGCCACCCATTGATTTTTGCCAGCAGGACTTTTTGTCAATTCCCATTCATAGTTGAATATAAAATGCAGATAACTTATACCAAATTTGGTAGGGGTAGAAGACCAAGCCAGCTCAAATCCTGAAGTAAAGGTATCCGGGCCCTTGCCCGTATTATAGCGGTTTTTCCAACCAAGTCCCTGCTGTTCTATGGGGGAAGAATCTGGATCTGGGCCCACATATGTATCTGGACAGGCTCCATGACACTTACCAAAAGCATGTCCCCCCGCAATCAAAGCGACCGTCTCCTCATCGTTCATGCCCATCCGGGCAAAGGCCACTCTTATCTGTTTGGCAGAGGCGACGGGATCAGGATTTCCTTCTGGTCCCTCTGGGTTTACATAAATAAGACCCATCTCGGTGGCCGCAAAAGGCTTGGCCAGCTCTCCTTCTTTAAAGCGTTCTTTGCCAGATAACATCTCGATTTCCGGACCCCAGTCTGGACTTTCATCAGGCTCCCATATATCCCCTCTTCCTCCACCAAAACCAATGGTCTTAACTCCCATAGATTCTAAAGCTACATTACCAGCTAAAATAATAAGATCAGCCCATGAAAGTTTGCGACCATATTTTTGTTTGATAGGCCAAAGTAGACGAATCGCTTTATCAAGACTGATATTGTCCGGCCAGTCAATTCTTGGAGGAAAACGAAGATCACCCGTTCTTGCCCCGCCACGACCATCATAAATCCTGTAACTTCCTGCGCTGTGCCAGGCCATGCGGATGAATAATGGGCCATAATGACCAAAGTCAGCAGGCCACCAATCCTGCGAATCGGTCATCAGTTCTTTCAGGTCTTTTTTTACCTCTGAAAGATTTAAACTTTCAAAT
>JBNAWB010000125.1:0-10719 GCA_049699975.1 Thermodesulfobacteriota bacterium
TCCTCCAACTCATACTTAGGCTTCCAGCCCCATTCTTCTTTGGCTCTGGTATCATAACTGCAGATGACATCGATTATCGCCATATCGGGGGCCTAAGAAAATTTTGCTTAAAGGATGAATTTTCTTATTTCTTATCTCATGGCCAACCACTTGGGCAAGCCAAGAATAATATCGGGGAAAATAATGCAGAGGATAAGACCTATCATGACTAAAAAAACAAAAGGAATCACCCCGCGCACAATATGGTTAGTTTCAATACCCCACTCGGGCTTGACGATGCCCCTTAAATAAAAAATAGCATAGGCAAAAGGCGGAGTCATGAAAGACATTTGCAAGTTGATAATGATCATCATGGCAAACCACAGTTTATTGAAACCCAGGGCTTCGCCGATGGGTGTAACGATGGGTATCATAATGAAGATGATGCCAATCCAATCAATGAACATACCTAAGATAAAAATAATTAAATGAATTAAAGCAAAAGACCCCCACCTTCCGAAAGGAAGATTTAAAACCGCCTCCTCTACTACTTTCCCGCATCCCAACCCCAAGAATGTCGCGGTAAACATGCCAGCGCACATAGCAATAATCATAACCATGCTCGTGACTTTGGCAGTTTGGTATAAAGTTTCCCGCAGAACTTGAAGATTAAGACGGCGGTAGGCTAAAGCTAAGAAAGCAGAAGCGGCACAACCCACCGAGGCAGCTTCGGTAGGAGCAGCCAAGCCAAGAAAGATCGTTCCCAAGACGGCGAAAATAATTGAGAGAGTAGGCAATAAACTCGTAAAAAGCATGGTTACTTTTTTGGAAAAAGGCACCTGCCGTTCCTCATAAGAAGCAGGAGGACCCCACTCAGGATGAATCATGCAAGAGATCAAAATATAAAGGCAATATAATCCAGAAAGCATAAAGCCCGGAATAAATGCCGTGCTCATAAGCCTGATAAATTTCTCCTCCTGGTAAATTGACTACCGCCGCTCCTAATTTTTGGCTATCTCTCCATAAAGTCCCATGCAGCGATACGTCATTCTTTTAAAGTCCCTTAATTTCTCCCTCACCCCGATAGGAGTCGATGCTGACTTTCGCGCCTGGTCGAATTTTAGCGACTCTCCCCGTTGATGCTGTATCGCAATAGGGTGGAAGGTCAAAGGTAGGCATGAATGAAGAGGCATCGGCGGGAGAAGAAGATGTTCAAAATTTACCAGCGATCTTCCGCAAAGAGCGGCCGGATCGTTAAACTAAGCAATATAATTAAGCTTCTAAATCCGCCCGTACCTATGGAAGAATCACTGCCTCGTGATTCTGAAAGAATGACTGCCTCTGGCTATTTCAGCCAAGGGTAGCAATTTATTAATTTTGACACAGCCTCTCTGGCGAGAGGGCTTGCTCTGCGGAGTAAGCTTTAATACTCTACAGGGAAGGGATAATGGGATCATTAAAAATTCCTATGATAATCCCACCCTTCAGTGATGAATTACGAAAATCTAAAAAGAAAAAGCATTAAAAAAATCCCATAAAAATTCGAGCGCCTAAAGATAAAAAGATCGCCACCAATAGGCTTATAATCAAGGCCCAAAGAACGCCCTTCTTCCCTATTTCCTTCCAGAGAGCAGCAATTGTAGCTAAGCAAGGCATGTAAAAGGTAACGAAGATCGTAAAAACTATTATTTGTGCTGGACTCAATATTGTAGATACATTAACGGTTCCCAATGCTTGACTTAACATGATCAAAGATAATTCTTTTCGCAATAAGCCAAAAATTAACGTTGTGCCTACAATAGGCGGGAGGCCGAGAAGACCAGTTAAAGGAGATAAAAAATAGTTGATATACTTTTCCAGACCGGCATACTCCATTAAAGCGAGCGCTGTACTGCTGACTATTAAAATTGGCCAGGCAATGATGATGAATTCCCTAATCCGAAACCAGGATTTCTTTAATACGTTTTTAATAATCGGAAGCTGATAAGCAGGAATTTCTAAAATTAATCCGATATTGGCTAATTCGGGAAAAAAGGAGGAAAGGATCCTGCCTATTATGGCCACTATAAAAATATTTAATGCAAAAATAGCCAGCGCCGCATTGGGACTAATATAAAATGCGACCAGACCAAAAATAATGGTGATGCGCGCGGCGCACGGAATCATAGTCACCATAACGGAAACAATAAACCTATGCTGAGGTAATTCCAGAATACGAGTAGCCATTACCGCGGGGACACTGCAACCATATCCCAGGATAAAAGGAATAATAGATTTTCCATGAAGGCCGATGCGGTGCATAAAGATATCCATCAGGAAGGCAACCCGTGGTAGATACCCAATATCCTCGAGTACGGAAAGACCAATGAGAAATGGCACGAGGTAGGGTATTACTATCGCCACTCCTCCACCCACCCCCTGGAAAATTCCTTGGACAAGGAAGTAGCCTAAAGATTTTTGCCTCCATTGCTCTAAAAAATCTTTTAAGTATCGATCTAAAGACTTTAGCAAAGAATCCTCGAGATAACTTCCAATTCCAAAAACGAAGTTGAAAAGGCCATAAAAGACAATCAGCAGAATCAAATAACCCCAAAAACTATGCATAACCCAGCGGTCAACGACCGTACGAATATCTCTTTCAGGGGGATGAATAACTGTGGCTACTCGCTCAAATATATTCATAGCTAAAGCATGACGCTCCGAAGAAATTACTTCCTCCGGATCTGTTCCATGAGTCTGCGTTAATTTCTTCTGCAGCGCCTTGATTTGGTTAATAGCATCGCTCTCGTTTTCAATCTCATTTACAAAAAAAGGATCATTTTCTAGAAGCTTAATGGATAGAAAGCGCGCTGGTAGTCTTTCTGCAAGACTGAGATCGGAAACGAGGGGGGCCATTTGTTCTATAATTTCTTCAATGTCCTTCCTAAAGTATAGGGTTTTCCCCTTCATCTTCATTTCAAAAACTTTTATCGCTACATTAAATAAATCTCTTACACCTTTTCCCGTCTTTCCTATAGTGGGGATGACAGGAATCCCAAGAATATATGATAACTTCTGAGCATGGATTTGAATCCCTTTTCGCAAAGCCTCATCCATCATATTCAAGCAGAGCAACATGGGAACTTCAAGTTCAAGGAGCTGGATGGTCAATTCTAAACTTCGAGAGAGGAGAGAAGCGTCAGCGACATTGATCAGAACATCTACTTCTCCAGAAAGAATAAAGTTTCTGGCCTCCAATTCAGCTAAATCTTCAGAAGTTAAGGAGTAAGTTCCTGGTAAATCAATACAATCACAAGTATACCCATCTATATGGGTTTTTGTCTTCGTATATTTAACGGTTGTTCCTGGAAAATTGGAAGTGATGGCTTTATAACCGGCTATATAATTGAAAATGGTGCTTTTCCCGCAATTAGGTTGACCTACCAGAGCAATTTTCATTTAACTTCCTCTACTATAATTCTGGAGGCGATATTCCTGCCCAAGGCTACTTGAAAGCCGTGGACCTCGATCAATACTGGGCCAGCAAAAGCACCATATTTTAATAAAGTCACAATATCTCCGGGGTGGATGCCCATCTGGCTCAGGCGCCTTCTCACCCCCCATCCTCCTTGAACATCAATTATGCGCACCTTCTTATTCTCGTCGACCTGGTCTAAATAAATAAACATCCTCTTTATGCAAATGACTGCTAAATTTTATTTAATTTTTTCCAACACCTGGAGCAAAGGCCAATCCCTTCAATTCGCTCTTGCATAATCTTAAATTTATGCCTTTGGGCTTTTTTTATAAGATAGTTCTTAATTCCTCCATTTTTAAGTTCGATGACTTTTCCGCATGATGAACAAATAAAATGGCCGTGCATCAGTCCCTTATCTTTTAACTCATAGCATATGGCGCCTTTGCTAAAATCTCTTTCTACAATAATTCCTAATGATTTCATCAATTTCAAAGTTCTATAAACAGTAGCCCAACTAATCCGCGGTGAGACCATCTTAGCCTGATGATAAACAGCTTCCGCAGAGGGATGGTGACCCTCTAAAGCGCAAAAAGCCGACCACACTATTTCTCTTTGCCGCGTGTATTTAAGGCCTTTTTGGTGCAATAATTGGGGCAAATTCTTTATTGATAAATGAAAATCATTTTTAAAATTCATTTAGAAATCTTTAACTCCATCTCTTTTTACTCATCACGAAAATTATATCCAGGAATTTAATACTTCTACTTCATCACCATTTTTTATAATTCCACTTTCCAGGACGCGGGCAAAAATTCCGTATTGCGGAAGAAGGGAATAACCACGGTAATTATAGGAATGAGTGATATTAGGTTCTTTGCCAATTCTTTCTATTTGCAAAAGAGCTGTCCCAGCTCTTAAAATCTTACCAGGAAGCAAGTCTTCTTGATTGATTCCAGAAATCAGGATATTTTCCGCAAAGCATCCGGGAGGGAAAGAAAGACCGGTTTTGCGGGCGAGTTGATCAACTTTTTCTTTGACTAAAATACTAACTTGCTTGACTGCCCCAGCATGGGCATCGCCAACAAGACCAAAATTCTTCTCTAAAAATCCGGAACCAACATCTTCTTTCGGTTTTCCTTTTTCTTTGCCGCGGCAGACGGCTATTATTCTTCCTTTCAAAAGCCTTTCCTCAAAAGACGCACATAATATGAGCTCGAGGTATAAAGGGCAGCGCAAGGATTATGGGCTAATACCCGGTCTTTAGTTACCAGCACGGTACAAAAAGCCTGGGCATACTTCATAAAAAGAGAATCATGGCCTACACAAAGACCCAACATTATATTAAAATCCGTCTTTTCTTCATTTAGGATCATGGCCTGAGCAATAGGGCTACACATAGACTCAAACTCGCCGATGCGAATTTTATCCTCATCTCCCACACCAATAGTTTCTTTGGGCGTACATCCAGCTTTGCAAACAACCGAAACCACCTCAAATCCTTGGGCTTCTAAGATCCTATTTAAGGATAAGGCTTCTCGATGCAAACCGGCGCAGAAAGCAATGCCCAATTTTTTATAGCCCATTTTTTGCGCGAATTCACAAATTTCTTGTACCCGGGGTTTGGTAGGCTGCAAAACATAAGGCTTCTCTTGCCGGTTAGAATAGCACTCCGCTTCTTGGATAGAAGCTTGGCGAGCAAATTGCCAAATGGTAGGCTGGGCATACTCCATATTGGCCTTTTTTATTATTTCCCGGCGATGCAGGGTAGGGCAGAAATCCGGCCCCTTACCGTTTGGGGAATGGCAGATTTTTTCCCGCAAAGGAATGGAACATTTGGCACATTCCGGTTTGATTGTCTCCATCAAGGCTCCTCAAAAATAAATTATTTGCTCCACTTAAATTTACCGAGCAAATTCTTCAAATCTAAATCCTCCCGCCACCCTTTCCCTCTCCCCAGCAGGGAGAGGGAATATGAGATTGCCATAATCGCAAGCTAATTGGGACTTTATAAATAATGGTCCCCCTCTTCGGGAAGGAATTTAATCCAGGAATATTTCAATCTCGCGAACAACTACTTCCTGAAGAACACGGGGGCTTATCGCAGCGCTCTTCCCGCCCGCAGCAGGTCGACCCTTTAGGCCGGGGATCTTTTACCAAGTGCGCAAGAGATAAAACTCTCTCCAGATTAACTCCGCCACAATGCTTACAGGTTAAAGAGTCTCGGCGAGTTCCTACTCCCTCCCAAATTTCCGAAATGCTCCCGCAGGATAAGCACCGATACTCATAGATAGGCATTTAAAATCCTCCTTTTTTTCTCACCCCTATTCATGCCAGGCCTCAATAAATTTTCTCTCCCCCTCGAGATTGTGTCGCCATGGTGAAAAAGGGCCAAAGGCAGGGTGGAGGAATACCTATTTTTTAATTTCTTCTTTAAATTTTTCCAAATTCACAAAATATTCATCCGGCGGTTTGGCTTCCCGGATGCGATAAAGAGCCGGCGGTTGGGGAGAAGAAATTTGTCGCAAAATAGGATATTTGAACCCTCCTTTATGGGTAATTTGCAGAGCCCGGAGAATTTCCTGGCTATATTTATAGGGGAAAGAGAAGATAAGTTCATTATCTTCGGCCAATGCAAAACGCCTCGTTCCATA
Source organism: Thermodesulfobacteriota bacterium (assembly GCA_049699975.1). Classification (GTDB taxonomy): domain Bacteria; phylum Desulfobacterota; class SM23-61; order SM23-61; family SM23-61; genus CAZAGD01. The sequence continues at coordinate 6,088 of JBNAWB010000125.1, forward strand.
ACAGGGAAAAGAAACCGTGGGTTTATCTTTAATGAAAGCTGCGGCCACGCCTTCCCCGCAAGTACCGCATTCCGCAGCCGTATTGATATTTAACCTCTCGCCAGTCTCATAGGTGGCGGAATAAATTAGGCGAGTCATCTGCGCTCCATCGCCAAAAAGGAGAACCACATCTGGATCAACGGGCATCTCCTCCAGAGGGGCAACGAGTGCCGCTTGCGTTTGGCCCGGTTTTAGACGCAAGCCAGATTGCAAAATCTTTTCAAAGGCCTCAGCAGTTGACGTGCGTACGAAAGCAAACCTTTGGGCCAAGTCTTTAGGAAAATCTGCAAAACCAAGGAAGGCTTTAGCCACAGCACAAACTAAATTTTCATTAGTAACCCCAAGAGTTCGTCCATAAATGCGGGATAGGGTTACAAATTGGCAAAAAGTATATGGCTGATCTGGAATTTCACAGTTGCCCGGCAGATTTTCCTTTTTTTCTAAAAGCTTCACCCCAACCGGCAAAGTCCTGAGTCTTAAAATACTCATGTAGCCATCAGAAATTTTTTTCTTTTCATTCATATATTCCTCTCTTCATATGCAAATTCGGTTCAATTCAATTAAAATGGGCTGTAAATTGTGGCGAAAAAGAGTTATTGCTACCCGCAGAGAAATTTTTTCCAAATCATCGCGCCGGAGAAAATCCTTGCCAAAATATTTTTCAATTACCCGAATGGCTGGTGGACAACGAAATATGATATCGGCAATCATATCATCTTCACTTATATAAATCGTTCTTTTTCCCATTCAGATAGCATCCAATTCTCTTCTCATAGCCATATCATAAAGTACTCGTTCGCGCTTTTTATCTAACCCGAGAGCCTTACGTTTTTTATCAATATGGGCAATCATCATCTGCGCAGCCTTTAATGGATCCGGCTCAAAAGCCCACATCCCACCTAACATTCCCTCCAAATCCTGGAATAAATAACGCGTCAACTCCTCGCTACCCATAGTCGGCCAAGTCACTCCAAAAACTGTAAAAACCCCAGAAGCCACAAAATAATGCCCGATCGAAATAGCCTTCTCACTCATCCACTCCGGAGCAGCCCCAGCTGCGGGCAAATCACTAATATCATCCCCTAACCCCCCTTCCTTAACCACAGCCGTCGCTGCCATTAATATGCGAGAATTGTCCACACAAGAGCCTAAATGCAATACGGGAGGAATACCCACAGCCTCACATACTTCAGCTAACCCTGGCCCAGCATACAAACTTGCCGCTTCTGGAAGAAGAAGCCCAGCTTTTGCACAGGCCATCGCACTACACCCAGTTTGCAATACAATCACATCATTTTTAATCAACTCCTTTACCAAAGCGACGTGCACATCATCATGCTTAACTCGCGGATTATTACAACCAACTACCCCGGCAATCCCACGTATCCGACCATTAATGATGTTATCATTCAACGGCCGATAAGAAGCCCGAAAGAGACCTCCCAAAAGATAATTAATCGTCTCATGGCTAAAACCCGCCACCAAATACTTCTTTTCCTCGGGAATATCTATATTCTTCTTCCGCCGCGGAAAATTCTCAATTGCCGCCCGCACAATAGCCTTCGCCGAGTCCATGGCCCTATGCTCACTAAACTCTATATGCTCCGCCCCCGGAATCTTCGCCTTAGGAGAAGTGGTAATTATCTTCGTATGATAACACTGAGCCACATCAGGAAGAGACTGCATAATACACTGCACATCCACTACCATAGCATCAACTACCCCAGTCACTATGGCCAACTCCTGCTGCAACATATTCCCGGCTAAAGGCACTCCATGACGCATCAAAATCTCATTGGCCGTACAACAAATACCCGCTAAATTAATCCCCTGCGCCCCCTTCGCCCTCGCCAACTGCTGCATATCCCGATCCTGGGCAGCAACCACAATCATCTCCGAAAGCAAAGGTTCATGCCCATGGATAATTATATTCACCTCATCCCTCTTCAAAACCCCCAAATTCACCTGCCCAATAATAGGTACCGGAGTCCCAAAAAGAATATCCTGTAACTCCGTAGCTATCATCGAACCACCCCAACCATCCGCCAAAGCTGCTCGCGTCCCCTGCAAAATCAGATTCCTATAATCCTGATCCACACCCATATGCGTTCGATGCATAATCTCTACCACTTCTCGATCCACTCCTCGCGGCGCCACTCCCAACTTGCGCCATATCTCCTGCCTCTTCAAAGGCGCTCGCTTCAAAAAAACTATCTCGCCCTTCTGCCGACCAAACTCGGCCAAAGCTCGTTCGCCAACCTCAATGGCTATCTCCCTGATAGATCGATCCCCAATTTCAATCCCAAAATCCATCGCCAATTGATAAAGCTTCTGCTCATCCTTTATTTCATAACCCGGTGCCTCACCACGAGCAGCAGCCAAAAAAGTCTCCGCCACCCCCCGGCCATGATCAGAATGAGCAGCCGCTCCTCCAGCAATCATCCGAATAAAATTACGCGCCGCAATCGTCTCCGCCGTCGCTCCGCAAACACCCCGCCTCTTCGCTCTATCCGCCTCTGTTTCAACCTTCTTCTTCGGAGCCGGGACCCGACAAGGCCCCATACTACAATTCTTACAACAACTACCTTCCGACCCAATAGGACAAGGTTTCATCTCCTCCGCTCTATCAAAAGCCGTATTCACCTTATCAAGGGCCGCTTTCTCCATCATTTTTATACTCGCCGCATCACTACTCCTTGCTAAAAAATCTGGCATTCTTTTCCTCCTTATTAATTTAATCGCAATACTCTAATTCAACTAAGATGTAAAAAATTTTTGGGCATTTAATGTGCCAGATGGTGCAGACCTTTCCCCTCGTAAGATAAATATTTATTTATCCTTTCCCCGCGCCATAGAGAGGCAGGTAATTCCCTAAAAATTTTCCCCCGCGGACTTAAAAAGTTTTTTCCCAAGATATTTTATCTGGCTCAGCTTGTCTTCCTTCTTCCTCCTAATATAGGTGATAAATTTTTATTTTCTAACCATCGCGGTTCCACAATTAGGACACATGGTCTGCGAACAAGGGACGCCAGCCTGGTGGGGAACTGTAGTTCCACACTTTGGACATAAGCATTCTCCACCAGGGCCAGCTCCTGCTCTGGTTCCGCCCATTCTTCCTGCTCCGCGACCTGCTTCTAAGCCGCTTCCCCTACCCATTCTTCTTCCTGTTCCTGGCCCGCTTCCCCAAGGAGGGCCAGTTCCATCCTTTTTAGGCATATTTTTTTCTCCTTTCTTGAATTACAGAAAGCGCAAGCGTGAGGCGTAACAGGCAAAATAATTTATTTCTTAGCCTCAAGCTTTTCTAAGCGCGCAGTTATTTTATCTAATTGTTCTTTTAACTGACGAGATTGTTCTCTCAATTCCTTAAGCTCCTCGCTTGGGGATTCTGGACCGGGCGGTTTAGGGGTAGGAGGCGGCACAGCTCTTCCTCCTCCTCTTCCCACGCCCATCCCATAATGAGCGCGTACAGTAGGCCCCTGCGCGAGAGAAGTAAGTTCCCCTTTCTTGTATTTTTCCAGGACTTCTTTTATTTGACCAGTCACTCCTGTAATTATTTTTATTCCCCCCGCCTGGAGGGTAGTGAAGGCATTCGGTCCTACTTGGCCCGTAATTAAAGCCTCCACCCCACGATTAATTACCAGCTGAGCTGATTGGATCCCCGCTCCACCAGCAGCTCCTAAATTGGGATTTTCTACTGCCTCAAATTTCATTGTTTCGGGATCAGCAAAGATGAAATATTGGCAGCGCCCAAATCGGGGATCCATCTCAGCCTCCAGGTTAGGGCCCGTGGAGGTAATGCAGACTTTCATGCTGCACCTCCTTCGGACTTCTCTTTCTCCAACTCCTTTATTCGGGCATCGATAGCTTCTAATTCTTCCCGAATAAAGTTAGCCTGGTCTTTTAGGAAGCGAATTTCTTCTTCCCGAGAATAAGGACTCCCGTAAAAGGGCCATCCCCCTGGCGGATAAATTCCAGGAGCATAGCCAGGACCTGGCCAACCATAAACACCATAGGCCCAGCAACGGGGAAGTCCTCCTCGGCCAATTCCTACATAAGGCCAAGGCGGCGAAGATCCCCGGAAACCAAACCCCATTCCTCGGCCAAAGCCCAGGCCTCTTCCAAAACCTCTTCCGTAATACATTTTTTCACCTCCTTTCTTTTACCACCATCTTCTCAGGCCTCTGCCGCGGCCTAAGAAGCGATAGGGAAAAATCCTAAAACCTGCAAAATATGGATTTACAAACCCCATCCCCATTCCATAAGGAACCCCTTTCCAGCCCCAGGGCTGAAACGCAGGGAATCCCCACATAGGTGGTCTGGTTCCATAAAAATATGGATTGCACCACCCTCTTCCTCCACCAGTCATTGGACCCAATCCCATGGGCCCGGTTCCATCCAAAGCTGGCATTTGTCAACACCTCCTTTTAAAAATTAGGGATACAGATTAACGCAGATGAAGATTAATTTTCACCTTCTCGTTAAACAAGCCCTGGTCATTCTTAGATAAACTTTGATTAACAAATTTTTCAATTATTAACAAATTTTTCAATCCTTTCTGTAATTTCATAAAAAGCTTTTGCCGCCGGAGAATTA
>JBNAWB010000126.1:0-10684 GCA_049699975.1 Thermodesulfobacteriota bacterium
CTTTTTATACCAAATCAGAGCTCAACTTCAAAACTTAATTTGGACAAGACTGATACTGGATCGTAATTGGAGGAGAGCACCAGATGGAGTACCTCAAGCGGCAGATGGAATTATAGAAGGACGAAAGATTCCCGGCTATCCTAAAATACTCGGAGTCCAGTGGCATCCCGAAAAAGATTTACAAGCGAACCGACCCGAAGACTATTTCCCTTTCTTATAAAGATGGCCCGGGCGGAATAACTTTAACGGAGGTTTTTAATGAGTAAAAAAATTATTTTTTTAATTTTTTTCTTTTTCTTTATCCTTAGCGGAGCGTTTAGTTTTTCCTACGGGCAGACCAAGATTAAAGTTATCACCAGCCTCTTTCCCCTCCAAGAATTTGCTCAGGAAGTGGGCGGAAAACAGGCTGAAGTTACCCTCCTCCTTCCTCCGGGAGCGGAGCCTCATACCTGGGAGCCGAAACCAAGCGATGTTTTAAAAATAGCTCAGGCCGATATTTTCATTTTTATTGGCGCAGCCATGGAACCCTGGGCAGACAAAGCGGCCAAAGCAGCGTCCGGGAAAAAGTTACACTTATTGGATTTAATCCGCAGTTTATCCCTTTCCGAAAAAGGACAGAAAATCGACCCGCATCTCTGGTTGGATTTCACTCTCGACTTAAAAATTATTGATCTAATTGCTGGTGCTTTAGGCAAAATTGCCCCGGAGCAAGCTGCTTCCTTCCACCAGAATGCTCATATCTACCAAGAGAAGCTAAAAAATTTAGACCAGAAATACCAAAAGGTATTAGCTACCTGCCGGCAACGTTCTTTTATCTTAGGCGGGCACGCGGCTTTCGGTTATTTAGCGAAGCGTTATGGCTTACAACAAATTGCTCTCTCTGGAATTAATCCTAATGCTGAGCCCACCCCCAAAAGAATGGCGGAAATAATTGCCATTACCAAAAAAGAAAAAGCCAAATTTATTTTTGCCGAAGAGATGGTTAACCCCAGATTAGCTAAAGCTTTGGCGAAGGAGGCTGGGGTGCAAATTTTGATTTTAAACCCTGGGGCTAATTTAACTAAAAAACAGCAGGCCGAGAAAGTGACTTTTCTTCACCTTATGGAAAGGAATTTAGAAAATTTAAAAAAGGGGCTCGCCTGCTCAGAATAAGCAAAATAACTACTTAAGATTCTTGCCTGTGGTCGTTAAAGAGAGCTTACCATGTTTTACGCCCTTCGTCCCGATCAGCCGATCGCTAATCTTTTTAATCTCCTTGGCCTTTCCTTTGACCACCACGACTTCTAAACAATTATGTTCATCCAAGTGGATATGCAAACTGGAAAGGATGGAAAAATAATTCTTATGCTGCATCTCTAATAAACTTTTGGAAAGCTCCCTTTTGTGGTGATCGTAGACGAGGGAGATAGTCCCCACCGTTTCTTTTTCTCCCTCGGCCCACTCTTCCTGAACCAGACTATCTCTAATTAGGTCGCGAAGAGCTTCGGAACGATTTTGGTAGCCTTTGCGCTTGATGAGCCGATCAAAATCACGAAGCAAACTAGCATCAATAGATACTCCAAAGCGGGTAAGCGTGGACATTTTGCTATCCCCCATCTAAAGCGTCTTTATTTCGGTAAAGTCAACTTCCCGTAGCATTCTTTTTTCCCACCCGGGAATTGTTGAATAAATATAGGGCAACAGGCGCCAGGCATAGTAAGACGAGAAAATGGGTAAACCCAAAATATTTCCAAAAATTATAAGCAAAAATAAATCCTGCCGAGAAATCTTCTCCTGCCGGGCAGTTTGCTCAATCTCAAACGAGGTCAGCCCCGCCAAGAAATCTTGGAAAAATTTTATTAGCCGTAGCAGATGCCCACCCATATTATCCTATAACCCTAAAAGCAAATTTGCTTATTTCTTGTTTTTTCATATAATAGATGAAAAAAAGATGCACGTCAAATTTAAATAATATTGTGATTCCTTAGAAGCTGTGAAAAAATAAGGGCGTAAGGAAATGAAAAAGGTAAATTAGGTCCAGAGGCCAGCAAAATTCACTGGCCAAAATAAGGACGCATGAATTTCCCCCTGGGCAAAGGGAAGGCATAATTTCCCTGAGGGATTACCTAATTTTTTAGTTCTTGCTTGGTCAAGTGGACCTAATTGGAGAAATAGGCTATTATAGTTTCTGATTCTTTGGGCGAGGCTAGCCATTGCAAGAAAAAGTTTTAAAAGAAATTTTACGTCATGCTCGGGAAGTCATCCAGATTGAAGCAGAAGCTATACAAGGGCTTCTGGAACGTCTGGATGCAAACTTTGCCCGGGCAGTGGAGATCCTCTTGGCCTGTAAAGGGCGCGTAATCGTTACCGGCATTGGCAAATCAGGATTGGTGGGACGGAAAATCGCCGCCACCCTTACCAGTACAGGCACTCCGGCTGTTTTTCTGCATCCGGTAGAAGGGCTCCATGGAGATTTAGGAATGGTCACTCCCCAAGATGTGATTATTGCCATTTCCAATAGCGGCGAAACCACGGAAATTATCAATTTGCTTCCCGCTTTGCAGAAAATAGGAGCCAAGATTATCAGTCTGACGGGTGCCCTAAATTCTACTTTGGCTCGTCATAGTCTGGTCGCGGTGGATGTAGGCGTAGAAAGAGAGGCTTGTCCATTGGGCTTAGCCCCCACTTCCAGCACCACCGCCACTTTAGTCATGGGCGATGCTCTGGCCATCGCTTTGATGCGCCAGAAAAAATTTGCGGAGAAAGATTTTGCTCTTTTCCATCCTGGCGGAAGTTTAGGAGAACGTTTGGCCTTGCAAGTAAAGGAGATCATGCACCCCCTATCTGATTTTCCGGTGCTCTCCGCCAAGGCCACTGTGCAAGATCTGCTCCAGGTATTCCATGAGCGCGAAGAAGGATTAGTTCTCATTTTTAACGAAGAAAATACCTTGGCCGGAATGGTTACTGATCGCGAATTAAAGCGGGGCAACCTTGGTTCACCGCATTTCTTAGCGCAAAAGATAGCCGACTTTATGATTACTGACTTACCCGCTTTGGAAGAAACTACCTCTATTGGCGAGGCTTGGCGGCTCTTCGGTGAAAGAAAGCTTTTCGCTATGCCCGTGGTCGACAAAGAAAAGAAGCTCAAGGGAATGATTACGCTTCAAGATATACTGCAATGCGGGAAATTAAAAATAATATAATCATCTATCCACCCAAAGGGCTGATCATAGCCCTGATTACACCTTTTAATGAACGCGGTGAGATAGACTGGCCTTCTTGGCAAAATCTTTTGCACCATACGCTCCCTTTTGCCGATGGCCTCTTTATCGGCGAAGGAATGATCGGCGAAGGAATTTATCTATCTAATAAATTGCGCTTGGAGTTAGCTCAGGGGGCGATAGAAGCGATCAAAGGTCAAAAGCCTTTATTTATTGGCCTTACGGCACCCACGGCGGAAGAAACTATGGCTAACTTTGCGGAAATTGGCCAGAAATATAACTCCCTGGCCGAAAAGGGCTTGCTTTATTTAGTAGATACTCCCCTTTGGTACCATAGCAACCGCAGGCTGCCCCAGTTTTACGAAACTCTTTTAGAGCGCTCTTCTTGCCCTATAATCTTGACCAATAATCCTGTACTCATTTCTTTGTCCCAAAAATCATGGAAAAGGAAAAATATCAGGACAAACATTTTAAAAAGGTTGGCCGCTCATCCGGCAATCACAGGCTTAATTAATCTTAGTGATCTGAAAAGAGCTATTAATTATCAACGGGCTGTGCGCCCGCGCCGTGATTTTAGAATTTATGATGGCGATGAAAAGAATTTTTTAGCCCAACCAAGTGCGGCCGGTGTGGTCTCTGCGGGAGCTAACCTTTTTCCCGGCGCCTGGCACGAAGTCGTTTGGGCTTCTTTGAATCCATCTGAAAACCCTGCTCAAAATTTTGGCCTGTGGGAGAAAAGCGAGAAATTGAAAAAATTCTACCAAATTTATCATGGCACTCCGGCGCAGAGCCTGAAATTTGCTTTATATCAGCAAGGAATAATTAAACATCCACGCACCCTGGGAAAAGATCCGGCCCAAGCTCTCTTAGGAAGTAAAGAACTGCGGGATTTTCTGCAAGAAAATTTGTCCGGGCTGGTTTCTTAGGCTTAAAAAAGAATTTCATCTCGCCGGCCCAGAGCTACCGGCCAGAAAATATGCGGGAGATTAGTAAAGATTACAGATTGTTAGGGGAGAATTAGCAAAAAATGAAACTTTTTAAAAAATACCAAAGACTCATCGTTTATTTGCTTATCTTAACCTTTTTTTCTTCCCTGGGCTGTAGCTATAAGCCTAACTATCTTAAAAAGAGTGGCCGCACTGGAGTCTCCGAGAGATGGCTAGTAAAAAAAATAGACGAAGAAAAACTTTCGCCAGATGAAAAAGCTATCTGGGAAAGATATGGCCCGCCCCAGTATATCCGCTTCTTCCGCCAATTATCTCCCCAACGCGAAAAGGTTTATGAATGGATTTATACTGAGCCTCTTAATTTATTTACTTTTGTGGAAGGGAAAGAAGTTCCCTATGTAGTAGTGGATGAAGATCCCTCTCCCTTTAATGAGCACCAGCGCCAAATAATTTTCTGGGGAGGGATAACTGCCGGCTTAGCTTTAGGAGCTGGCTTGATATATTTATATGCAGTGGGGAATAAATAGCCCAATCAGTAATTAAGATATTTCCTTGAATAGGAGAGCTCTGGTGCTCTCTAAGCGGCGGGAAATTAAACGCGCCAAACTCCTCATAAATTGATAACCCAATTGGGGATGTTCCGCAAAAAAATCTTCTAAATCCTTCCGTTTAAAAGAAATGAGCCGGCAATCTTCTAAACACTCCGCGGTAGCTGTAAAACGTCCTTCCTCTACCAAGGTGGACCAACCAAATATTTCTCCAGGATGCTTGAGCGTACTTAAAATAAATTCTTCATGTTCTTGGCGGATAATTTTTATAGAAACGGCTCCTGCTAAAAGAATGTAAAAAGATTCTGCCGGCTTCCCCTCTTGGAGGATTTTGCTCCCTGCTGGAAAAAATACTTGCTGTCCTTTAGCTAACAATAATTTTAATTCTTCTGGGGTAAAGCTTTTAAAGAACCAATGCTGTCCTACTGTTTCAGCCACTTCCATTTTCCCCTCCGCACTCTTGTTTTTAAGGAACCGGCCCATCTTTCCATCCTCACCTCTCTCTCTGCCCTTTTAAGCTGCGGTCATTAGCTTTTGAAAATTTAGAGCATCAGCCCACATATTTACATTGTTAAAAAGACAATAGCCTACCCCCGCAGTTTTATTTTTTAAATTTCTAAGATCATCTTCTGTAAAACGATAACGATAGCCGGTAATCCCATGAAGTCGATAGTAGAAGATTTCTCCATATTGGGCTTCCGCCTTGAAGGGGTCTACGCCATGGATCAAATTTAGTTCTTGACAGAGTCTTTGCACATCTTCTTTTTTCCACTTACCTCTTGGTTCCCAAACAAAAATAAAATCATCCCGGGAAATTTCCCGAAAAAAATTACGCAAATTAGCTACGTTCGCGGGCGATGGGAAAAAACTGGCTGGAGTTTGGAAAACTATCACCTTAGCCCCCAAAACAGCCGCAATTTCTTTAGTTTTTTGCCAGGCAAAGTGAACTTCTTTAGTTGGCTTAAAAGATCCGCAGGCTGATAATTTTTTCGGGGTCCAGGAAAGCTTAAGTCTCCGGTAAGTAGGACTTTGAGCCTCATGGGTAATTAGTTGCCAGGCTTTTATGGTAAACTCAAATTCTCCTGGCGCTTCTTTGCGCCATCGTTCAGCCGTATTAATTTGGGGCGGCTGGTAAAAGGTCTGCTGGATCTCCACCAGGTTAAAAAATTTATAATACTGGGTGCGGGCCTTAGGAAATCCGCAACAACCTACCTTAACTTGCATTTGCTCTTTGAGGCATTTAATTTTTACCAGGTTGCTTAATTAAAATTAAACGGAGGTCCATTACGTTAGTTCCTGTCGGGCCGGTAACAAAAAGATCGCCAAGTTTTTTAAAAAAGGGGTAAGAGTTATTTTGGGCTAAATAATGCTGCGCTTCCATACCTAAGGCTTTCGCCCGCGAAACAGTGTTCCCGTCGGCAAAGGCTCCCGCGGCATCGGTCGGTCCATCTGTACCATCAGTGCCGGCACTCAAAATAACTACTCCTTTTAAGCCCGCTATATCTAAGGCCGCGGCGAGGGCAAACTCCTGGTTTCTTCCCCCTTTTCCTTGGCCTTGCAAAGTGACCGTAGTTTCTCCTCCCGAAAGAATACAAGCTGGTGGGGCTATAGGAATCCTATTAAACCACACTTCTTTAGCAATGGCCGTATGTACTTTAGCCACCTCTTTCGTCTCTCCAATAATGCGCGAAGAAAGGAGTAAAGTATGATACCCTAAAGCTTGAGCTTTTTGTTGAGCTGCTTTCATGGCCAGAAGATTATTTCCCACAATTACATTGGTAACTTTTTTAAACGCCTCAGCCCCTTCTTTGAGAGTTTCTTCTCTTTTACCTTTTAAACCCTGGCGAATGTGTTTGGCCACCCCGGGCGGAATTTTGGACCATAAATTATAGCGGTCAAGGATCTTTTGGCAATCGGCAAATGTTGTGGGATCGGGTACAGTAGGTCCTGAGGCAATGGCATCTAAGGGATCGCCAACTACATCAGAGAGAATTAAAGAAATGAGGGTAGCAGGATAAGTAAGTTTAGCCAAGCCTCCTCCCTTGAGAAAAGACAGATGTTTCCTTAAAGTATTAATCTCTTGAATAGTAGCCCCGCAAGATAGAAGCAAATCTGTTACCTTTTGTTTTTCCTGCAAAGAAATCCCCGGTATGGGGGCGGGGAGTAAAGCCGAACCTCCCCCAGATATAAGAAAAATTACTAAATCATCTTCCTTTAGGTTGCTTAACATTTTGGTCATCTCCAAAGTGCCGCGGAGTCCATTTTCATCCGGCAGAGGATGGCCAGCTTCCTGCAAACGAATATATTTTAATCTCTCTCCGTGTCCATACTTTACGTTTATTAAACCAGCGGTTATGCGGGGCCCCAAAATTTTCTCTAGGCCAGCGGCCATGGCGGCGGAAGCCTTTCCACAGCCAGCGACAAATATGCGCTTAAATCTGCGCAGCGAAAAACCATGCCCCCCCACTCTTAAAGTATGCCCATGGAGAGAAACTTGCTTGGTGATTATCTGGCGAGGATGGACCGCGGCCAAGGCCTGAGCAAAAATCCTTTGAGCATCGCGCCGCATAGCCTTTAAATATTTATCCATGAGCAAAATTCCTTTCGTGCGGAAACTATTCTACGGTGACACTTTTCGCTAAATTTCTCGGCTGGTCTACGTCAGTTCCTTTGAGCACGGCAATATTATAAGCCAAAAGCTGCAAAGGAACATTCAAAAGAATAGGTGTTAGCAAATGGTGAGTTTCCGGAATTAAGAGGAAATCATTTGCTTTCCCCGTCACTTCGGAATTTTCGGGGTTGGCTAAAGCGATTACTTTTCCGCCCCGGGCACGCACTTCCTCAATATTATTCAAAATCTTTTCGTAAGTCTTTCCTTTGGGGGCTAAGACGACTACCGGAAGATCTTCATCAATTAAGGCAATCGGCCCATGTTTCATCTCTCCAGCAGCATATCCTTCAGCATGAATGTAAGAAATTTCTTTTAATTTTAAAGCCCCTTCTAAAGCTATGGGATAATTTATGCCCCGCCCTAAAAAAAGGAAATCGCGCGCATTCATATATTTTTTGGAGATAATCTCGATCTGGGGATTTAAATCTAAAACTTCTTGCACTTGATGAGGAATCTTCAATAACTCGGTCAGGAGAGATCTTACCTCATGGGGGGAAAGAATTTTTTTGGTTTCCCCTAAAGCTAAGGCCAGTAAAAAGAGCGCCGCCAGTTGACAGGAAAAAGTCTTGGTGGAAGCCACGCCGATTTCCGGGCCAGCATGGGTATAAAAATTGCCTTCTGCCTCTCGGGCCAAGCTGCTATCCACCACGTTGCAAATAGCCAAGGTGCGGGCGCCTTTCCTCTTTCCTTCGCGGAAGGCCGCCAAAGTATCAGTAGTTTCCCCGGATTGAGAAATGGCCACTAACAGATCATGGTTGTCTATTATAGGATTACGGTAGCGAAATTCTGACCCCAAGTCTACTTCTACTGGCACCCGGGCTAATTCTTCGATCATGAACTTGCCCACCAAAGCGGCATGGTAAGAAGTACCACAGGCAATAATACATATTCTTTTGAGATCTTTAAAATATGAATTATCCAAATTGGTTTCTTTTAAAATAACTTTTCCCTCGGCCAAAGAAATGCGCCCCCGAATGGTATCGGTAATCGCCCGCGGTTGCTCAAAAATCTCCTTAAGCATGAAATGCTTGTATCCACCCTTTTCAGCCGTAACCGGATCCCATTGAATTTGCTTGGCCGGGCGGTCTTTGGCTTCCCCGCTCAACGTGGTAAGTTGAAAGGTCTTCTCCTGAGCTACCACCATCTCTCCATCTTCTAAAAAAATCATCTTCCGCGTGTAGGGAAGGATGGCCGGGATATCGGAAGCCACAAAAATCTCTCCTTCTCCTAAGCCCAGGATGAGCGGGCTCTCCTTTTTAGCAGCGATTAGTTTATCTTTTTCCCCTTCATAAAGCACCGCAATAGCATAAGAACCTTCTACTTGCTGCAGAGCTTGGCGGACAGCTTCCGCAAAACTAGCTCCTTGGAAGAGGTAGCTTTGGATCAAATGGCCAAGAATTTCCGTGTCGGTTTCCGATTTAAATGTGTGCCCTTGACGAAGCAGCTTTTCTTTAAGGGCTAAATAATTCTCGATAATCCCGTTATGGACTACCGCCACCCCTCCTGCTTTATGCGGGTGGGCATTCATCTCTGACGGTTTCCCATGAGTCGCCCAGCGGGTATGACCGATACCTATCCGCCCGTTAAAATTCTCTCCCGCAGTCTTTCGTTCCAGCTCTTTAAGTTTGCCCAGTGCCCTGCGGATGACTACTTTTCCTTCATGGAAAATAGCCACGCCTGCGGAATCATATCCCCGATATTCAAGGCGCCGCAAGCCTTCTAAAAGAACTTCCTTTATTTCCCGCGGTCCTATATAACCAATAATGCCACACATTTTCTAATCTTTATTTTTTCCTCCTGGGGTAGTGCACCTGCTTCGCCCGCGCTACCGCCATAGTTTCGGCCGGCACTTCTTTGGTAATCGTCGAGCCAGCACCGATGAGCGCTTTCTGGCCTATGCGAATGGGCGCTACCAATGCGGTATTACTGCCAATGAAAACTTCATCTTCAATATAAGTGGGATTTTTCTTTTGACCATCATAATTGCAGGTAATCGTGCCCGCTCCTACATTAACCCGCTCTCCCAAAGTAGCGTCTCCTATGTAACTCAAATGATTGGCTTTTGTTCCTTTGCCGATCACCGATTTCTTGACTTCCACAAAATTTCCAATCCGGGCTCCTTCTTTCAGAATCGTCTGCGGACGCAGGTGAGCAAAAGGGCCCACTTCTACCCGATCCTCTAAAATACTCTCACTAATTACGGAAGCGGCTTTTATGGTCACAAAATTTCCTACTTTGGTATCCAAAATTTTGCACCCTGGCTCCACTACACAATTCTGTCCCAAGGAAGTTTTCCCCATAAGATAACAATTGGGATAGATCACTGTATCTCTCCCAATTTGCACTTCATAATCAATATAAGTATTTTGAGGATCGATAAGGGTTACGCCCGCTAACATATGCTGCTCGGCAATCCGGTCCCTCAGGATTTGGCTCGCCCGGGCTAAATCCTGCCGCGTATTAATCCCCATAACTTCCGCATTCTCCGCCAGGAGTAAAGCACCAACTTTCTTTTTTTCGGCAATTGCTTTTTTTACTATGTCCGGAAGATAATATTCTTTCTGCGCATTTTGCGCATTTAAACTCGGTAAGGCCGATAAGAGAAAGTCCGCCTGCACACAATAAATACCGCTATTTACTTCGTTTACTAACTCTTCACCTGGTTTTAGGTCTTTTTCTTCCACAATGCGCAGAATCTGACCTTTTGCGTCTCGCAATATTCTTCCGTATCCGCGGGGATTTTCCAAACGCGTAGTTAACAGAGAAATAGTATGCTGATTTTCTTCGTGGAATTTGATCAAGTTCCTCAATGTTTCTTCTTTGAGGAGCGGCACATCTCCGCTAAGAATCAGGATGGGACCGCGAAATCCTTCTAAATTGGGGGTAGTCATCAACACGGCATGGCCTGTGCCCAGTTGTTCGTCTTGATCTACAAAAATAATATCTGGGGCTGTAAATTTTTGGCGGATAAGTTCTTTCTGAAAACCGATAACGACTAATAATTTTTCTGGCTGCAGACGACGAGCCACATTTAAAACTAATCCTAACATCGGAAAGCCGGCTAAGGGATGGAGCACTTTTGCTAAATCCGACTTCATCCGTGTCCCTTTACCAGCTGCCAGGATAATTATGGCCAGCGGTGGCATTTTTATTTCCCTCGGCAGATAAAAATAGGCAAGCGCTCTTTTTCCATTATAAAAGAACCTGCTGATCAGTCAAGCGCTTTTCCGCCTGACCGTCGAACAGTTTTTAGGCAAATAGCTTGATATGCTTCAGGCCTGCCTCTGGCAGAGGCAAGCGGGGCGAAATTAAAATCGG
>JBNAWB010000127.1:0-10680 GCA_049699975.1 Thermodesulfobacteriota bacterium
ATCCCTTCCTGCTTCAGTGCTGAACCATTAAGAGCTTGAACTTAGCAAAGCCATTCCTAAAAGGAGTTATGAAAAAGATGTTGGTCAAAGCCATAATTTTGGCATGCTCCCTAATATTTTTTCCCACATTTTCAGCGCAAACTATTGAAGCATTCGAGAAGGTTATTATCGGAGAAGTAGAGAAGGTAACCATCTTACCTTGGGGAATAAGCCTTCCGGCCCGAATTGATAGTGGAGCTTCTATATCTTCAATTGATGTGCGTGAGTTTTTCATCTCTCGGAAGAAAGTAAAGTTTAGATTACCTGATCGAGCAGGTGGCCAGCAGTTAGAGTTGCCCCTCTTAGGATGGCGGATGGTAAAATCTGCCGGTTCGGGAAAACAACGCCGGCCAGTAGTAGAAATGGAGATCTGCTTGGGAGGAAAAAAAATCAAAACTCCAGTGACTTTAAGTAATCGCTCGCTGATGGAATATCCCATGGTAATAGGTAGACAAGCGTTAACAGGAAATTTCCTTATTGATGTTAGCCAATCAAACGTCCATCTCTCGCCTTGCGCTCAGGAAGAGAAGCCATGAAACGTTCGGTGATTATTTTAGCTGCCATTTTACTCCTGATTCCCATCCTGGTTATATCCTATCGAGTTTTTGTTCTTCGTTACCCTTTCTTCCCGGTGGCTTTTGGGAAGGTTTGGCATTTATCTATGGAAACCAGGGTGGTGCCGAAAGGAAAAGAAATAGCTGTCGAGATGGGCTTGCCCGCCAATTATGCCGGAAGCAGAGTAATCGGCGAGAGGGTGTTTAGCGGGTCTTTGAATTTCAACTTTTTCCACGACCCCCCGAACCGTTTTGGGTACTGGTCCGGAACAGTTAATATTGACGAAGCGCAAACGATCTCTTACGATGCCTCAGTGCTCATCCCTTCGCGAAAGCCCCGCGAAAAAGCGCCCACCTTGGAGCCTTATCCGCCCTGGATTGATGAAGAGCAGCGAGTTTTAGCCGCAAATTTAGCATCCCGGTGGCTTAACCTTCCTCCTCCAGAACGGCTTCGCGCCGTGGTAGCAGCTTTATCTGGAAATTGGGGAGATAGCTCTCCTTCTGCCTTAGACGCAAAGCGCTGGCAGGCCATACAACAGCACATCAGCCCTAAAATGGCCGCATTGATTTTATTCAGAGCGGCGGACCTTCCGGCTCGTCCTGTAGAGGGACTATTATTAGATGATACCATAAGGCGTGACTTTCATTCTTGGGTAGAGGTTTGGACTGGGAAAAAATGGGAAAGTGTTTCCCTGGAAACAGGAAAAGTTTACACGAGTACCAGCAGATTGCTTCCTTTAGCAATTGGTGGCTACCCTGCTTTAACCATTATAGGCGGTGAAATTACGGAATTGCGTTGGAACATTACCCACCGAATTCAAGATTATTGGCGAATACATTTCGAGCACGTCCGCGGATCATCGCGCCTTCTTGATCGTTTGTCTCTATTTAACCTACCGGCCGAGTTCCAACAAGCATTCCGCATTCTTCTTTTAGTCCCCATCGCCGCCCTTATCATCAGTTTTCTTCGGAATGTAGTTGGATTTCCCACTTTTGGTATTTTTATGCCTGTCTTAATGGCCCTGGCTTTTCGGAATACGGGCTTAGGGTATGGATTGGGAATTTTTACCGGTATCATGCTCCTCGGATATGCCCTTCGTTGGGCCTTAGATAAGCTCCACCTTCTTCTCGTTCCTCGTTTATCTGTGATTCTTACTTTTGTTATTTTGGCTCTGGCCTTTGCCGCCCTATGGGGGAGTAAATTAGATGTCAAAGGAGTCATGGCCGTGGGTCTTTTGCCGATCGTTATTTTGACTATGACTATTGAGCGTTTTTTCATCCTCATCGAGGAAGCTGGGTTACCTGAAGCAGTTAGGACTGTCGTGGGCAGCGCAGTAGTTGCGTCTCTTAGTTATTGGATCATTAACAAGGAAACAGTGCAGTTTGTCTTTTATTTTTATCCAGAGCTTCTCTTGGCCGTGGCCGGGGGGCAATTACTCTTGGGGAGATATACAGGTTTTCGGCTTTCCGAAATTTTCCGCTTTCGGGCTTTTAGGGAGGCTCCATGATCTGGAAAATGATTCGGAGACTGAGAGAAGCAGGCGTCTTGGGGATGAATGATCGCAATGCCAGTTTTATTTTAGACGCTAACCCCCGCGCTCGCTATCCTTTGGCTGATGACAAAGTGTTGACTAAAAGGTTGGCTCTGCAGCATCGAGTGCCGACACCGCCTCTTTACCATGTCATCGAACATCACGGGGATATTGACGGATTCGAAGAGAAACTTAAAGAGCATAATGAATTTGCTCTAAAACCTGCTCGGGGAAGCGGGGGAAACGGAATCGTGCTCATTAAAGATCGAATCAAGGGGGGGTTCGTCAAACAGAGCGGCGAAGTTATCCCCCGCTCAGATTTCGTGTACCATATATCTGGAATTTTATCGGGAATTTATTCTTTAGGCGGTCACGAGGATAAGGCTATTTTTGAAGCGCTTATCTATCCTGACCCAGTATTTGCTGCAGTAACTTATGTAGGAGTGCCAGACATCCGCATCATCGTATACCGCGGAGTGCCGGTGATGGGTATGGTAAGATTACCTACTAAGGCTTCGGATGGCAAAGCCAATCTTCATCAAGGGGCTATCGGTGCCGGAATTGAAATCAAAAGTGGCCAGACTTTGACGGCAGTGCATCGATCTAAGGTAATAACTCATCACCCTGATACCGGGAATCCGGTGAGCGGCATCCAAGTTCCTCATTGGGGAAAAATGTTGCATATGGCTGCCCAAGTTTATGAAATGACCGGTCTTGGTTATATGGGCATTGACCTGATCATTGATAAGGAACGAGGACCTCTGCTCTTAGAGTTGAATGCTCGTCCGGGTTTGGCCATTCAGTTAGCGAATCGTACTGGCCTGCGGGGGAGGTTAGAAAAGGTGCATAAAGCTCCTCAGGAAATTTTCAAGACCCCTGAAAACCGAGTTTCCTGGGCTTTAGATAATTTTTGAGGGCCTAATTTTCTCCTGCTTTTGGTTTTGAGACGCTTTCAAAATTGGGCTTTTTATGGGAATGTCAATCCAGTTGACGTGTTTCGGTAAAGGGGAAGATGGAGATAATGAAAATGGATAAGAAAATTAGCCAGCTTTTAATTATATTATTTTTGATCGTAGCCTCTGCCAATTTAGCTGGGGGATGGGAACTTAACAGAGAAGTTTTTCCTGTTCAACGCGGCGGAAATTACGGCCGGGGTAGTTTATCAAATTTTCAAAACCCTTGCTGGACAAAATCATACTTCCATGCGACGCCGGAGCAATTGCGATCTTTGGAGAATTTACAGCGGGCATTTTATAAGGAAATTACGCCTATCCGTAGCCAGTATTTCAATCTTTATTATGAATTGCGCGCCCGGTTGGATTATCCCCAGCCTGATGCTAAAATGATCTTAGAAAAGCAAAGGGAGATTGCCGAGCTGCAGAAGAAGATAGACGAAATATCTATCCAATATTTTTTAAAAGCCAGAAATCTATTTAGCCCAGAACAATTGGTTAATCTACCCTCTGGATGCAATTTAGGTTTTACCATTGGCCAGGGAATGGGGTGGGGGCGCAGGACTGCCCCAAGATATAGATAATAAGGGGGCGCTTATAAAAAACAGAAAGGAGAGGTGAAAATGAAAAGGAGGAAATGGATTTCGATTTTGGTAATCTCAATTATTTTGGGCTCTTTTGCTCTGGCCGATGCTCAACGTTGGGGCGGTCAAGGACGATGGCCAGCCTGGTCGGCTAACTACTATCACTGGAATTGGAACCCAGCCACAGTGGAGACGATTAAAGGAGAAGTCATGACTAAAGATTTGATTACTCCCCCAAAAGGTAAAAGTTGGTCTCCAGCAGTAGGGATGACTTTGAAAAAAGAAGATGCTTATGCCGTCTATGTGCACATGGGGCCGCAATGGTATATTGATAGGCAGGGTATAAGTATTAACGTGGGAGATCAAGTAGAAGTAACCGGTTCTAAGATTATGGTAGAGGGCAATCAGGTAATTCTGGCCTCCTCTATTAAGAAAGGAAACATGATTTGGCAATTGCGAGACGAGAAAGGCTATCCCTTTTGGTCTGCGCGCAGACGATAGAATTATTAAAGCGCCCCCTGTTGCAACTGAGGTCATTTATGGTTGATCTATTAAGGAAGAAAAATTTAAAAGAAAATATTAAAGAATTGAGTCCAGCTTTGGCCATTTTGCTGATCACTCTATTTATTTCCACTTTTATTACTGAATTTACTTTCACTTTCGGATTTACGGCAGTATGGAAAACCTTTTTTCGCTTTATCCGCCTTTCTTTAGTTCTAATTATCCCTTTATTTATTCTTCCCCAAATATGCTCCTGGGCTCAGGGAATTTTTAATCGCGGAAACACAAGATTAGCGCGCATCCAAGAGGACCGAGATACAGCCATTCACCCTATGAAAAACTGGATCATTCGTCCTTTCCAAGGCATCGGCTTGAGCATGCTCTTGGCTACGAAGCTTTTAACATTTTTGCAACTTTACGAAAAAACCCAGATTACTGTAGAAACTATTCTTCCTCCGGGCCAATTTAATCTCGGGCGTTTTTTACTGGCCACGGCCATAGCCATCATCGTCTCTATCTTACTTTCATTTTTATGGACCTTAGATGATTTGGGTGTCCGTTATTACAATAAGAAGACTGGAGAAGTGAGGATGATTGGAAAATATGTGGGCATAATTTTGCCCATATTTTTTGGCTTTTACGGGATCTTGAGTATTTTTGATGAATATGAACGCTATTTGGCCTTTATCTATATTATGCAGATGGTTATAGTCTTGTATCCTCCCTTTGTCGTTTTTAATGTGCTTCATAATCGTTATTTGCAACATAGAGAAGAAGGTATATTAGAAAAGCTTAAAGCTGACCAAGGATTCATTCTTGCAGACCAGAAATGGCCAGCTCCATCGGCTTGAGCATAAATATAAGGGAAAATAAAGATGAAAAAGAGAAAAGAAAGATCGAAGGCAAACATGTTGAAGATCTTAAAATGGCCATCTTGGATATTCTGGTTATCATCCCTCATCTTCATCTTTGCCCTTTCTGGTGGGCGAGCAGAAACAGAAAGGAGGGTCGAGGAAATAAAAGGGAGCTTATCTCTGGAGGCCGTAAGTCGAGACTGGGGCGTCCCCGCATCTTATTTAATTGAGGGCCTTAAGTTGCCTAAGGATGGGCCTCTGAATTTATCGTTAAAAGAATTAAAAGATAAACATGGCTTTACCATTGAGGATGTACGTAAATTGGTTTTAGAATACCGGGGCCGTGGAAAATCAGGTCAAATTTCTTCAACATCACCTGAAAACAAAAAAGGAGTTGGTCACGAAGCCGAAAAAAGAAGAGATCAGGTCGAACTCCCTTTGGTATTGTATGGTTTGCTTTGTTTGACCATGTTAATCCTGTTACGCAAGAGGAAGATTACCAACTGGTTGGCCATATCGATATTATTGCCGCCCCTCTTTATTTTTGGAGTAATTTTTCAAGCTCATCCCGAGCCCATGCGGGCGATGGTCCAGGTTTTTCAGGCCATCGCCTTAGGCATGTATAGCTTGGAACCTACCCTCGTAGTGTTTTTAGTCTTTGCCCTCATGACTTTTATAGGAGTGAAGCTCGTTTGTGGCTGGGGATGCCCGGTAGGAACTCTTCAAGAAATTCTTTATCGCCTGCCAATTTTTAAAAATATTAAAAATAAAATGATTCCTTTTTGGATCAGTAGTAGCTTCCGCCTTTTATTCTTGGCCTTCTTTCTAATATTACTTTTTGGCTCCTTCCCTGGATGGCAGGATCAATCAATATACCGATATTTTAATCCTTTTAGGCTCTTTGATTGGAATTTTAGGGTTACTGCTCCCATTTTTATCGTTTTGATTTTTGGATTTTCGTTGATTCAATATCGACCATATTGTATGTTTGTTTGCCCCTTCGGTCTTTTTAGCTGGTTGATCCAGGATATAAGTATTTTTAAGATAAGAATAAATTGGAATACATGTCTGGAATGTGGGAAATGCGGACGAGCCTGCCCTTCGGGGGCTGCCCAAGCAATTCTTGATGGGAAGACTTTCAAGCCCGATTGTTTTGCCTGTGCCCGGTGCCTTAAAGTATGTCCCAATAATTCGCTGGAATATAGAGCATTTTAAAATGGAGGATAAAAAACTTAACCGCCGAGGTCGCGGTGCACGCAGAGAGGAATGAATTTAATAATTTGCAGATAAAATAAACATATGGGAGGAGGAGAGATGAGTTTAATTATTGCGGAGAACATTAGTAAACATTACCAAGTTGCGGCCCTAAAAGTGAGCAAAGATTATAAGGTAGGGGAAGTGATAGTGCAAGCCTTGAGAGATGTGAGCTTTGAGATAGAGCCTGGTTCTTTTGTTTCTTTTGTCGGTCCATCTGGAAGCGGGAAGACAACTCTGCTTAATTTGCTTGGTTGTTTAGATAAACCTACCAAAGGGACCCTTTTGGTAGCCGGTGAAGATGTGCAGAAAATGGATCGGAAACAAAGCGCTTTGTTTCGCGGAAACAATATTGGCTTTATTTTCCAGGATTTCAATCTTTTGCCTGTATTGACCGTCTTTGAAAATATCGAGTATCCCCTGCTCATGGTGCAAAAAGTCCCTGAAAAGGAAAGGGAAAAAAGGATTTTGATGCTTCTGGAAGCTGTAGGAATGGTGGATCAGGCGGATAAATATCCTGACCAAATTTCAGGAGGACAAAAGCAGAGGGTGGCCGTGGCCCGAGCTTTGGTAACTCAACCTAAATTAATCCTGGCAGATGAACCTACCGCCAACCTTGATTCGAAGACAGCCTTCACGGTAATTAGTTTAATGAAAAAAATGAGGGATGAACTGCAAACTACATTTATTTTTTCTACGCACGATCAGCGGATTGTGGGAGAGGCCGAAATAATCTACAGCTTGGCGGATGGAGAGCTGGTGGGTAGGCAGGTAAAGGAGGGAAGAAGGAATGGCTAATCTTTTTAAAATTGCTGTACGCAATCTTTTCCGTTATAAAAGAAGGACAATTCTAACTACTTCTTTGATTGCTATTGGCGTAATCTTCGTTTTGGGCTATATAGCAATCGCCGGTTCATTTAAAAACATGATGATAAGCCAAATTACTGACTCCATGCTCGGCCATTTACAAATTCACCGCAAAGGGTATCTGGCGGCTATTGAAAATTTGCCGCTTAATTTAAATCTGAAGGCCCAAGCATATAAAAAATTAGAGGGGGTGTTAAATAAGCAAGAGGAAGTTGAAGCCTTTTCACCGCGCATTAAATTCGGAGGGATGTTTAGTAATTTTGTGGAAACAACCAATATTCGGTTGAATGGCGTTATTCCAGAAAGGGAATTCAAGACTATTCCTCTCTTGGGTTCGCGCATCCAAAATGGCCAGAAGACTCTTTATAAAGGGGAAATTTTAATCCCAGAACTTTTAGCCAGAGGAATGAAGGTAAAAGTAGGGGATACGGTGGTAGTAGTGGCCACGAATAAAGATGGTTCAGTAAATGGTAAACAATTCAAGGTAGTGGGCGTACTGGAAAGTGCTTCGGGGCCTGGAGGGAGGGACGGGTATATTCATCTAGAAGATGCCATGGAAACTTTACGGATGGAAGAAATGGAAGTAAGTGAAGTAGCGATCCGCTTAAAAGATTTTGCCCAGGTGGATACTTTTACTAAAAAGTTAGAAGAGATTCTATCTGGGGAAGTAAGCAAACAGGGGACTCCTATATATGAGGTTAGTTCTTGGGAAAAGTTATCTCCCTTTTATAATATAGCCCGCATGATCGATATTATGACTATCTTTATCCAGATCATGCTCATTGCCGTGGTGTTAATAAGCGTAATGAATGTCTTGATCATGGCCGTGTACGAAAGAATTCGCGAGATAGGAACCATTGCTGCTATTGGTACCTTACCTAATAAGATTTTAGCTATGTTCATGGTGGAAGGACTATGCTTAGGAGCAATGGGTGCGGTGATTGGCGATGTAATCGGCTCTATCATCATTTATGTCTTAAATTTTTCGGGGATCATTACTTTCGATTTTGGTCGCCAGAAAAATCTGGTCTTGCTACCTACAATTTCGGCCATGGACATTATGTTTATTTCAGCTATTGTCATTCTGGTGGCGGTGGTGGCTAGTCTTCAGCCAGCTTGGAAAGCTTCGCGCATGGAACCTATCAAAGCACTGAGGCACGTGTAACCTCTCCTAACCTCCCCTTAAGTTAGGAGGAGGCAAGGTGGGGTTAAGAAAGAGAGGTTGGATATGAAGAAAATTCTGATTAGTTTATTTATGCTATTTGTTTCTATTCAGGCTTATGCCATAGATGGGGCCCAGCTACTAAAGCAGATTGATAGAAATCTGAATCCTGAATCCTTTGAGACATACCGCAAATTAATTAATGTCGAGCCGGATGGCCGAAAGAAAGAATATGTTCTTTTTTCGGTCAAAAAAGGTTTGGACAAAGTGGCGGCGCTTTTCTTGGAACCAGCCAGCGAAAGGGGGAGAAGTACCTTACGCTTGGGAGAAAATATGTGGCTATATATTCCCAATGTAGGGAAGCCGATTCGCATTACCAGCTTGCAATCCGTCATCGGTGGGGTTTTTAATAATGCAGATATTTTGCAACTTGACTATGCAGCCGAATATGAGGTGGTGAAGTTAGATGAGAGCGGCCAAGAATATTTTTTGCTTCTTAAAGCCAAAAACAAAACTGTGGCCTATGATCAATTGCAACTCTGGGCAGATAAAAAGATAAAATTACCCACGAAAATTGAATGCTTAACCGAAGCAGGAATGCTGATCAAGACGCTCTATTTTAAACAGGTAAAAGATTTTGGCGGTGGCATTGTACGACCATCATACATTGAGACTGATAGCCCATTGTACAAAGGATACAGATCGGTCATGATCTTCGCCAAAATTCAGAAGAGAGAATTTAAGGATGAGGTTTTCACCCTTACTTTCATGCCCAACTTGGATTCACTTCGGAAATAGGCAAAACGACGTACATAGATTTTCGAGAAAGAAAACTTGTGTGGCGGGCTAAGCTATATCTTCTTGTTGTTCTTTTATTTCTTATTATATCAGGACTGGTTTATGCCTCGGAAGAAAAGGAAGAATTTAAGTTTGAACTTTCCGAGGTAGAAAAGAAACCCTATCATTTAGGTGGATATGGAGAATTTCGTCCAGTTTTGAATGTTCTCGATCGGGATGCTGCCCTTTATAAATTAAAATTTTACAATCGGGACGAAGGTAAAACCACTGCAGAATATAATTTCAAGCTCCTCGTTGATGGGAGTTATGAACAAGACCAAGCCCGCATTTTCCTCCGCCTTAGCTACGATCTAAATCATACATATTTAGGTTGGCATGACGAATTAAAGCCTTACGAAGCTTTATTTTCCTTAAAACCTTCTCCTTCCTTCACTCTGGATATAGGAAAGAAGACTCTAAAATGGGGGAAAGGTTATGCCTGGAATCCCGTAGCCTTCATCGATCGTGCCAAAGATCCTGACGAACCCGATTTGGCTCTGGAAGGTTTTTGGGTAATTTCTGCAGATTATATTCGAAGCTTTTCTGGCCCCCTAAAAACCATTTCTTTTACCCCCGTTTTCTTACCTGTTTTAGACAATATCAACGATGATTTCGGCAAAATTGATCAAGCTAATGTGGGGGCCAAGCTGTATTTTCTTTTCTATGACACAGATATAGATTTAATTTTTTTTACGGGCGGGAGTCGCTCCTCGAGGTATGGGTTTGATTTTTCTCGCAATATCACTTCTAACTTTGAAATCCACGGTGAGTTTGCCTATATCGAGGATTTTCAGAAAAAATACTCAGACCCCCAAGGGAATATCAATACTTCAACTTATGATACAGTCAGCTTCCTCTTGGGTATTCGCTATCTGAGCCAAAGAGAGACTACTTATATAATAGAATATTATCGAAATGGGACTGGTTTTAGCAAAGAAGAATTCGCCGCCTATTACCACCTGGTTAATCAGGCTTATATGAGTTATTCAAGGACGGGCAGCGAAGCTCTTATGGGAAAAGCAGCAAACTTGGGTCAAGGGAATTACGGACGCCCCAACCCAATGAGAGATTATCTTTATCTAAGAATTAGTCAAAAAGAACCTTTTGATATTTTGTATTTTACGCCTGCCTTAACTACCATTTTAAATCTACGCGATTTAAGTTTTTCCCTTTCTCCAGAAATTTCCTATACGGCGATTAAAAATTTAGAATTGCGCTTAAAGGCCTATTTCCTAATTGGCGCAAGGGAGACAGAATTTGGCGAGAAGCCAAATGATTTTCGCATAGAATTTAGGGCTAGGTATTATTTTTAAAAGGGGGAAAATTATTTATCGTCAGGCGCAAGGCGGGAGCGCGGAAGGAGAAAAAGCAAAAAGAGCGAAAAGCAAGGGGCGCGGAGCAAGGAGCATGGAGTAGGGGAAAAGCGCATGGCGCAAAGGGAAAAGACAGTGCTGCAGTAGAAAAAAATAGGCAAAGCGCTAAGCGCAGAGCGCAGAGCGAAAATCGAAAAGAAGTGCTGCCGTAGGGAAGTGATGCAGTGGCG
>JBNAWB010000128.1:0-10588 GCA_049699975.1 Thermodesulfobacteriota bacterium
ATTATTAATGAGAGCATTAAATAAATGACATCTGCTGTTCTTAACCCCTCACCCTAACCCTCTCCCCACGCCTGGGGGGAGGGGAGGGTGGGGGAATAAGTGTAAATATTTAATTGCTCCGAGTAATAAATATGATTATTTATAAACTTCTATAAGAGGCACTTTATGAGAAAAGTGTATTTGGATAACCAATCGGCAACCCAGATTGACGAGCGGGTATACAACGAGATGATCCCATACTTAAGGGAAAACTATGGTAATGCCCAGAGCCTGCATACGCCTGGTGCCAAAGCAAAAGAGGCCCTTGAAAAAGCACGTAAGCAGGTCTCTGAATTAATCTCCTGCTTAGAGGAGGAAATTTATTTTACTTCCTGCGGTTCTGAATCAAACAATCTGGCAATAAAAGGCGTTGCCCAAGCCTACGGTCAAAAAGGTAGGCACATAATTGTTTCTGAGATCGAACATTTTTCAGTTTTGTATTCGGCACGCAGGCTGAGTCAGGCAGGATTCGAAATTACCTATCTCCCTGTTGATAAATACGGCATTGTTTCGCCTGCAGATCTAAAAAATGCCTTAAAGCCAGATACAATACTTGTTTCCATCCAACATGCCAACCCCGAAATAGGAACAATACAACCAATTGAAGAAATATCGAAGATGGTTCATGAAAAGGGGGTCCTTTTTCATGTAGACGCAGTGTGCACTGCTGGAATAATTCCAATTGATGTAAATAAGCTCGGCGTTGATTTAATGACATTTTCGGGTTCCCAGTTTTATGGCCCTAAGGGCGCGGCCGCACTCTATATCAAGAAAGGAATAAAATTAATTCCTCAAATTGATGGGGGAATACAAGAGAATGGCCTACGAGCAGGAACGGAAAATATTCCCGCAATAGTGGGTTTTGGGAAGGCATGTGAAATTTCCAAGACCGAAATGGAGGAAAATTATCGGAAAATGACTAAGATGCGAGATCGGTTAATTATGGAATTGACTGATAAGATAGAATATATATATTTAAATGGCCATCCGCAAAAACGACTTCCCCACAATGTAAACTTTTCAATTGAGTTCATCGAAGGCGAGGGAATGCTTTTACTTCTTGATGAAAAGGGGATATATGTAACAAGTGGTTCTGCCTGTACATCTAAGGCCCTTAAAATGTCTCACGTGTTGTCCGCCATAAAAGTTGATGCGGCCATTGCCCAGGGTTCGGTTTTGATGACCCTTTCCAAATACAATACAGATGATGATATTGATTATGTAGTATCCGAATTTCCACCCATAGTGAGGAAGCTGCGTGATATGTCTCCATTATATGCATATTTTAAAAAAACTGGAAAAAGGCAAGTGGCTGGTCCTGGAACTGATTATGAACACCGGCCTGAAACTACAGATTAACAAAGTTAATCCCAGTTATTGAATTATATAGGTCATTTTATTAAAATGAGTCAAATGGGCAATAAAAAGTTTAAAAAGTGATCAGGGTAGGAAATAGAAAAATGAAAGAAAAGATGACCATAATCCTTTTTTCGGGTGAACTTGATAAGGCCATAGCGGCATTTACTCTGGCAACTACGGCGGCCGCAAGTGGGATGAATGTATCCATATTTTTCACCTTCTGGGGCCTGAATATTCTTAAAAAATCAAAATTCTCCATAGCCAAATCTCAGAATATTCTTCAGAAGATGTTTAATTTAATGAGTACTTCCAGGCTTCCTATTTCAAAGTTAAATATGTTAGGGGTTGGCCCCTGGATGATGAAAAAACTGATGAAAAAATCAAGAATGGCATCCCTTGAAGAATTAATGAATCTGGCGAAAGAACTTCAAGTAAAATACATCGCTTGCACCACCAGTTGCGGTGTGCTCGGACTTTCCAAAGAGAATCTTATTGAGGGGGTAGATGAATTTGCGGGAGCCTCTACTTATCTAAGTGAGGCAAAAGATGCCAAAATAAACTTATTTATATAAATACTCCTATGAAAATTGATAGAACTTTAGATTGCAGCGGACTATTTTGTCCCATGCCTATCGTGAAAACCAAGCTGGAGCTGGAAAAGATGAAATCAGGCGAAGTGCTTGAAATTTCTGCGGATGACCCTGGGTTTGAAAAAGACCTGCCGGCCTGGTGCCAAATGACAGGAGAAAAATTTCTTGGTATAAAAAAAGAAGGAAATCTAATAAAAGGATATGTAGAAAAAAAATGAACGAATAATTTCCAGCATCAAAAAATGGCAAAGCTGGAAATGGCCCAGATGAAGCAAGCGTATAAATTGCTTTTTGATTTTATATAAAGGAGGCAAGATGAAAAGCGCTATTATTTGTTCTTTTTTATTATTTTGGTAGTTTTATTTTTTTTCTTTTCTGGCTTTCCCTCAGCCTTGCATCCAGTGTCACCAGAAAGTAACTCCTGGGCTGGTCAACGATTTTCTCTTGAGTAAGCACCACAAAGCTAAAATCACTTGCGTAGAATGCCATAGAGATCAACATAATAGTTGTAGTTGGGGACGTCCATAAAATTATAAAATTCTTTTTGATAAGACTTAAAGAAATAGATCAGCAAGCGAATGTCAAAAAGAGAAGATTATTATTAAGACAAAACTTATAATCCGGATTTTAAAACTTAAAAAACGCAAATCTTGCGCTTATTGTCTGCCGCATCACCATCTGATCATTAACCTTCTGCTCTCCATTTAAATATCCTTTCAAAAGCATGAGAATAATCCTTTTTTATTTTTGCAGATCAGATTTGGAATTTAAAAAAAATCCGTTAAGCATACGAAAAATCATGCTATTTCCTCCAGATTTATTTATCTCCCGGCATAATTATTTCACAATTATTACTCGGAGCGATTAAATATTTACACTTATTCCCCTTACCCTCCCTTCTCCCCATGCGTGAGGAGAGGGTTAGGTCGGAATCGACTCGTACCGAGGTGAGGGGTTAAGAACAGCAGATATCATTTATTTAATGCTCTCATTAATAACACTAAAGAAAAAATACTCTTAAAATTTTTTAGAGGAATTTTTTAGGCGATCGTCATAAGATGAAATAAGATTCTTTAATTGCAAGTGAAGAGATATGAGTCCCATTTTTTACGGCTGGTGGATTGTCTTAGCCTGCTTTACCATTGGCCTTTATGTCAGCAGCATCCTCTTCTTTGGCTTCACAGCTTTCATCGATCCCTTAGTCAAAGAGTTCGGTTGGAGTTATACCCAGGTTTCCTTCGCGGCCAGCTTGCGCGGTCTGGAAATGGGTATCTTCGCTCCCTTAGTAGGCTTCCTCGTCGATCGATTTGGGTCCAGGAAGCTTATTCTCTCCGGTGTCCTATGCGTAGGTTTCGGCCTCATTCTTCTCAGCTATACCCAATCACTCCTTATGTTTTATGGTGCCTTCTTACTCCTTGGTTTTGGCGCCGGAGAATGCACTTCCATTGTCACCATGACTGCCGTGGGCAACTGGTTCAAGAAAAATGTGGGGATAGCCTTTGGGTTTCTTTCCGCAGGCTTCGGCGCCAGCGGTCTTCTGATACCAATTATCGTTTGGCTCATCGACATCATGCACTGGAGAATGACCCTTATTCTTCTTGGATTAGGCATGTGGATAATAGGCATTCCATTATCTTTCGTTGTCCGCGATAAGCCAGAAACTTATGGATACCTTCCCGATGGTTTAATCGCCCAGGAAGCTAATGATCGGCATGAAAAACAAGTTGAAAGGCCTCTTTCTTTCAAAGATGCTTTAAAGAATAAATCTTTTCTTTTTTTAAACATTGCCGAAGTGATTCGGATGATGCTCGTTACGGGAGTAGTCACTCATGCCATGCCTTATTTAAATAATATCGGATTATCCAGAACAACAGCGGGTTTGGTCGTAGCTGGAATTCCTCTGACCAGTATTATTGGCCGGGTAGGATTTGGATGGCTGGCAGACCACTATCCCAAAAAGGGCATCTTGTTTTTTTCTTTCTTGATTATGGGAGTAGGGATGTTCGCTTTTTGCTTTCCCCAACAATGGGGAATGATTTTTTTCTTTCTTTTCACCTTCCCGCCTGCCTTTGGTGGCTCCATGGTGCTGCGCGGAGCGATCCTGCAGGAATATTTTGGTAGGCATATTTTTGGCAGGATGTTGGGGATTATAATGGGAAGTGCTTCCGTGGGTGGCATAGTCGGCCCAACTCTTGCGGGTTTCGTCTTTGACCATACAGGAAAATATCAATATGCTTGGTATGCTTTTTCAGGGTTTATAATCTTGACTTCCTTTTTAGTGCTGCAAATTAAGCCCATTTTATACCATGAAAAAACGCTAAAGACCGGAGATCAAATTTAACTCTGCAATAGCATGGAAAAGAATTAAGGATAATTTTCCTAGCTTCCCGGAAAATGCGGTCCCGGATGCTTAAAGAGTCATGATAACAGCCAAAGGGGTGAAGACGGTCTTTTCCGTAAATTTGGCTTCTTAGCTAAAAAATAAACCAAAAGCTAAGGCCAGAAAGAGAATAAACTTTCTTTGCCGAAGGAGTTGAAAAAAAGGATAGCAGTTTAATTGGAGTACTTTAAAAAAGTTTACTCTTCTGGAGAAAAATCCGATTTGCTTGCTCCGCAAACTGGACAGGTCCAGTTTTCGGGCAGTTTCTCGAAGGGTGTACCGGGAGCTACGCCGTGCTCTGGATCACCAGCTGCAGGGTCATAAATATAGCCACAAATATTGCAAGAATATTTTTTCATCTTTGCCTCCAATGATTTTTATTAACCGCATACTTACCCAGGTAATTAACTGCTATTTTATTCAGCAGATCCTGGAAATATGCGCAATTCATTCTTTACCTTATTAATACCACTTAAATTACCCAAAACTTTCTCAACTTCTTCTTTATCCTTAGGAGAAAACACAACTCCATAGATTCTCAGGTTGTTATTATCATCTAATTCGTAAAAAATATGCGGGCTTAGCATACCTGTTTCTAATAAAGCTGCTTCCACTCGCCGATTAAGGGAAAGCATTTCCAGCAAGCGCAGGGATTGTAAGCCACAAGCTTTTATCTCCCCAGCCGTGGCTCCTTCAATAATGACGTTAACTGCCGAGCTCGCACTCAATTTATCTGTATTAATGATTAAATCATAAAGCTGCCAATTTTGCCAATCTTCATTAAAAGCAAACCGCATAAACGATCTTTTATTCTGGTCAGAGGCCAAAATGATCTTTTCGGCCACTTCTTTATCAACTTTCTTCTCTTCCATGATTCTTTTAATTCTCTCTTCTTTCGAGCCTACAATAAAGACATGGAAAGCACACTCAAAAGATTGGAGCAAAATCTGGGCGCCTCCTCCAAAAAAGACGATATCTCCTTTTTTAGCTAACTCATATATCACTGCTTGCAATTTATCCAAGTAGACTTTCGGTCTTTCACTAAAAATTCTATCCATAAGAGAAAAAGGTCTCTCTTCTAATTTTCTTGTTTCTGAAATTAATCCTAATGAAGAAGCAGTGGCCAAAACTTCTTCATCACCGACAAAATTATAATTTAGCTTTTGAGCTAATTCGCGCGCGATTTTTTCGCCGCCTGTGCCGATCATCTCTGACACGGTAATAAAATTCATAAATCTACCTCCTGAAAAAAATGTTTTTAATCTTTATAGCCCCTTTTCCTCAAACCACCGAAATAAAAATAATCCACCAATAATAAACAAAGGAATGATCAACCAATGGTTCACGCCAAAAATTTCTGGCCAGGTAATTTTGCCGAAATTCCCCCAAGTTAACACCGTCTCTTTAAGCTTAGGATAGGACTCAGCATAGAGACCAGCGCCCAATAACATCCCTAAAATCCCCCAGAAGGCATCAAATCTACCTTCGCCAAGAGCTCCGGCAGAAGTTCCCGGACAGTATCCTAATAGACCCCACCCTATCCCAAAAATCAATCCACCCAAAATTACTCCGCCTAAAATTGTTGGTTTTATAGAAAGTTTAACCAATCCGAAATCTTTTAAAAGATAAATTCCGACCATGGCCACCATAATGTGTGAAATCATGAATTTCACAATAGTCATATCTTTAAAAAGCAGGGCGGCTAGCTGTTTGTCATAGCGAATTACCATTGCTTTTTGCAGCAAAAAACCAAAAATGATACCAGTCACAAGTCCGTAAATGAGGATCATGTCCTGCCACCTCCTTCGTAAAGAATTCTGGCCATCAAAAACCCTCCGATGAAGAAACAAGCCAAGGCAATGTAACCGCTTACTGCTAATTGGAGCGCACCGCTCAACCCATGACCGCTCGGTCAGCCATCGGCAAGACGGGCGCCAAACATGGCTATTATTCCTCCTCCAAAAGCGCCTATACCCCGCTTCATCTTGCTTTTTCCAAATCTTTTTTCCCACAAATTTGGTACGCCGCTCAATCGGAAAGTACCAGAGGAAATAGCTGAAATAAAAGAGCCAAGGAAGATGCCCGCCACAAACATCCATTGCCAATCAACTTGAGGAACTTCTTTAATAAAGTAGGGCATTTTAGCTACCCGCTCGGCGCTAAAAATCTTTTCGATCATCCCTATTGACCTTACAAAAGTGGTGGAAGCTCCGAAATACTTGCCCACGATCCAAACTGACATAATAGAAAGAATCCCACTCAACGCCCCTGCTAAATAAGGATTCCACCCTTTCTTTTCCTGGATCTTCATGGCCGAATCTCCTTACCCTACAATATGACCACCCAAATTATACAAGATTATGTTTTCCCATTTTAAAATCTCTTATATGTATATGATTTTTTGAACAACAGAATAAAGGGGCGGGAAAAGCATATAAATATTTCATTTTTTCTCAACTTTTAGCTCTATTTTCTTTGGCTTTGCTTCTTCTGCCTTAGGCAGATTAATTACCAAGATGCCATTTTCATAAGTAGCTTCCACTTTACTCGGATCTACTGCTGAAGGTAAATTAATCGCCCGCGAAAATTTCCCATAACAAAGCTCGCACCTAATGTATTCTTCATCCTTTATTTCCGCTTCGGGCTTTCTCTCACCACTAATAGTTAAAGTATCCCCAATCAAAGAGATGTCGAGATCTTCCTTTTTCATTCCTGGAAGCTCAGCCCGCACGATGAACTTATCTGCCTTTTCATACATTTCAATCGGCGGAGACCACCCTACCTCTTCCGCAGGAACCCGCCACCAAATTAATGGACGTCGCCATGGACGAAAAGGCCAACGCATCATCTCATCCATCATTCTTTCCATTTCTTCAAAAGGACGCCATCTTTCAATAGCCATATTTTAATACCTCCCTTGCTTTTAGTCTTTTAATTTTCCCGCCCCTCTTTTAAGCCATTCTTTGATAAAAATTTGCCATAATTTTCCCTTGATTGCTTTAGATAAAAAATCATAACCTCTATTTTATTTTTTAAATTTATTGGGCTGGATTTTTAAAAATAAATGTAAATTTCAAAAAAATTTTAATTCTCAAATAATTTCTAAACAATGGGTAGAATCTTGTATTTTCTTTTAAAAAAAATTGTATTTCTTAAAATATTAGGCCAGGAACATAAAAGAAATTTTTTTCTCAAAAGTACTGTGCTTGCGGTAATCTTCAGGGGTGCCACGTAAGAATAAAAGTTACAAAATTTTCTGAGAGGTGGATATACTTCAATTATCAAAAGAAACGGATAAGAAGCCCAACGGAAAACCTTGCAAGAACTCAGGGAGGATTTTAAGATCAGAAATTGGAAAGAAAAAAATCCATCACATTTTTAGCGCTGGCAAACAAAAAAGGGGTCAGCTAAAATTGCTCACCCCTTAAAATCTTTGGTGCCGAGACCCAGAATCGAACTGGGGACACGCGGATTTTCAGTCCGCTGCTCTACCGACTGAGCTATCTCGGCCCCTTATAAATTTTATTATAATGCCCCCCTATTTTTAGTCAAGACTTTTTTATCACTCTTTCTGTACTACAGTGCCCGCGATCCAGTCATGCCAGGAGCGTTTTTTAGAAGAAAAACCAACCCATAAAAAGCCTAAGCCTAAAGGGAAAGCCGAAAGAAAATAAGCCACAGCGCGGAGCAAAGCGCGACCTGTGCTCAGCGGATGGCCATCAGTCTGCACAACACGCAAGCCAAAGATCATCTTGCCGATGGTTTGTCCCCAGACAAGATGAAAAAATGTAAAATAGCTTAAAGCTAAAAGACATCCCAAAGGGAAGAGGGCGGGCAAAATTATTCCCAAAAGGCGCAGTAAAGGAATTTCCCTTATTTCTCCAGGCATCATTTCCACAGCAATCAGGCCAATAATAACGAAGATTATAAAAGTAAAAAATATGATCGCCCCGTCTATAGCAAAGGCCATGAGGCGCAGCCAAAAACCAGCAGGTTGGCTCACTTTCAGACTGATCGGCCTTTTCACCTCTTCTTTAGCTTCTTCAGACTGGGCTAATTTTTCGCTTAATTTCTCTTTTTCTAATCTTTCCTCCTCTTTATTAATGAGGGGATTAATAACGGGAATTTCTTCTTGTCCGGGACTTTTTTCTATTTTTTCTTCGTCAGAAATAAAAACCTGCTCTTCATAAAAGCTCTTGAGCAACTCCCGCAGAGAAGAAAGATCTTCATGACAATACGGGCAAATATCTATTTCATCAGGAACTTGCGCCCGACAACGTTTACACTTCATAATCATTTCACCTCGATTGACTTAAGAAATTATAGAAAGGAGCAAATTATTAAGCAAGAGGAATTTATTTGTTACTTAAATCTCCAAAGAGGAATTGGAGCAAAGCCACGACTACCATTCCTGCTGTCTCTGAGCGCAAGATGCGCGGTCCAAGATGGACAGGGACAAAGCCCGCAAGCTGGGCCTGGGCCGCTTCTTCATCGGAAAATCCTCCCTCAGGTCCTACAAGGGCATAAATACCCAAAGATGGGGCATGGATAATTTGAGCTAAAGACTTCTCTGCCTCTTTTTCCCAAACAAAAATTTTTAAAAAATCTCCGGGAACCTTTTGTAGAGCTTCTTTAAAAGAACAAGGCGGATGAATTTGGGGGATCTTTGAGCGCTGGCATTGCTTGGCAGCCGCCGCGGCAATCTTTTCCCAGCGATTTTTTTTGGAAATTATTTTTAAGTCCTCCCAATTAGGCACAGAGCGTTGGCCATAAAAAGGCACTATCTCGGCAACTCCCAATTCCGTTATTTTCTGGATTAGCCAGTCAAATTTTGCTCCTTTAAGCACCCCTATGCCCAAGATGATCTGCAATGGAGATTCCTTGGTAGATATGGGATTAACAGATTGGATTTGGAAAACAACTTCACCATGCTTTATTTGCCTGATTAATGCCTCATATTCATGTCCTTCCCCATCAAAAAGGGTTACATGGTCACCTGGTTTAAGCCGCAACACTTGGCAAAGGTGGCGTATTTCCTCTTTATCCATCAAGATGGCCTGGTCGCCCTTTATAAATTCTCTTTTAATAAAAAAACGCCGATGACTCATTATTGCTATTCCTTTTTTAAGACTAACCCGACCCAACCATTCATTTCTTCTTCTTGCTTTAGTTGAAAGCCCAAGGGGGCAAAAGCTCCATAAATTTCCTTTTTCTGTTTCTTCAAAAACCCTGAAATGATCAAAGTGCCCTGAGGTTTAACTCTGCCGGCTAGACTATCTTTCACGATCATAAGCTCCTGAGGCAAAAGATTGGCTACCACTAAATCGAATTTACCGCCAATTTGCTCTGGAGAAGCAAGACGAAAACTAATGCCCCGGTGAATTTTATTTAATTTGGCATTTTCTTGGGCAGCTTCCAGGGCTGCGTGATCAATATCTATAGCTTGAATTTTTTTAGCCCCTAATTTTAAAGCAGCAATAGCTAAAATGCCAGAGCCAGTCCCCACATCGAGAACATCAGGGCGGCGGGAAAATTGGGCCATTAATTTATCTAAAAATTTGAGGCACATCTGGGTAGTTTGATGAGTCCCTGTCCCAAAAGCCATACCTGGGTTTATTTGCAAGACTATTTCCCCTTTCTGCTTGCTATATTTCTCCCAGGGTGGTTTAACTACCAAACGAGGACTAACTTTAACGGGCTTAAAATTGGATTTCCAAGATTCGCCCCACTTTTCTTGAGGAATGATCCTGGTTTCCAAATTATAAAAATCGTTTCCACACAGATCCGCCAAGTAAGAACGAATTTTATCTTCTTTTTCCTTAAAAGATCCTTCTGGAGAGAAATAGGCTGTAAGCCTTTCTTCGCTTTTCCCAATTTTTTCCTGAATTAAACCTGTGCTGCCTTGGGAAAATAAAAATAGAGCGACGAGTTCCGTATAGGCCCTTGGAATTTCAAATCTAATTTCTAACCAGCTTTTTCTCTTTTTAGAATAAGGCATTTTTTGCATCATAACGCATTCTTTTTTTAAAAAGTAGGGCAAAAAATATTCTTCTTTTATTTAAACAACCCCTTTTTAAAAAAGAGGGAGGTAACCCCTCCCTTCTTTCCCTTTAAGAAAAGGGTAAGTGGAGTTATGATTCACCGCAGAGCGCGCCAAGAGCGCAGAGAAATTTAAAATATATTTAGCCACAGAGAGCACGGAGGCCACAGAGAAAATTTT
>JBNAWB010000129.1:0-10443 GCA_049699975.1 Thermodesulfobacteriota bacterium
TCACCAATTACGAGAGAGTACTTTCGCCCTCTTAGAAAAATTCCCCGCGCCTACTATCGCCGTCATTGAAAGATATGCCTTGGGGACAGGTTTAGAATTAGCCTTATGCTGCGATATGCGGATCGCCACTGATGATGCTAAATTGGGAGTGCCTTCAGCTCGCCTGGGTTTAGTAGAAAGTTATGAATACTTTTATCGGTTAGTGCGTGCCGTCGGCCTTTCTTGGGCTAGAAGAATGGTTTTTGCTGGCGAACAAATAGGAGCAGCTCTGGCTTACCAAATTGGCTTGGTTGAAGAGGTAAGCCCCCCAGATAAAATCTTTACCCAAGTCGAAGCCCTTTTGGAAAAGATTAAAAAAAATTCTCTTTGGGCGATTAACCAAACTAAAAAAATATTAGCTACCATAGAGAAAAACCCTCATCTTCAGCAAGTTGCTGATCCGGCTCTACCCTTAGTGGATTCCTTGCAAAATGAATTCTTTCGGCAAGCCACCAAATCCTTTATGGAAAAGAAGAAAAAGTAGTTAGCTTTAAGAAATTTTAAAAAGCTGGCTCGCATGCGGCAAAAGCTTGATGGATTTTTTATAAAATGGTATACCATTTTTGCATGGAATCAAAAGCAAGCAGAAGAAAACTAGCCCCCAGAATTAAAGGCCCAGAATTATATGCCTTGATCAGGAAGGCTATTACTAGGGGCCGCTTCGCCCCCGGGCAACGGTTGAGTGAAAGGGAGTTAGCTGAGCAGTACGGTATAAGTCGGACACCCATCAGAGAAGCTTTCCGTTATTTAATCCAAGAAGGGCTAATCATTTATAAACCAAATTCAGGATACCGGATTATTCCGCTCTCCGAAGATTTGGCCCGACATATAATGGTATTGCGGGAGGCCTTAGAAGCCGTGGCCGCCAGGTTAGTTATGCAGAAGGATCCCAAAAGGACGGCCCAAGCTATGAAAAAAACTTTGCCCAAGGCGCGTTCCGCTTATAGAGAAGGGAAGTTGTCTGATTTGATCGAAGCTAATCAGAATTTTCATCAAAGGCTAGTTGAAAAAGCTGGCAACCCAATATTAGAGACTATGTACCGGGTCCTTCAGGGTTATATAGGATTGATGATGAGCGTTTCCCTTTCTTGGCCACGGCGCCCAGTGGAGACTTTCCAGGAACATGAGCGAATTATTATTGCTTTGGAAAAGAGAGATGCTTATGAAGCAGAGAAGGCCATCCGCGAACATATCCGTCGTGCGGGCGAGGGAGTTCTTCGAAATTTAAGACAATACCTGACCCAGGGGCTAAAGGCGTGAAATAAACTTAAGGCTTAGCCTTAGGGAAAAGAAACAAGAGAGCCATTCAAATAATGCAGGGAGTTGCATATGGAAATGAAAGAAGGAATTAAAAAGCTAATGGAATTGAGGGAGGCCGCAGCCCGCGGGGGCGGTAAAGAAAAAGTGGAAAGGCTTCGCCGCGAGGGGTACCTCACTGCTGAAGAACGGATTAAACTCCTCCTTGATCCCGATACTTTTGTGGAATTCGGAACTTTAGCCGGCCCCCAACCGGCAGAGTTTGGCCCACCTCCGCCATATATTCCTCGCGATGGAGTTATTACGGGCTTCGGGCAAGTAAACGGCCGAACGATCGGAGTTTATGCCCATGACAAGACAGTTCAAGGCGGTTCTTTGGGTAATGTCCAGGCAACTAAAATCGCTAACCTCATCCGCCGTGCCTGTGAACTAAAAGTTCCGGTGGTAGCTCTGCAAGACTCCGTGGGTGCGCGCATTCAGGAAGGGAATAAAAATGTGGGCTTTGATAGCATCTTCCACGCTTTAACTCAAGCTTCTGGAGTAATCCCGCTTATTTCCGCTATTCTGGGCAGATGTGCAGGCGGGATAGCTTATAGCTCAGCTTTAATGGACTTTATTTTAATGGTGGAAGGAAAGAGTCAGCTCTTTATTACCGGACCGGAAGTTATTAAAGCGGTTACGCATGAAGAGGTCTCTTTCGAAGCCTTGGGGGGAGCAGCTGTCCATTCCGAAAAAAGCGGAGTTTGTGATTTAGTAGCTGCGGATGAAATAGGGGCCATCAATTTAATTAAAGAGCTTTTCTCTTTTCTACCTGGAAATTACCAAGAATTTCCGCCCAGAGTGCCGCCGAAGGAGCCGGAAGAAGGATCGGCAGAACGGCTAATGGAAATCATTCCTGTCGATCCCAAAAAATTTTATGATATGAAAAAAATCTTGCGCTGTATCCTCGACGAGAGCTATTTCTTTGAGCTGAAACCCAAATATGCCCGCAACATCCTCACGGGATTTGGCCGCATAGAAGGCGCACCAGTAGGCATCATCGCCAATCAGCCTATGCATCTTGCTGGTGCCTTGGATGTGGAGGCGGCTGATAAGGCCTCCCGCTTTATCCGCTTTTGCGACGCTTTTAACATTCCGATCTTAACTTTCGTGGATGTCCCCGGCTATTTGCCCGGTGTAGAACAAGAGTACCGAGGGATCATCCGCCACGGAGCTAAAATGCTTTTTGCTTATGCGGAAGCAACAGTGCCCAAGATTACGATCATCGTGCGCAAAGCTTATGGCGGGGGCAAACAAGCTATGTGTAGCAAACCCATGGGGGCAGATTTAGTCTTGGCCTGGCCGAGTGCTGAATTGGCGGTTATGGGCGCCGAAGGAGCAGTAAATGTTATCTGCCGCAAAGAGATTCAAGAGGCTCAGGACCCAGAAGCCACGAGAAAGAGATTGATCGAGGAATATGAAAGAATTTTTGGAGGACCATTTGAGTCTGCTCGCAAAATGTATGTTGATGATGTAATTAAGCCAGAAGAAACTCGCCCCAAGATTGTTCAAGCTTTAAGAATTTTTGCGGGCAAAAAAACACCCCGACTTGAGAAAAAGCATGGCAATATGCCGGTCTAACAAAATAATGCTGAGCGCTTGGCGCAAAGCGCCTAGCGCTTTAAACTTTAAGGTTTAGAAGATGTTGCCCACGGAGAAGGAGGAATACAAATATGGCCCCTCTGCTAAATGGAATTAGAGTCCTTGATTTGACGCATGTCTTGGCTGGTCCTTTCTGCACCCAAATTCTGGGAGATTTGGGTGCAGAAGTTATCAAGATCGAACGTCCGGGCGTTGGGGATCCAACTCGGAAAATACCCCCATATAATTTAAGAGATGACCAAAGCGCTTATTTTTTAGCTTTGAATCGGAACAAAAAGAGTCTCACTCTTGATTTAAAAAACCCTGCAGGAAGGGAAATTTTTTATGCATTGACCCAAAAGTCTGATGTGGTAATTAATAATTTTACTCCGGGAACAATGGAAAAACTTGGGTTAGGATATGAAGATTTGAAGAAAATCAATCCGCAAATTATCTATGCTTCTGTAACGGGCTATGGGCAAACCGGTCCTTACCGGGAAAGGCCATCTTATGACATCATTGTTCAGGCCATGGGCGGCGTAATGAGCTATACTGGAGAACCTGGTAAACCTCCGGTGAGGTGCGGCATTCCTATCGGCGATTTGGGCGGAGCAGTCTTTGGGGTGATCGGCATTCTTTCGGCCTTAATCTCCCGCTCCCTAACCGGAGAAGGAAGAATGGTGGATATCTCCATGCTAGATGTGCAGATTGCTTTACATACCTACCGGGCCAAATATTATTTTGTAGCCGGCGAAATTCCCCAGCCCGTGGGAACTGCTCATGTAAGCAATGTTCCCCTCCGTGCTTACCAAACTAAAGATTCTTATATTGTCATCGAAGCCCATATGGATCATTTCTTTAAGAATTTATGCAAATGTATGGGTTTGGATCATTTGCCTGATGATCCCCGTTTTAATAGTCGCGCCAAGAGGCTCGAAAACAGAGAGCAGTTAGACCGCATTTTAGAAGAAGCCTTCCTCAAAAAAACCACTGCCGAATGGTGGGATCTTTTCAATAAATTAGAAGTCCCGGCAGGACCTATCTATACTTTAGATAAAGCCTTAGAAGATCCACAGGTATTGGCGCGGAATATGGTGGTGGAGATCGACTCGCCGCATGTGGGGCGTTTGAAAGATGTGGGCTGTCCGATCAAAGCTTCGGGAGTGACGCCAAATTACAATCCTCCTCCAGCTTTAGGAGAACACACGGAGCAGGTACTCAGGAATCTTTTAGGTTATTCGCCGGAAAAGATTTTGGAGTTAAAGAATAAAGGAATTATTTAAAAAATGATATTTATGGAGGCATTTAAGAGAAAGACAGGCCGAAACGCTCTTATGCCTGAAGTGCTCCCCAAAAACGAGACACTAGTTATGTGAGGATGTATAATAAAAGCATAAGGGAAGAGGAGCACAAAAATGAGACCAAACAAGTTTTCTATAAAAATTGGGGACGTCCATAAAATCATAAAATTCTGTTCCATAGACATCACCAGCCTTTTTCTTTGTCACACCCACCAGAGGAACCTCTCCCGTTCTTAACAAAAGATGCACATGATTAGGCAACAAAGCCCAATCATAAAAGGCAGTTTTTGTTTCCACCAGAATCCTGCCCAAACGAATTAAAAAATTCTCTCTGTCCTGACTGTCCCGAAAAATTTTCTTTCTTTCAATCCCCCGGATGATAAGGTGATGGAGGGCACCAGGCATATCTAAGCGACTTTTTCTCGGCATAAACAACTTGTGCCCAAAATGATTTTCGCCATCAATTTATAATTTTATGGACGTCCCCTTATTTCCTATGTCAGATTAAATTATTATTTGCGCTAGATAAAACGTAAGCAAGCCCTCTTTCCCATGAGAATGTATTGCCAGGTCATGGCGAGGGAGCGTAGTGACCGGGGCGATCTCGAAACGAATTGAAATTCAAGAGATGGCCACGCTCCCCCGCATCAAGTGCGGGGGAGCTCGCCATGACGAAAAAGGAATTGGGTCACAGACTCCATAGGGAGGAAGTTAAGGGCGATATATAAAAAGAATATTCTTGAATTTTGGCCTTTCTATTGTTATTTTAAATCATGTTCTAAATTTCCTGGAGAATCAATTAATGTTTTCCAAAGTTGACCTAATTCTTTTGCATGCTCCGTCAGTTTATGACTTTCGCCAATTGCCCATCCTCTTTGGGCCAATTTCTGACCTCGTACCTTCCACGCCGATTTTTGAGATGTATCCTATTGGCTTTTCTTTCATCAGCGAACATTTAGAGAAAAATGGCCTTAAAGTCCGCATCGTTAACCTGGCAGGGCGCATGCTCAAAGACCAAAAATTTGATGTCGAAAAATTCATTTCCCGCTTAAAAACGGAAGCTTTTGGCATAGATTTGCATTGGTTGCCCCACGCGCATGGTTCACTGGAAGTGGCGG
The DNA here is from genome assembly GCA_049699975.1 of Thermodesulfobacteriota bacterium. GTDB lineage: Bacteria > Desulfobacterota > SM23-61 > SM23-61 > SM23-61 > CAZAGD01. The sequence goes on from JBNAWB010000129.1 coordinate 5,336, forward strand.
CCTTATGCAAAAAACACCATCCCAAGGTGCCCGTTATTTTCGGCGGCTACTCGGCTACTTATTTTCATGAAGAACTGATTCGTTATCCCCAAGTAGATTATGTAGTGCGCGGAGATTCTGCTGAAGAACCTTTACGGCAATTGATTATGGCGATTAAAGGCCAGACTACCTTTAGGGAAGTGCCTAATTTAACCTGGAAGGATAAAGAAGGAAAAATTCGTATTAACCCCCTTAGCCACGTAATTGATAATTTAAATGATTTGGGAAATAATTATCCTCATCTATTCCGGCAGGCTTTGAAATACTTAGATTTGAAGTCTTTGATACCTATTTATGATTGGTGGGAGTACCCGATTACCGCAGTGATGACTTGCCGGGGTTGTATGCATAATTGCGTCTTTTGTGGTGGTTCGCGCTTTGCGGGTCAATATTATTGCTCCCGCAATTCGCCGGCTTTTCGTAATCCAGAGAAAATTGCTCGGGATATTATTACCATCTCGCGCCTGACTAATGCTCCCATCTTCGTCGTAGGAGATTTACGCCAAGCGGGCCTGGAATATGCGCACCAAATTTTAGCACCAATTAAAAAAGTTCGGCCGCGGAACCAAGTTGTTTTAGAACTCTTTACGCCCGCTGCGGAATCTTATTTTAAAGAAGTAGCGGAGGCTTTCCCGCATTTCAATTTCGAAATCTCTCCCGAATCCCATGATGAAAAAGTTCGTTACGCCACGGGCAAGTTTTATACAAATGAAGAGATGGAAAGAACCATCCACTACGCCCTTAGCCACGGATGCTCCAAATTTGATGTCTTCTTTATGATCGGTCTTCCGCAGCAGACCGCTGCTTCCGTTATGGAAACTATTGCTTATTGTGAATACTTGATGCAGAAATTCGACAGAAGGCTTAATTTATTTATTTCTCCTTTAGCTCCTTTTCTCGATCCTGGCTCGCTCGCCTTTGAAAAAGCTGAAGAACTTGGTTACCGCATATTATGGCGCACCTTAGAAGATTATCGGCAAGCGCTTTTAGCTCCCAGTTGGAAGTATACCCTTAGTTATGAAACCGAATGGATGAGTCGAGAAGATATTGTCAACGTTTCTTACCAAGCTGGCCTCAAGCTTAACCGGCTAAAAGAAAAATATGGTTATATTAATCAAGAAATAGCCCAGAAGACTGAAGAACGTATTCTTCTGGCGAGGCAGATGATAGCCAAAATCGATCAGATTAATTCTTTAGCTGAGCCTTTAAGGTCGCAGAAACTAAATGAACTGAAAGATATTTTTAACCAGGCCAGTATGTCCACGATCTGCGATAAAGAAGAGATCAAATGGCCGGTTTGGCGTTGGCCTTTTAAATTACCCAATATTATAAAAACCATTCTTTTCCGGCCACCTGCATAAAATTGAGGTTGAATTCTTTGGAAGACCCTGTACAAATGCCCATTACCGATACGCTTGATTTACACACTTTTCGCCCCCAGGAAATAAAGGATTTGTTAACAGAATATATCTCTGCTTGTCGAGAAAAAGGTATCCTCGAAATCCGCATTATTCATGGCAAAGGAACTGGTTCGCTGCGGCGTACCGTACATGTTCTCTTGAGCAAGCTTCCTGAAGTGGTTTCTTATCGGTTGGCAGGTGAAGATGCGGGTGGATGGGGCGCAACATTGGTCAAAATAAAACCCCTCTGAGACTTCATGTCTAAATTGACAGATTACCGATTAAAAATGCCCAATAAAAGATTTGTTTTCTAAGAGCGCCGAATCATAAAGCGTGGGGCAAACATTAAGATTATCAATAATAAAGCTATAAAATAAGCTGTTGTCCAATTAAGGAGGTAGGGAATTATTAGCAGCAGGACTCCAAAGCCAAAAATCATTCCTCTAATAATTAAGCCACCTTTCGATGGGTAAATTTCAGATCCAAACATCCCTATACTCAATCCCGCGAAAGCCAAAAACATAAGCAGAGCAACTTTTAACATCGCTAAATTCAAGGCAAAAATATCAGGATATATAATAAAAATGGCTGGCAATATAAAAAGAGGGAGTCCTAATTTTATGGCTTCCAGACAAAGAGAAAAATAAGGAGCACCTGAGATGCGGGAGGCAACCACCGAGGCAATGGCTACGGGAGGGGTTATAGCTGAAAGAATAGAAAAGTAAAAAACGAAGAAATGGGCATGCAAAGGTTTAACTCCCATAGAAATGAAAGCTGGGGCCGCAATAATGATAGTGAGCAGGTAAGCAGCCGTAGCTGAAACGCCCATACCAAAAACAATACAGACAACTGCTGAAAGCACACTTAGCCAGAAAAGGCTTCCCCCTGCAAGATAAACTAACCCCATAGAAAGTTTCACTCCTAAGCCTGATACTGTCAAAACAGAAACGATCATCATAATAGTAGCCAACATAACGGCAGTAGTTGCCGCTATCTCGGCCCCACTGATTATGCCATTCATAAAGGCTTTCCCATATTCTGTTAAGACATGCCTTATTCCACCGACTTTATATCTTGAGTAATATAATATAAAAGAACCTAACAAGAGTGTGATGACCGCCCGGGAGGCAGCAATCAAAGGATCAAAAAGTTGTGATAAATAAACAAGCAAGATAACTATGGCAGCGATTAACGGAGAGAGATCTTTAAAGATAAGAGATAAGGATGGTTTCTCTAACTTGATGGTCATCCCTTTCATATATTGGCGACTTACCAAATAAACCGAAAGGGCGACAATGGCGTAAAACATGAAAGCAGGCGTAAAGCCTACTAAAACAATATACCAATAACTCGTACCCAAATAAGCGGCAATTATAAAAGCAGCTGCCCCCATCACTGGAGGCATAATCAGACCACCCGAGGAAGCGACTGCTTCGATAGCCCCTGCAAATTTTGGTGGCACCCCAATACTTTTATTTAAAGGAATAGTAAATGATCCAGTTCCGGCTACGTTTGCTGGGGCACTTCCAGAACACATGCCAAAGAACATACTGGCAATGACTCCTGTTTGCGGAATGCCATATACCCAGCGAGCAGCTATATATTTGGCAAATCTTATTATCGCATCTAAGGCCCCAAAACCTATAGCTAATCCAGCCATGACCACGAAGGCAGCGATCCATGTGGCGGCTATTCCGGTAAGTGTTCCATATATGCCAATGCCCAATTCTACACTGCATATTTCTATGATCCTCTCCAGACCAAGGCCTATATGGCGCAACATTCCAGGTAGGCTTCTCCCAAAATATCCGTATATTAAGAAAACTAAAGCTATTATTGGTATCCAGTAACCTGTATCCTTTCTGGCACTCTCGATTACTAAGATCATGGCTAAGCCACCCATTATAATGTCCGTTAAATTTGGTGCCCCAGCCCGCCAGTAAGAAAGCTGATGGTATTGAGTCACAAAGTAAAACATTATGATCACTGACAAAATACTGAATGCTGTACATAAGATTTTATTAGTCCTACCCTTCAATTTAAAAATACCGAATTCGGGTTTATGCCAGGAACGAATAGCGAGGGCTATTATAGAAAGGTGCAGAAAAATTATACTCATCAATTGGATTTCAATAGCCGGCTGGAATGAGTACCAAAATACCCAAGCTATTAAAATTAGGCATACTAAAAAATATATAATTTCAACCTTGGTTTTAAAAGAATGTATAGGAGCGGCAGGAGTATCTGATAATTTTATCTCCGGGGCCATGACCCCTCCCTTTAAAATTAAAAAGCAATTTTATTTAAGTTGATGAGGTTCTATCTTCAAAATTCCCTCTGACTTTTTTAAAAGTCAGAGGGAAATAGTTTTCTTCATCTCTTCCCTACCAAGATTCCGTGTGCTTGGGGATCATAGCCTTTTTCCTTCAGATAGAGAGCAACTCCAGGGTGGATGGGCGCGGAGATGGGGGGCTTAGATTGAATCTTAAAGACCTCGATATTCCATTCTAATCCTCTTTTGGCGAAGTCTGCATAAGTAGCCATAATTTTACCCAATTCGGCTTGCTTATCAAAAATAGCTTTCACAAAATAATAAACGTGCTCATCAGAAATATCTTTCCCTGCAGCAATTCCAAAGGGCATGGAGACTGTTTTAAAAGGCTTAGTTTTTTTGGCCAGAGGACTTTCAAAAAGCGGGCCGGGGTCAACTTCGTAAGGAATAAGCCAGGGACCAGCTTTTAATCCTTTTTCTAATTCTTCAGGGGTGGGAGGAACTACAGCGACACCTACGCGCACGTCAGCATCTTTAGCCCATTTAACTAAGGCACCCGGATCACAATAAGCCCAAGCTACATCCATTACTCCTAATTTCAAATTGTCAGCAGCAGCAGCTACACTCATCGTCTTCAAATCCATGGTATGCTTTATATTTAAACCATCTGGTCCAAAGAAAGCTAAGAACACTTCATGGCTGCCAAAGCCTGGAGGTGTGGGAAAAACCTTCTTCCCTGCAAAGTCTTTAAAACTCTTTATTTTGTCCGCATCTTTGGAGGCTACTATGCCAAAATAAATTAAAGGATAAGCCCATATCACCTGCCAGAATTCATTTGGTCTTTTAAATTTATACTGTTTCGGGTCAAATGGACCGGCGCCAACAGAAACTTGCCATAGATGCTGCAAAGTGTTATAACAGCTATGTCCCTGGCCTCTATCCCAAACTTTAACGGTAGTTGTTGCCCCCCCTACGGAAGTGGGCAGAATTTCCAAATATTTTGGATATGTTCTGGTGGCCAGGTCGGCCATGGCGCTCAGCGCTGCATATCCTACTGTGCCTGGCTCCGCTGTATTCAAGTACCAAGTAAATTTTTTTACTTCTCCTGGTGCTTTCTGGGCAAAACAATAGGAGCTAAAAAATATTAGGCTTACTCCTAAAAGAATTGCTAAAATGGCTGGCCTTTTTTTTACCTTCATATGTCCCCTCCTTTCGAGACTAAGTATTTTTTAATTGATTACCTAAGCTCCTCCCCAGGCCTCACCTCCTTTCTCCTAAATTTCCTCTTCACTTTGTTTAATTGGCTTTTAGCATGGTAAAAAAGCTTTGTCAACATATTAAGAAACTGACCGTCGATCAGTTTTAATTTTTCTCACCAGCAGGAGACAGGCGGGAGG
>JBNAWB010000130.1:0-10410 GCA_049699975.1 Thermodesulfobacteriota bacterium
CTCCCGCCTGTCTCCTGCTGGTGAGAAAAATTAAAACTGATCGACGGTCAGATTTAAAAGCGATTGACATGGCCCAGGATAAAATTGTATTTTTGAAATAGCTTAAAGCACGCTTAGAAAAGGATCAAAGGATAAAAATAATTTAAGGGGAGGGGGGTATGAAATTAACGAAAATTTTGGCGCCTACGGACTTTTCTAAACAATCTGGATTTGCTTTGGAATGGGCGGCTTTCTTGGCCCAATGTACGAAGGCGGAATTGGTTCTTTTACATGTTATTCCCGAAGAAGACGCCCAGATAATCGAGGAGGTTATTGGCGAAGGGGCCATAGCTCATATTCCTCGTGGACTACGCCAAGATGTATTGGAGGAACGACAGAAAAAGTTCAAGGAACAGTTAAAAATTGTCCTGCCCAGTCATTTACGGGCTGACTTAAAAGTAGAAGAGGTACTCAAGATCGGCGTTCCTTTCTTAGAAATTATAAAGACGGCCAAAGAAAAAGATGTGGATCTGATAGTCATGGGTACTCATGGGCGCTCAGGATTAGCCCATGTGCTCATTGGCAGCGTGGCGGAAAAAGTGGTTCATCATGCCCATTGTCCTGTGCTGACCATAAAGCATCCCCAGTATAAATTTGTTGCTCCCTGAGCTGGGAAGGATAGTAAGGGGTTATAGTAGTTTATGATCAGAAAGTATCCACAGCATCCGCTCATCGGGGTTGGAGGAGTTATCTTTCAGGATGACCAAGTTTTGCTAATCAAACGCGGTAAAGAACCGGCTTTGGGACAATGGTCCATACCCGGGGGAGTAGTGGGCGTCGGCGAAACTTTAAAGGAAGCAGTAGTTAGAGAAGTCCGTGAAGAAACCCATTTGGAAGTAGAAGTTCTGAACCTGGTTAAGGTAATCGAGCGTATATTTCGCGAGCCTGACGGACGAATCAGTTATCATTACGTGTTATTAGATTTTCTTTGCCAAATAAAAGAAGGTGAATTGGAGGCTGATTCGGACGCCCAAGAAGCCTGTTTTGTTCCTTTGGCTGAACTTAATAACTATAGCCTAACTTCAGCCACGCGGGAAGTAATTTACCGAGCTAACTGGATGCGGCAGAATCCCAGCAAGCTGTCCCCACCGTTAGAATTTGGCCCTTTATATGATTAATAATTTTTTACGCAGCAGAGTTCCCTTTGGGCAAAAAAAAATTTCTCTCTTAATCCTCATTTTCATAATTATCGGGTTCTTAGGTGGAGCTTGGCTTTATTATAAACTTTTTCTAAAAAGGGAGCCGGGTCAAATTTCTGCCGAAGCATGGTCGTATATTCAGCAGGAAAAAATAAAGGCCCAGAGAAATTTCGCTGAGTTCGTTAAAACGCCGGCGGGGCAGATATGGTTGCAGCATCCTTATTGGCCTCCGGAGATCTGCCAGAAAATTGCCCAGGGAGAAATTTTACCAGGGATGAACAAAGATCAAGTAAGAAAGAGTTTGGCGAACAGGTTACAGACCAAGATAAAGATAAATATCAATAATGAGCGGGAGGAATGGATAGTTGATGGAGAAAACAAGTTAGTTTTACACTTTTTAAATGGTGTTCTCCAGAGCTGGGAAGGAAAATGAAGGGTTCTTAATACCCGGCCTCTAATAAGCTGCGGGCAATTGCTTGGCGTTGCATCTCCGAAGTTCCGGCGCCAATTTCGCCTAACTTAGCATCGCGATAAAGTCTTTCCACTTTATACCCTTTAATAAAACCATATCCACCGTGAATCTGGACAGCCATGGTTGCGCACCAGGTGGCTGCTTCGGAGAGAAATAATTTGGCCAAAGAAATGTCCACGCTCGCCTTCATCTTTTGGTCAAGCATCCAAGCGGAACGGTAAAGTAAAAGCCGTCCAGTATCTACCAACATCTGCATATCCGCAATTTTAAAGCTAACTTCTTGGAAGCGGGCTATGGGTTTACCCCCCACCTGTCTTTTTTGAGCATAGATTATAGATTCTTCCAGGCATGCTTGGGCGATGCCTAAGCTATAAGCGGCAAAACCAAGGCGGAGGAGGTCCTTTATTTGAGAAGCATATGGGCTTCCTTCTCCATCTATACCCAAAAGATTATCTTGGGGGATGAAGCAATTTTGAAAAGCCAACTCGCTCACTGGCGCGCCCAAGGCTCCTAATTTTTCCAGGGCGGGCCCAGGAATTAAACCCGGAGTATTTTTTTCGATTAAAAAGAAACTCGATCGCTGGGGTAGAGGAGCTACAGACTCATTAGTGGCCATGACGATCACAAAATCAGCTATTGGCCCATTAGTGACGAATGATTTGCGGCCGTTTAACACATAACCAGCACCTGACGCGCGAGCAGTGGTCTGTAGATTAAATATTTCGGAACCGCTGTGAGGTTCGTTTAAAGCCAAGGCCCCAATTTTTTGGCCCTGACTTAATTCTCTAAGAAATTTTTCTTCCCAAGCTTCCGCGCCAAAAAGAAGGAGCGAAATACCCGCGACGGATGAACCGATACCGCAAGACAAGAAAGTGGAGGGGCATGCTTTAGCCAGTTCCTCCCAAGCTAAAATTAAAGTGAGCAAAGATTGTTCTTGTCCGCCAAATTTCTTTGGTAGGGCTAAGCCGAAGAAATGCTGTTCTCCCAAGAGGCGATAGTTTTCTAAGAGAATAGATATTGCTTTCTCTATCCCTTCTGCTCGGGGGGCGATCTTTTCGGCGCAAAATTCATGGAACTTTTTTTGCAACTGGGTTTGTTCGTTACTCAAGGCGTAATTTATACTCATCTACTTCACTCTATTAATTATACAGGTTTGCCGCTACTAAATATGGATCGAGATATAATTAAGCGCATAATTTCAGAAGTTCCTCCACCAATGGCGGCTAACTTGGCATCACGAAAAATTCTTTCCACCGGGTATTCGTGCATTAGTCCATAACCCCCATGGATTTGGACTGCATCACTTACTGCTTTCAGGCCGAACTCCCCCACAAAAAGCTTGGCTTCCGCTGCTTCTACTGGATTCATAAATTTTCCTTGGTCTTTTAGCCAAGCCACGCGATAAAGAAGGAGGCGCAGGGCTTCGATAATAACTTTCATGTCCGCCAACTTATGCTGAATGGCCTGAAATGAGGCGATAGGCCGGCCAAATTGCTTTCTTTCTTGGGCATATTTTAAGCAAGCCTCTAAAGCATATTCCAGACCACCTAAAAAAGGGGCCATGAGGGTGCTGCGGTCCCACTCTACGGTCCCTAAGGCAATTAGAAATCCCTCGCCTTCTTTGCGTAACAAATTCCGCCCGGGCACGGGGCAATCATCAAATATTAATTCAGAGGTAGGCGAAGCCTTCACGCCCATCTTTTTGAGCTTTTTGCCGACAGAAAAACCGGGGAAATCCTTTTCCACTATAAAAGCAGAGATTCCCGCAGCTTTCTTTTCTTTTTCGGTCACGGCGATGATGACCAGAACATCGGCGATAGGGCCGTTGGTAATAAACATCTTCGTTCCGTTGAGATAGTAATAATCACCTTTTCTAACGGCGGTAGTAGTTATGCTGGCCGCATCTGACCCCGCACCTGGCTCAGTTAATCCAAAAGCTCCCACCCATTCGCCCGTGGCCAATTTGGGTAAATATTTTTGTTTTTGTTCCTCATTTCCGTGAACAGAGATAGTATCGGCGCAGAGGTAAGTATGCGCTCCCCAAGAAAGGCAAAGGCCTCCTTCGGCTCCTCCTCGGGCTACTGCCTCCCCCGCCAGACAGGCGGTCACTACATCTGTACCACTTCCACCGTATTTCTCAGGGAGAATTATACCCAATAACCCAAATTCCCCCATTTTTCTCCAAGCTTCCCAACAGAATTCACCTTTCCAATCAGCTTCCTCAGCTAAAGGGGCGAGTTCTTTTCGCGAAAATTTTAGGACTTCTTCATAAAAAGCTTTCTGTTCCGAAGTAAAACTGAAATCCATAATTTCCTTTGAACAAGAATTTTATTTCCAATTTAAGCAGGAGCAGAAAATAAAGTCAATAGGGGTAATCTCCTGACCGTCGGTCACTTTTTAAATTTTTTTTAATTTCAGGGCAATTCAGGGCGGGAGGGGGAGAGGCTCATTAAAATGAGGCACTTATTTTTTCAAGGGATGGGCGGGGAAGATAAGAAGTTATTTTAAAATAAAGGAGTCATTATTTAAGTTTATCTGGAGCAGACAAGCTTGTCCCCGCCGTTCTTTGCGGAAAAAAGGTGGGTAAGAGGAAGATAGTCATTTCCCAGCCGATTTTAATTTCGCCTCTCCCCCTCCCGCCTGTCTCCTGCTGGTGAGAAAAATTAAAACTGATCGACGGTCAGAGCAAAATATTATTGACATTTATATTCAATCTGCTAAATTTAAGGAAAATCCAGTCATTCTCATAAAATACCGCACCGTCCAATACAATAAAGAAACGAATTTTGGCTTATTTATAAAAAGTAAGCTTTGATTATAAAAAATTATATTTCGCCAGTCCATTTCTAAGAACAAGAACTATAAGCAAGAAAGGGAGCATGTTAATTCCTTCGTTAAGAAGGAAAATTCTAAATTAAGAAAGGAGGGGAAATTATGTCTAAAAAATTTTTTGGGTGGGGTCTTATATTGTTTTTAATCTTGTTTCTTCAACCTTCCTCAATTTGCGCTAAGACCATCAAAGTATTAGCCCAGTTTCCCATGAGTGGGCCAGTGGGAAGTCTGCCCGAATTTGGCTGGGGATTCATCGACGGGATGAATTACCTTAATGGCCAAGGCGGAGTAAATGGAAAGCCGATTACTTATTTTGTGGAAGATATGCGGTATAGTCCAACAGTAGAGGTGGCCAATTTTACGCGCTACGCTGCGGCAGAAAAAAAAGATGAGTTACTCATGGCTTCCGGTTATATTACGGGCGCCTTAAAACCCCTAATTGAAAAGGTCAACAAAGAAGAAAAGATTCCTTGGTTGGATGGTTCATATTCTACAGAAATATTCGGACCAGAGGGAGGCCCAACTAAATATCCTTACTATTATTCTTTGGGAGCCACTTATGGGGATCAAATGCGAGTGCTCCTCAATTGGATTAAAGATGATTCCAAAGGAAAGGGGAAGGTGGCCATTGTTTATAGTCCCACTGAGTGGGGGCGAGACCCTCTGCCTATGACTCGGGCTCATGCCCAGAAGCTCGGTTTGCAGATTGTGGCGGAAGAGGAATATGCTTTCACAGCCACGGATGCCACGCCGCAGATTACCAATATTCGCAAAGCAAAAGCTAATTATGTTTTTTACCATGGTTACTCTGGAGCGGCTCCTTACACAGCTATCTTCATGAAGACTGCTAAGCAATACTTGAAAAATGTAACCATTTTAGGCACCCACTATACCACTGGTCAATATCCCATTCTTATTGCGGGCAAAGCGGTTGACGGCATGGTGGGCGCATGCTGCCGCCCCCAAGTAGATGAAATGGATAACCCCATGGTCAAGATGGCTCATGAATTTGCCGCCAAATACAACCGGAAAGAGGGGATCAAAGACATGTTCCTTTATATGGAAGGTTTAACATATGCGTTAATCTTCCATGAAGCCCTGACGCGGGCTGATAAAGCAGGAGAGTTAACCCGGGAAGGGGTAAAAAAAGCTCTGGATAATATGGTGTGGGACTATCATGGGCTTTTCGCCGGAAGAGCTTTTTCCTACAAATCGCACACTATTCCTATGGTCAGAATTTACCGCTGTCAGGTGGAGAAAGAAATAGAAAAAGCAGGACGGAAAATTGGGGTGGGCACGTGGAAGCCAATTACTCCGTGGATTAACACTGAGTTAGAATTAAAGTAAGAGGATTTAAAGTGGCTGACTTAATCCAAACAATCGGAGCAGGTCTCTTAATCGGCTGCGTTTACGGAATTTTGGGGCTGGGTATCGTTATTATCTTTAAAGCATCCGAGGCCTTCAATTTTGCTATCGGAGAATTTTTAGTAGTTGGTTCTTTTCTCTTTTACATTTTATTTTTTGATCTCCGCCTGCCTTTTATGGTCGCTTTATCTTTGGGTTTAGTAGCGGCGGGCGGAATAGGGGCGCTCATTGAGCGTTTATCTATCAAACCGCTCCTTGGCCGTTCGGCCCTCTCGATGACCATCATCACTCTGGGGTTAGCCAGTGTCTTGAGAGCTTCGGTGCAGTTTATCTTTGGAGCTCACTCTTATTCCTTCTTTATTGAGCTGCCCGACCTGACCTTGGAGTTAGGTAATATTCTTTTCCCCTCGGAAAGAGTGTGGGCAGCTTTTCTCTCTCTTATAGCTTTCCTGATCCTTATCTTTTTTCTTTTCCGCACGCGCTGGGGAGTGGCTATTCGGGCAATTTCCGAGAGTCAAGCCAAAGCCTTAGCTTTTGGAATTGATGCCCGGTTTCTTATGCTCTTGGTATGGGCGATAAGCTCCATGTGTATTGCTGTGGCCGGAATAATGATCTCCAACTTTGGCGCCCTTTCCTACCTGACGGGCATAGTAGGCTTGCGGGCAATTCCGGTAGTCCTAATTGGCGGGATGGATAGCATCGGCGGAGCTTTAGTGGGGGGATTAATTGTTGGTCTTTGTGAGGCCTTAGTGGGCAGTTATATTGAACCCTTGGGTTTAGTGGGATTCAAAGATGTGGCTCCCTATTTGCTTTTGCTAATCGTATTATTTATCCGCCCTTATGGACTATGGGGCACAGTCAGAATTGAAAGGATTTAGCGTGTTAAGGGTGGAGAATCTGCGGGTAGTTTACCGGGATGTTATCTCTATCTTAAATGGGGTTTCTCTGCAAGCTAGTCCCCAGGAAATTTCCGTGATCTTGGGAGCGAACGGTGCTGGAAAAACTACCCTTCTCCGGGCTATTGCTGGCTTACTGCCCATTTATGATGGAAGCATTATCGAGGGGGACATCAAATTAGAAAATGTCTCTATAAAAGGAGCGGAGAGCAGGGAGATAGTAAAAAAATATGGCCTTACTTATGTGATGGAGGATCGTCCCGTCTTTTGGTATCTCACCGTAGAAGAAAATTTGGCGGCCGCCGCTTATTCGCGCTGGGATGGAGCAGTTAAAGCGGATTTAGAGAGGGTTTTTGAGTATTTTCCCGTGCTGAAGAATTTGCGTTACCAGAAGGCTGGGTATACCTCGGGTGGCGAACAGCAGATGTTGGCCATTGGTATGTCTTTGATGACTAAACCTAAAATTTTGCTTTTCGATGAGCCTTCTCTGGGCTTGGCCCCTTTAATTACTGAGGAACTTTTCCGTATTATCCAAAAGTTAAACCAGAATGGTTTGACGATCATTTTAGTTGAGCAAAATGCCCAAGCTGCCTTGCAGATAGGCCATCGTGGTTATGTGTTAGAGAATGGACGGGTAGTCCTGGAAGGAGAAGCGGCGGTCTTATTGGCTAATGAGGATGTACGCGAATTTTATCTGGGCGTAGGGGCCAAAGAAAGAAAGAGCTATCAAGAATCTAAGCGTTATAAACGGAGAAAAAGGTGGCTTTAAATGAGGAAATAATTTTGCAGGTCCAAGGCGTACACCTTTCTTTTGGTGGCCTAAAAATACTCAACGACATCAATTTTTCTGTGCGCCGCGGTGAAATATTAGCTATCATTGGCCCTAATGGGGCAGGTAAAACCAGCCTGCTAAATTGCCTTAATGCCCACTACCGCCCTCAGCGCGGGGAAGTCTATTTTCAGGGAGAAAATATCCTTCCCCTGCAGCCCCATATGATTGCCGCCCGGGGAATTGCGCGCACTTTCCAAAAGGTAGAGCTTTTTCGAGGCATGACTGTGCTTGATAATGTCAAATTAGGTCGGCACTTTTTATTAAATTCTTCCTTCTTGAAGATTTTTTTCCGCTGGCCTTCTGCTGTGAGAGAAGAACTGGAACACCGGCAGCAAATAGAAGAAGAAATAATAGATTTTATGGGCCTTTCTCCAGTACGCTATGCCATAGTTGATACTCTTCCTTTAGGCATAAGAAAACGGGTAGATTTAGCCCGGGCCTTGGCCATGCGGCCTAAATTGCTTCTTTTGGATGAAGTTATGGCCGGGATGGCCTTGGAAGAAAAAGAAGATATTGCCAGTTACATTTTGGATATTCATCGTGACCTGGGGGTAACCATTCTCTGGATTGAACACGACCTTTCGGCCGTAATGGATTTGTCCGACCGAGTTATTGTTTTAAATTTTGGACAAAAGATTGCTGAGGGAACCCCAGCTGAAGTCCAACAAAACCCCCAGGTCATAGAAGCTTATTTAGGGAAAAAGAGGGAAAATTAAAAGGCTACCTTGGCTCAAAATTTAATCCAACTCCTCATTAAAAATAGCCGCGTGCATTCCTCCAAGGCGGCCCTGCGCGAGAAGCGCTATGGCGTGTGGTCCCCCTTATCGTGGGCGCAATTGGCGGAGAAAGTGGAAAATTTTGCTCTGGGTTTAAAAGCTTTAGGTCTTACAAACCAGGAAGCAGTGACCATAGTGGGAGATAATAAACCTGCCTGGATAATTGCCGAAATGGGAATCATTGCTGCCGGAGGGGTAGTTACCGGCATGTATCCAGATTGTTTGGCAGAGGAAATCCTCTATCTCATCTATTATGCGGAAGCGCGCATGCTTATTTTAAGCGACCAGGAACAGGTAGATAAGATCCTAAGAATCTGGCCGAGTATCAAAGAAAGAGTCCAATGGGTGATCGTCTGGGATTCTCGGGGAATGAGCCATTATTACCAACAATATCCCTTTCTCCGCCGCTTTGAAGATGTGGAGAAAATAGGGGCCCAGGGGAAAAATAAACAAAATAATTTCCTGGCCGAGGTGGCTGATCTTCTGCCGCCTAACGCACCGGCCATGATGCTCACTACTTCCGGAACTACTGCTCTTCCTAAACTGGCGGTTCTTAGCCATGAGAATTTGATCTGGGCGGGAGAGAATTTGGGCAAAGTGGTTTCTATGGAACCGAGCGATGATCTTCTTTCCTTAGCCCCCCTCCCTTGGATTGGCGAACAGTTATATACAGTTGTCCGCTGGCTTCTGAGTGGCGCTTGCTATAATTTTCCCGAAGAACCGGAAACCTTGCGCCGCGATCTTATCGAGCTCCAGCCTTTTTATTTTGGAGGCACTCCAGCCCGGTGGGAAGATTTGGTCTCGATGATTCAGGCGGCTATGGATAATGCCGATTTCTTCAAAAGATTTCTCTACCATTGGGCCATGGAAAATGCCCTCCGGAAAACGGAAGATGAATTGAGTGGCAAGAAGATAGGATGGATCCAAAGATGCTGCTCTGCTTTCTTGACTTTTTTTGTTCTGCGGGCGTTGCGCAATCGCGTAGGATTAGGTAGAGTAAAGATGGCCATAACTGGCGGTGGCGCTCTTTCTCCCGAAGTATTCAAGTATTTTAAATCTTTAGGCTTAGACATCCGTCAAGTTTACGGGCAAACAGAATGTGCCGGCATTGCCACTACCCATCGTGATGGCGATGTTCGTCCAGAGACCGTTGGTGTGCCTATCCCGGGCGTGGAAGTAAAAATTGCCGAGAGCGGCGAGATCATGGTGCGCGGTAAGTCAGTCATGTTGGGCTACTACAAAAATGAAAAGGCGACGAAAGAGGCTTTTACTCCTGATGGTTTTTTACGTACAGGCGATGCCGGCTATTTCGGAGAGGATGGCCACCTTTATATCTTCGACCGCTTCAAAGATATTATGGTCTTAGCTGATGGTACGCGCTTTGCTCCTCAAGACATGGAAATTCGACTCAAATTTAGTCCTTATATTAAAGAAGTAGTAATTTGCGGCGGTAATCAGCCTTTTGTCGCGGCCATTATTTCCATTGATTTTGAAACAGTAGGAAATTGGGCGAAAAAAAGACGGATGGCCTATACGACTTATCAAGACCTCTCGCAGCGGCCCGAAGTCTATTCTTTAATTCGCGAAGAGATTAGCAGGCTCTGTCAGCGCTTTCCACCCCACATGCGCGTCAAAAAATTTGCCATCTTGATCAAAGAATTACATCCCGATGATGAAGAACTGACGCGCACGCGCAAAGTGCGGCGCGCATTTATTTACGAAAGATATAAAGAACTCATCGCCGACATTTACGCGGGCAAGAAAGTGCATAATTTGGATATTAAAATTCATTATGAAGATGGGCGTATTTCTGCTTTTCAAGGCCAGGTAGCCATTGCGGAGGTAAATTCTTGAAGTCTTTCTCCGATTTTTATAATAAATATTTTGCTTCTACTGCTGTTTGGAGCCATAGAGAGGATGAAAGGATCTTTCGGACGCGCTTTCAACGCTTCTTTCTTTATATCTTTTTCTGCTTAGTAGCCATCTCTCCCTTTTATGGCAATGAATCATTGCTGTCCAAATTAAGCCAGTTTAAAAAACCCTCCTATTGATTTTATTA
>JBNAWB010000131.1:0-10262 GCA_049699975.1 Thermodesulfobacteriota bacterium
ATTAATTTTCCCCGCCTGGACCTAAGAGTTAACCAGCGCCTCATTTTAATGAGCCTCTCCCCCTCCGGCCTGAATTAAGCTGAAATTTAAAAAGTGATCAACGGTCAGCAACAAAACTCATTGACATCTCGGTCTCTAAAATATAAATTAGGCCAAAGAAATGTTTAGGGAAAATTTTTCGGCAAATAGGGGGAAAAGAATATGGCCATATTAATGGGATCAGGTAAGTTCACTTATGAAGTTTATCCAGATTGGGCAAAATTGCCCAAAGGGTGGAGTTTCTTGGAAGTCGTGGATGTGGGAGTTGATGCTCAAGATCGAGTTTATGTATTTAGTCGGGGGCTACACCCGCTAATGATATTCGATCGGGAAGGGAATTTATTAAGTGCCTGGGGAGAAGGCAAATTCCAACGTCCTCACGGCCTAACGATGGGACCGCAAAATACCCTTTATTTAGTCGACGATGGAGCCCATGTCGTCCAGCATTTTACTTTTGATGGCCAACTTTTATTGACCATAGGAACACCCGGAAGAGGGGCAGGTTTTATGAGTGGCCGGCCTTTCCAGCAGCCCACCAAAGTGGCCATAGATGACCGAACAGGAGAACTATATATCTCGGATGGCTACGGCAATGCTCGGGTGCATAAGTTTACTTCCCAGGGGAAATACCTTTTTTCTTGGGGAGAATCGGGAACAGACCCTGGTCAATTCAATTTGGTTCATAGCGTAGCTTTGGATAAAGAGGGGTTGATATATGTAGCGGACCGCGAGAACCATCGTCTGCAAGTTTTTGATAATCAGGGAAAGTTTGTTAAACAATGGGTAAATATGCACCGCCCATGCGCTTTGCATATAGCAGGAAAGGAAGAGCAGTTGATTTATATAGGAGAACTTCCGCCCGCTTATCCTTTTAATCAAAATTATCCTAATATTGGCGGGCGAATATCTATTTACAATTTAAAAGGCGAGCGTTTAGCCATTTTAGGTGATATACAAGCAGGCGTTCAACCTCACCAATTTCTCGCTCCCCATGGGCTAGCTGTCGATTCTCATGGAGATATTTATGTGGGTGAAGTGTCTTGGAGTTTCCGGGGCAAAAATCTCGCGCCTCCCCAAGAGTTACCAAGTTTTCGGAAATTAGTAAAAGTAAGTTAGTTTCTTAAAAGAAAGAAAATTTTAAAGGGGATAATAGTTAATTTAATTAAGAATAGCGGAAGCGGGTCTATAAGCCGAGTTCTGTCTCTTCGGATAACCGAAGAGGGTGATCATTCATCTGGCCCTAACATTGCTGTTAGGGTCTAGCGACCTACCCGGGAACCTCGAGCGGGCCACTCTCCAACGTTCCCCTATTTGGTCTTGCTCCGGGTGGGGTTTGCCGTGCCAATCCTGTCACCAGGACTGCGGTGAGCTCTTACCTCGCCTTTTCACCCTTACCCCTCGCTAAGCTTCAGGGCGGTATGTTTTCTGTGGCACTTTCCCTGGGGTCACCCCCGGTCGCCGTTAGCGACCACCCTGCCCTCTGGAGCTCGGACTTTCCTCTCGGTTAAAACCGAGCGATCACCCGACCCCCTTCCGCATATTTATCGGCGCGCCTGGCCGACTTTTTCTAAGATAGCTTCTTTGGCCAGTTTATCGGCGCGTTTATTTTTTTCTCTTTCTATATAATTTATAATATATTTGGGGAAGTTAAGCAATAGGTTGCGCACTTCCGCGTTTAAAGTCTTTAATCCTAAATTTCTTACCTTATAGTCCCCTTGAAGCTGGCGAACTACCAGCTCTGAATCCATGAATATTTTTATCTGCTTTGGTTTAAACTGTCTTGCTTTTTCTAAGGCCAAAATTAAGGCTTTATATTCAGCCGCATTATTAGTAGTTTTTCCCAAAAAATATTTCTCTTCTTTGATAATCTGGCCTTGAGCATCGGTAAAAACTATACCGGCTCCAGCTGCGCCCGGGTTTCCTTGGGCGGCCCCATCTGTATAAATAAATAGTTCATTTATGTCTGTGGAGTTATCCTTGGGGGGAGAATTAATATAAGGTAGTTCTTGCGGCCGCATATCTAAGGAGCTGGTTTTATTCTTCATTTTCTTGGAAAGAGGATTATTCAATTTGCGTATCTTAGGGGAAGGTGGACAGGGGGGGATTAAGTCTCTGGCCCTTTATCCCGTCCGTTTTCCCAAAATAAAATCCGACTGCAATTAGGACAGACGATAAGGCTTTCTTGCTTTTGCAATTCAATGAACAACTGCGGTCTAATATTCATATAGCAAGCCTGGCATACACCATTTTGCACGCTGACAATGGCTAACCCTTGCCGTCTTTCCAAAATGCGGTGATACTTTTGCAAAAGATCAGGGGGAATCTCTTTTTCTTTTTCCTGCCGCTGGCGTAACTCTTCCGCCATTTCTTTATCGAAAGAAGCCATCCTCTGTTTAAGTTCGGTAACTTGGCTCTGATACTCTTTCCGCCGCGCTTCCAATTTCCTTTCTGCTTGTTGCAGATTTTTCTGCAGTTCCTCGATCTGTTCTAAAAGAGCCAGGATTTCTTCTTCCCTCTGGCGATTAAGCTTCTTGGCATTCTCAATTTCTTTCAATACGGCCTGGTATTCTTTATTGGTTTTTATCTCAAATACCCGGGCCTCAGTCTTTTTGATGCGGGCCACCTCCTCTTCCAATTCTCTTTCTTTATGTCGCCGCTCTTTTTGGAGTTTTTCTAATTCTGCTCTTTGGGCAATTACTTTATTCTCCTCTTTTTTGAAATCCTCTTCCAATAAGGCCAAGCGCTGAGGGATTTCTTCTTTTTCCTTTTCCATTTTCTGAATGCGTAAGTCTACCACTTGGAGGGCTGCCAACTTTTCTAAATTTCCTCGCAATTGTTTTTCCTCCTGAAAAAAAAGTGCACCCCGAGAGGTGCACTTTTTAATTTTTCGCCCGAAGCATAAAGGGGGCTAATTTTTTTATTTATGATCTTTGTTTTGAACATAGAATTGTTGGTGGGCCCACCTGGGTTCGAACCAGGGACCTTCCGGTTATGAGCCGGTGGCTCTTCCCGCTGAGCTATGGGCCCTAAAAATTAAAATACCTTGTTCCCTACTGATTGTCAATGCCTCTGGCCAACTGGCCACCTTTATTATTTTGAAAACAATAATATTTTTAATAAATTAATCGTAAAAAATATTTGGCCATTTCATCCTTCCACAAAAGCCCTTAGTTTCTTAGAGCGGGAAGGATGCCGCAACTTACGGAGAGCTTTGGCCTCAATCTGTCTAATACGTTCCCGAGTGACATCAAAATTCTGACCTACTTCTTCCAAGGTATGATCGGCCTTCTCATCAATACCAAACCGCATTTTGAGCACTTTTTCTTCCCGGGGCGTAAGCGTAGCCAAAACCTTCCTGGTCTGTTCGGAAAGATTTAGTTGCACTACGGCTTCCGCTGGGGAGACGACTTTTTTATCTTCGATGAAATCTCCCAAGTAGCTATCTTCATCTTCGCCAATGGGGGTATCCAAAGAAATAGGTTCTTTGGCAATCTTTAATACTTTGCGCACTTTGTCTAAAGAAAAATCCATCCGCTCGGCGATCTCTTCTGGCGTTGGTTCCCGGCCCAATTCCTGGACTAACATGCGCGAAGTGCGAATGAGTTTGTTGATAGTTTCAATCATGTGCACGGGAATGCGAATGGTCCGCGCTTGATCAGCTATGGCGCGAGTTATGGACTGGCGAATCCACCAGGTGGCATAAGTGCTGAACTTATAGCCTCTTTGATATTCAAACTTTTCGACGGCCTTCATTAGCCCTATATTTCCTTCTTGGATAAGATCTAAGAACTGGAGGCCACGGTTGGTGTATTTTTTAGCAATGGAGACGACCAAGCGCAGATTGGCTTTAATAAGTTCATTTTTAGCTAATTCCGCTTTAGTTTCTCCACTTTTTACAGCCTCCAATGTTCGTTTCAGTTCTTCTACGGAGAGATTAGATTCGGCTTCTACCCGGCGAATTTTCCGTTGGCCGTTTTTAACCACCCGTTCATATTCTTCGATATCCTCTTTGCGCACTCCTGCCTTGCGCAGAGTTCGCTTGTATTCTTCTGGGCTTTTCTTGCGCAAACGCAAAAGTTTTTGGATCTGATCCAAGGGCAGGTTAGTTTGTTTTTGGATCCAGTTCTGGCATTCTAAGATTTCTGCTTCAGCTTTATCGACTCGTTCCGCCAATCCTTTGAGTTTTTGCACGATCTTATCTATATGTTTAGTCTTTAAGTTTATATCCTTAAGGAGAGAAACAATTTTTTCTTTATTTTCCTGCCATTTCTTCTCTAATTGAGCCTGAATTATGGGGCTTAATTTTTCTTTTTCTAATTTGGCTTTAATCTGGCGATTGCGTTCGTTCAGCCTTTTGATCTGGTCAATTAGGGTGAGAATCCTTTGCACATTGAATTCTTCTTCTTCTAAGAAATAATCCTCTTCTAAGTCTGAAGCTAATTCTTTAGCCTTGATTTTTTTGGAACGTAGTCTTTCTCCAAATTGAATTATTTCTTTGATGGTTAAAGGAGAATTAAGTACCGCATTGATTACTTCTTTTTCTCCTTCTTCGATACGTTTGGCAATTTCTACTTCCCCTTCCCGCGTGAGCAAAGAGACAGACCCCATCTCCCGCAGATACATATAAACTGGATCAACTGCTTTCCCCACACCTTCTGCTTCTAAATCTAATTCCTCTTCTAAGGGGAAAGGTTCCAATTCTTCAGCTTGTTTACTAACTTTTACCTTGTGGGCCGCGTCAACAACCTCTATATCCATCTCTCCGAACATCATCATCAGATCGTCAATTTGGTCGGAAGAGACAACATCCGCGGGCAGAAGATCGTTTACTTCATCATAAGTTAAAAATCCTTTTTCTTTACCTAAATTTATAAGTTGTTTAACTTTTTCCATTTCTTCTTCTTTTGCCATAGCAATTCACCTCTCCTCTGGCCTATTAACTTGCCGGGGTTATAAATTGATCGATAGATTCTTTCGCCCAATTTTTTTGTTCTTGCAGAAGTCTTTGTTTGCGTAAAAGTAATTCCTTGATGCCGGAAACATCTCCCGCACCACTTTTCCCTTCCTGAATCCGGTGCCGAATCTCTTCATCTACGCGTTTAATTTCTTTCTGTAAGCGCTGGAAGCAAAATCTACGCCAGCAATCGTGCAGCATACGTTCGGGGTCAGTGATACTTTCTTCGGTCAAAAGGAGCTCGGAGACTAAATCTCTTGCCTCAGCATCTTCTAATTGGTCCAAGAAATTATGGATTTCGAACTCTTTTTGGTTCTTCCAAAAGCGAATTATCTCCTGAGCTAATTTTTGAAAACAGGGATTTTCAAATCTTTCCTCCCGCAGCAGACGCTCTATTTGGGGCATTAAATAGCTCTTGGAGAGCATGAGTTGTAAGAGGACTCTTTCATGAGCCGGCCCACTGCTGGCAGGCAGAGATTCTGTTCCTATCGCCTCCATCTTGGCCCGTTCTTTCAGTTGACTGCGGATTTGGGATTCCTTTAGGCCTAATTTATTGGCCATTAACTCTACATAGAGATTCTGCTCTAAAGGATCTTTTAATTGTTGCCAAGCTGGCATGAGTTCTCGAAGCACGCGCACTTTTCCTTCCACAGTCGCTATTCCATGGCGCCGGATAGCCTCGCCTAATAAATATTCCATGAGGGGAAGAGCCTTAGTAATAACTTTTTCCAACCCGCTTCGTTTCTCCTGGCGAATAAAACTATCCGGATCGAATCCAGACGGTAAGGAAGCAATCTTCAGTGACATACCTTCTTGTAAAAAAAGGTCTAAACTGCGCTGCGTGGCCTTTTGGCCGCCTTCGTCAGCATCAAAGATCAGGATAGCTTCTGCGGTGTAACGGCTCAACAGGTTAACCTGGGCGGAAGTAAGGGCCGTACCTAAAGAAGCTACCACATTTCTAATCCCTTCTTGAAAAAGAGAAAGTAGGTCCATGTATCCTTCGACTATTAAAGCCCGACCCTGCTCCCGGATGGCTTTTTGGGCAATATGGAGGCCATATAGTACATGCCCCTTGCGGTAGATTGGCGACTCCGGGGAATTTATATACTTAGGAACATACTGATCTGCCTCGGGAGTGGGTTCAGCAACGATGCGGCCTCCAAATCCGCATACTTTGCCTCCGACTGTAAAAATGGGAAAGATTATGCGGGAACGGAAACGGTCATAGTAACCGGTTTCACCCTCGCCATCTTTTCCTTCTTGCCGCGGAATTATTAGGCCTAAAGTTTGGGCATTTTTTAACGATACACCTTGTTCTTTCAAAAAGCCGACCAAAGAATCCCAAGCCGAAGGAGCAAAACCTAATCTGCATAATTCAATAATCTCTGCGGAAATGCCTCTTTTAGCTAAATACCTTCTGCCTTCTTCACCCTCTTTTTCAGAGATAAGCAGGTGATGGTAAAATTTACAGGCTAATTCATTAATGGCAAATAAATTTTCTTGTAAACTGCGGCGAATTTTTTCAGCCGCCGATAACTCCCGCATCGGCAGAGAAATCCCGTACCTTTGAGCCAAAGTTTTAACCGCTTCCAGAAAGCTTGAATTATTCAGGCGCATAAGAAAATTAAAGACATTTCCTCCGGCTCCACAACCAAAACAATGAAAGATGCCCTTTTCCTCGTTAACTGTAAAAGAAGGAGTCCGTTCGGCATGGAAAGGACAAAGACCAAGATAATTTTTTCCTGATTTTTTCAAAGACACAAAATCAGAAACCACTTCCAAGATACTCGCTCTTTCCCGGATTTCTTTAATTTTTTCTGGAGAGATGAAATCTTTCATGGATTTTTAAATAGGTTTAATTTTTTCTTTTCTTGTTTTGCCTTTAGGAAGAGCTGAAGCCGCTTCAATTTCGATCACTGTCACCCCATCTCCTCCTTGACCGGGAGATCCAGGAAGAAAAGATTTGACAAAAGCATGGTTCTGCAAATGGTGGCGGATGGCCCGGCGGAGGCGGCCTGTACCTGCCCCATGAATAATGGCCAATTCTTTAAGGCCAGCCAAAAAAGCTTCATCAATTGCTTTATCCACCAGGGGTAAAGCGTCCGCCACTCTTAAACCAATAAGGTTTATCTCCCGCGGCGCATTGGGTACAGGAAAGTCAATGGAAACTTTTTTCTTCTCTCCTAAGCTTAGCTCTTTTTTCCCATTTGCCGCATCTAAACTGTGTTGAAAAATTTGTATACCCGAAAGAGCTTTAGGTAAATCTTTATCTGGAGCTAACAAAAGAGCTTTTATTTCTTCTTCTTTGGTCTTAATAACTTTTTCTAAGGTATGGACATCCGTACGCCCTTTTGTTTTAAAATCATTAATAATTTTGCGAAGTTCTTCTCGGGCAGTCTCTATGAGGTGCAAGCTATCTTCGCGAAATTGGGCTAAGATGATTTGCTTCTCATCTTTTAGTTGCTGAAGAATGATTTTAGTTTCTTGATTTAATTTTTTTTGCTCTTCCCTAAGGCGCTCATATTCCTGGCGTTTTTCTTCTGTTTGGCGCTCTCTTTCTTCCAGATTTTGAATGAGTTCACTAATTCGCCGTTCCCCTTCCCCGATGTATTTTTGGGCCTTTTCTATCAGCTCAGAAGGCAAGCCACATTTTTGCGCCATAGGTAAAGCATAGCTTTCTCCCGGCCGGCCATAAATCAGTTTATAAGTTGGGCGGTGAGTTTCTAAATCAAATTCCACAGACACGTTCACCACATCCGGATGAGCACTGCCATAAGCTTTAAGTAATTGGAGATGAGTAGTAACAACAGTTTTGGTTCCTCTTGCGCGCAGTTCATCAAGCAAAGCCATGGCTAAAGCCGCACCCTCATTTGGATCTGTGCCTCGGCCAACCTCATCCAAGAGGACCAATGAATTTTCGTCCGCCTCCTGAAGTATTTGGCAGATAGTTTGCACCCAAGCAGAAAAAGTACTCAGATTATCTTGAAGACTTTGTTCATCTCCAATTTCGGCAAAAATATGGTCAAAAATACTCACTCGGCTTCCGGAAGCCGCCGGAATAGGGATTCCGCAATGAGCTAAAATGGTCAGTAGCCCAAGAGTCTTTAGAGCCACTGTTTTTCCTCCGGCATTGGCGCCACTAATAATTAAAGTATTCGCCCCCTTTTTTAGTTCCAAATTAATGGGTACCACAGAAGAAGAAGGAATAAAAGGATGCCGAGCCTCTTCTAAGTATATCTCTTCTTCTTTGTTAAGGAGGGGAATATTGCTTTTTGTGGCCAGAGCATATTTACCTTTAGCAAAGAGAAGATCCAAGTAACCCAAGACTTGCCCCGTTTGAGAAATTTTGTTAATGTTCTCTCGGACTAAATCAGTGAGCTGTTTAAGGATGCGCCTTTCTTCTTCCTTTTCTTCATTGAGGAGTAAATTCAGCTCATTATTTTCCTCCACGGTGGAGAAAGGCTCAATAAAAAATGTGGCCCCAGATTGAGATTGATCATGAATGATGCCAGGTAAAGAATTTTTGCATTCCGCTTTTATGGCCAGAACATAACGGCCATTCCTTATGGTCAAAATTTGTTCTTGAAAAATATTTTTTAAGTTTTCTTGGGCCCATAAGGATTCCAATTTTTTTCGTATTTTTCCCCGTAAATTTATAATCTCCAGACGAAGATATTTCAGGTTTGCACTCGCTGAATCTAAGATTTCACCTCTTTCTCCAAAGGTAGAACAAAGGGAATGATAAAGGCTGCTCAAAGAAGGTATTTGCCTTATCCACTTTTGCAGATGCTGATATTTAGGTCCGAAAGTCTGTCCGAAAATTTTTACTTTTTCCGCTACTCCTAAAGTACTTTTTATTTTAAGGAAATTTTCTGGAGAAAGGATGAAGCCTTCCGCTCGAGATGCCTGCAGCAGAGGGTTTAAATCATATAATCCAGCTAAAGGTAAGTCGCCAAAAGTCCTCAAAATTTCCGTAACTTCGGCAACTTCTCGATAAAGAATGCTAATCTCTTCTATACTGTGCCCGGGGCGCAGAGAAAGACAATTACTTCGGCCAACCTCAGAAAGGGTATATTCCTGGAGAAGGTCTAAAAATTGGAAAAATTCTAAAACGCGGAGCGTATGCTCCTTCATGGGTTTGCCTCAGACCATTGGATTGTTTGCGACTCTTCCTTTTTTCGGTGGAGCAAGAAAATAAAGCTCCCTTCCGGGAGAAAAGGGAGCAAAAGAAATAAAGCGCAAGAGTATTCTTTTTCGGGGTGTAAGGGCTGATAGCGGTGTAAAATTAATCACTTCATCGCAGCCAATAAAAAAGACCCGATGACCTGAGTGGCTGAACATTAAAAAATTAAATAAAAAATTCAGCTATTTATTCCCAATCCCCCTGCCTTTTTATGGAGATGTTTTGACCAAGGTAAAAGAGTTATCAGGTCGGCTTGGGGGACAATTTTTGCCTTACAATTTCATTAACAAGTTTACCATCAGCTCGGCCAGAAATTTTAGGCATAATATTTTTCATCACCAACCCTTGATCCTTGAGGTTGGTGGCCCCGGTTTCAGTTATAATTTGGTCAACCAGGGCCTCAATTTCTGCTCGGGAAAGAGGTTGGGGGAGATAAGAGAGCAGGATCTTAAGTTCTGCTTCTTCTTTTTCCACTAAATCCTGTCGGTTTCCTTCTTGAAAGAGACGAATAGATTCTCGCCTTTGCTTCACTAAAGACGAAATAGTTTCTATGATCTCCGCTTCAGACAATTCCTTTTTCTGACCGCTGACTTCCCGTTTTTTGATTTCGGTTCTAAGCAGCCTTAAGGCTGACAATTTTCTTTCATCGCGACTTTTTAAAGCTTCATTTAAGTCTTTGCCAATTTGCTCGCGCAGTTGCATTTTTAATCACTCTTCATAAAGGCGCATCCGCTTTAAAGCTCTTTTGCGGGCGGCAAGTTCTTTTTTCTTTCTTTTTACGCTGGGCTTTTCATAGTGTTCACGTTTTCTAATTTCGGAAAGAATTCCAGCCTTTTCACACTGCTTCTTGAACCTTTTAAGGGCGTTCTCAAAGGATTCGCCTTCTTTAACTTTAACCCCCGGCATTCATTTTTTCCCTCCCTCCCGAACCGCCAAAATTTTAAATATGAATCAAAAATAATATTATATTTTTATATTATTCAAAAGTCAAATAATTTTTCCCTTTAGGTGTAACCCATCACTGAAGGGTGGGATTATTAGAGGAATTTTTATTTTTGTAAGTGCCCGAGGCAGGCCAGAGGCAGG
>JBNAWB010000132.1:0-10098 GCA_049699975.1 Thermodesulfobacteriota bacterium
GATCAAAGACCACTTGATCTACATATTTTCGGTCCAAGGCCACATAAAAATGGCTCTGTAACTCGGAAGCGGAAGATAATGAGATGAACAAATAAAAGTTCAAGGTTCAAGGTGATTTGATTCATTATTGAAATTACAGCACACTGGATCTGATCTATATATTATTCTTTTTAGTAGCAATCAAGATTTTTGAAACGAGAAATTTTGTCATGTGTGATTTTAGGTATCATTTATAAATTTCCCTTCTGTGCCCCACTTTGTGAACAGTAATAACCCTTCCCTTATAATTGATCTCGTAAATAACTCTCCAGTCCCCCACTCTTAATTTGAAAAGCCCTGAGAATTTACCATGCAAAGGCAAAGGCGAGATAAACTCAACATTTTGAACAAGCCATTTAAGCTTATCCAAAATTCTTTGGGCAACTTCTTTATCGACCGGAGCAAGAGAATTTCTGCCCTCAACGCTGAAATCAAGCTTATACATTTACCACCTAAGACCCATTTCCTCTGCGACTTTTTCAACAGGTATTCTTTCCTTTGATTCAAGTGAAATTCTTAAGGCTTCCTCTATTTCGGGTCTTAGCTCCAAACCATAATCAGGATCGATAAGCTCATTAATGGTGTCTTTAATGAGGGATTTCAATTCCCCCACAGTTATCTCGCTTAATTTTTTATTTTCTGAAACTGTAGACATCTAAACCTCCCCTGCTATTAAGATTAAGAAAAATATATCACAAAATTAGTATAACTTTCAAAATTTAAGAAAAGGGGACATTGTTGAATTTTTCCTCTTTTGGACTCTTTGGTTTATCTGGTCTGTCTGGTCTTTCTGGTTTGTCTGGTCTTTCTGGTTTATCTGGTCTGTTTGGTCTTTCTGGTCTGTCTGGTCTGTTTGGTTTGTTTAGTCTGTCTAGTCCATTTGGTTGATCTGGAGAATGTTAATCCTGCGGATTGGAAGGAATCCCGCTTGGGGCGGGATAGAATGAATTTCCGCTTCCAGCGGAACTGGAAAGGATCCCGTCGAAGGCGGAATGGAATTTATCACGCAACAGAATCAGGATGGAATAGCTTTTGTCCTCCTTTAACTTCTTTTGGGAAAATACCTATAAATTTCCTTTCGATGCAAATATCTTAAAAGTGTAACTTCATTAGCAGAGGATACTTCCATCCCTAAACGATAATCACCTATTTTGATCCGGTAATATGTTTCGAAGCTTTCAATTTTCTTTATATGGGGGACGGATGGCTTTGGCATCCTCAACCACTGATATAATGGCTTTTAGTTTCTTGAGAACTTTCTTGTCTTGAATCCGATCGACATCCCTGTCAAATGATTTATCGATCCTATATTTCACTTTTTACCCTTAATTTTATGATCCAGTTTTTCCATAAAGTTAGTTTTATCGACATATTCCCTCGTTCGGCCTTCCTCAATGGCTATTCCGAGCCCTATATCTTCAATTGCCTCTGCTACAGCCTCTTCTATCAGGTCTTTCCTGTGCGTTAAAACATCGATAAACGTTTCTTTGATCAATTTTTTGAGCTCATTCCGGCTTATAGCAATGGTTTCCATGTAAATACTCCTCTCCGATTAGATTTAAAAAATATCTTAGCATAAAAGCAACACCCTGGAAAGATATGGGAAGAAAAGGGGGACAGGCTACTTTTTCTCATCCTTTTCAATATCCTTTCTTGGTCTTCCCCACGGTCTAAGGGTTGATTCCCAACCAAGTTCCCGGGTCATCTTAATCTGCCATTCAGTTCGTCCATAAGGTGCTTGCCGATTAACACTCTGCCTCAGCCTTTCCAACTCTTTATATGTCAATGGCTCATCTACATATTTATCCCATGCTTTAGGTATTTCTATCGGAAGTTCATTAATAAAGGGGACAGTCCCTTTACTTGAGAGAGACTGTCCCTCTTTAACTATTCTTGCATTGTGTGAAGACCACGACCATCCTTTCGCTGATTCCACCAAACCTGCCCTTACAGGATTGCCTTCTACATATCTTAAAACCATTAATAAATGTTCATCTTTCTCAATGATAAAGCTCTTAAATCTCCCCTGCCATATATGTCCACTGGTTCCGTAGTGCCTATGATAGCGTCTGACATGACTTGTCATCAGCCATTGAATCCATATACTTAATTCTTCTCCTTTATCAGGCATAAGAACCATATGAAAGTGATTCGGCATTAAGCAGTACCCAAAAATCTTCACAGGATACCTTTCCTTTGCCTGTTTCATAAGATTGATAAATGCTTCATAATCTTTATCTTTATGAAAAACCTCCTGCCTGCCATTTCCTCGGTTTAAAACATGATAAATGAGTCTATCGGCTAATCCTCTAACAACTCTCGGCATTGCTTATGTCCATTCTTTAGATTAAAAGTAGCCTTTCCCCTTTTTATGACTGCTTGGAGCCATAATCTATGCAACTGTAATCTGTGGAAGCTCAAATTCTATCCTTTTCCCCAAAACCTCTTTTGCATCCAGCACTTCAATACCAATGATTTTACCATCCTGGTCAAAATCCGCAAAAACACCAGGTTTGATCGTGACTGTCTCGGCCGCTTTTTTCCCTGGATCTGCAAAATATAGATATAATAAATCTCTTTCGGGATCATACTCAATCTTCATTTTTGCTTTCCTCCAATTGTGAAATCTTTGCCATACCTTGCTTTCACAGTTAATAATATTAGCTTCTCATTTCTATATCTATTTCCTCAAAGTAACTTCCTGCCCAGTAATTATTATACGGAAACACAAAAACTTTTCCAATAGTTCCTTCTTTGCCGTCCACGGCTTCCCAACCTTCGTTCATGGTAATTTCGATTTCGTTTAATGAAACCCCTCGTTGTTGCATTCTCATTTGCAAGTGATGATGTATATCAGATTCCTTTATAACTACTTTTGATCTCAAGAATAACCTCACTTTCTTCTATATTCATGAAGCATTAAGCTTCTATGGTCACATCTTCAGCTGTCCTTTTTGGTCTTTTTGGTCTGTCTGGTTTGTCTGGTCTGTTTGGTCTGTTTGGTCTTTCTGGTTTATTTGGTTTATCTGGTCTGTTTAGTTTATCTGGTTTGTTTGGTCTGTTTGGTCTATCTGGTCTTTCTGGTCTGTTTGGTTTATCTGGTTTGTCTGGTCTGTTTGGTCTGTTTGGTTTCTCTGGTCTGTTTGGTTTCTCTCGTTTATCTGGATAAATATTTATTCCTCTGGAATGGAAGCGAGTTCCTGAGGAACTGAAATGGAGTACCAGCAGAACTGGAAGGGATTCCGCCAAAGAAAGCTCTTTTGTTCTGCTAAAGGTGACGGATCCGATGACGTCCAACTTCAACCACGCAGAAGGATTTCCTCAACTCATCCTCGTTATGTTCCAAGAGAAGCCTATTAAGTTCACGATGGACCTCTGCAAACGTCTTTGGAGCTCCCCTAAGAAATATGACCCCTGTCCTTAATTCTTCTTTTAAAAATAACAATTCACCAAAATCTTTATCTCTTGTTATTAATATGCAATTTCCTTCCTTGGCCGCCTTCAATAAATCTTCATCTCGAGCCCTTGCCATCCCAATATCCTTAACAGTGAATACGCTATGTCCAGCTTCTTTCAAGAAGTCAATGGTTATTTTGTACACGTCCTGGTCAATAAGAAAGCGCATCAAACAACTTCCACATGGATCTCTTCCGAACGAACGATATCAACAGCATACTGAACACATGCCTTTATATCTTCTTTGCTTAGGTCCGGATAGTATTTCTCTATAATCTCATCAAATGAAATACCCTCCTGAACTAATTCCAACACATTCTCAACCGGAATCCGGGTTCCGGCAACGCAAGGCTTTCCAAAGTGAATTAACGGATCGATAATAATTCGTGTTTTGTATTCTTTAGCCATTTTTACACCTCGCCAAATATAAAATTATTACATAATGTAACATGGGTTGGGGACTTATCTCAACATTATGCAAGCTGGGTTCTGGTCTGTTTGGTCTTTCTGGTTTATTTGGTCTGTCTGGTCTGTTTAGTTTATCTGGTTTGTCTGGTCTTTCTGGTCTCTTTAGTTTCTCTGGTTTATCTCGTCTCTTTGGTCTTTTTAGTTTATCTTGTTTTTCTTGTTATTTTATTTCATCTGGCTGAGATTTAATTGAATTGATGAACAATGAAAAAATTACTAAAATTTAAAGCGAATTTCAAGGCCAAAGAGGTGGCTGGTGTTATCTCCGCCGGCAATCCCGGCTGGATCCACAAATTTTTGCCCAACGTAGCGCCCTTTTAGCCGAAAATCATTTTTAAATAAATATTCCAGGTCTAAGCCCAATTGGTAAGTATATGTCTTTTCCGGAAACCATTTTCCTTTAAATTCATAATCAAAGTCGAAGCCTAATTTAATTTCGGGAGAAACAAAAGCCTGAAGGCGCAAAAAGAAATCTTCTGCATTACTTCCGGCATGGTGGCCAAAAATACGTTCATGAAAAATGGGCGGATAGAAACCATGTGTGTACCAAGCAGCAGGCACAGAAGCAGGCGTTGTGTCTGCATATTCAAAAAAAAGATCTACTCTGCCTAAAAGAAAAATATCATAGAAGGCCAATCCTAACAATAAAGCCCGGCGATCAGGGAGAATACCCGTATCTTCCGCTCCATACTCACCGTAAAGTTTCAGTGAACGAGCTATGGGCAAGAATTTATAAAAGTTTGGCCAGCGTAGGGAAAAATCAATAGCTATTTGCTGATTACTATCAAGTTTAGTATATTCTCGGTTCGCATTCCCATATAATATATCAAGGTAATCTTTAAAACTTAAAGCCTTTCGCCCTTCGCCTTCAAATATAGCCATATGGGAGATTCCTATTTCAAATATAGGATGGGGCTTTAAATGCAGTCTTAAGCCATATATGAGCGGTTCAGCAATATAGGGTTCTTTATAATCGAGGCGCGAAAAGAAGAGATTAAACTTGAAAAGACCGATAATAGGAATGGAAAAGGGTTTTTGATTAGAAAATTTAATCATATCAAAAGGGCGGGCATTATTGGAAATGATCAAAGCTCCGTGCTTCCCTGGACCCCACCACATTGAATCTCGCCCCACCTCCAACTCAAGATTAAAGAGCTCAAGTTTTAAATAGCCCTTTTCCAGATCAAAGCGCGCATTCTCGCTTTCCAGGGAAGTAAATTGAGGGCGATAATAAAAAGAAATATGATTCCAGAGCCGTCCTTCTCCCTGCAACTCGGCAACAAAATTATGCCCTTTCCGATAAACAAGGCCATCTTGGTTATAAAGGGGGTATATTGTATGTGTCGGGGGCAGGGCATTTTGAAGCCGGATTATAGGATTATCAGATTGATACTGATATTTTAAAATGAATTCGTCCACTGGCTTCAAATAAGTAGATACTGGCGCACCTTCGATGGCCCTTAAGTCAACGAGTTCAGGTTTGAATTCTCTTTTTAAACGAGAGAGAAGAGAAGAAACTAAATCAATTTCTTTAAAATTCTCTTTTTGCCGGGCTTCTGCCCATTTTTTCTCAGCCTCCCCAACCAAACGGGCAGCTTCTAAGCGGGAGTAGGGACGGGTAGAAGTTAAGGCGCTCTCCATCAATCCGTATCCTTCAAGGCTATCAAGCGCCGCATATGCCCAATGGTCCAAAGGAAGATTAACTGAAGAAATAGCCAAGGCTAAAGAAGGATAAACAATTAAAAAAGCCAAAATTAGGAAATTAGGGACGTTGTTGAATTTTTTCACTTTTTAGTTTATCTGGTCTATCTGGTTTCTCTGGTCTGTTTGGTTTATCTGGTTTCTTTAGTTTCTCTGGTCTGTCTGGTTTATTTGGTTTCTCTGGTTTATCTGGTCTTTCTGGTTTATATGGTTAAGCGGAAATCCGCAAAAGATCCGCAAAGAATGCAGAAGCCCTGCAAAGAACGCTAATGGGGCCGCGAAGGGCGCAGATTACCCGCTAAGGACGCAAAAGGTCCACAAAGGACGCGCAAAATATGCTTCCGCCATCTTGAGCTTCAAAAAAGCTCCCCAAGGGCATTTTTGATTTTTTTAAATAAGTAAACAATAAAATTTTCTGGCCTTGCCAGATTTATAAATATGCGCCCTAACTGTGCTTGGGCGTCCTATTAGCCGTTTTTTTGATTTGCCATTGGGGTATTTGCACTGGCACTTCGATCCCGAGCATACTAAGCAGAATTTTGATTCTTCCTTTATCTGATAACTTCCTCTGAAAAATGCCCTGCAAACCTTTTAATGGACCCGATATGATTTCTACGAGATCACCTTCTCGCCAATTTTCTTCTAACTCAATTAGATTATCTTTCCCCACCCGGCTCTTTATAGCCTGAATCACTTCTTCAGAAACAGGCACCGGAATATCACCGAAAGCAACAATCTTACTCACTCCCCTTGTCCATTTAACTTGGGAATAATGAGCTGAAAGCTCCAATTTGGCAAAGAGATAATTGGGAAAGAGGGGCTTTTTCTTTTCTGTTAATCTCCCGAAACTGATCAGTTGGGCTTTATATAAAGGAAGGAAAGTTTCGATTCCCTGATTAGAAAGGTTAAATTCTGCCCGTTGTTCATTTCCTGGTTTAGTCTGAATAACATACCAAAGTTTGGAATCGGAAAGAGTAATTGCGGATTTATCGTTTAATTTTTGCCCGATAAAATCCTTCATTCCCATAAATCCCTAAAAAATATTTCTAATGCTGATTTTTTGCAATTTTTCTCCTACCTTATCCAAAAAATTATATTTTGTCGAGAGTATTTTTTAATTATTATGCGGAGCGATTAAATATTTCCACTTATTCCGCTCACCCTCCCCTCTCCCCATGGGTGGGGAGAGGATTAGGGTGAGGGGACCCGATGCCTTAGAGTTCGGGTCCGTAATCCACATGACCTTAGCCGAGTTCTACAGACAAAAACTCTTATGTGATTTTTTATATGTAACCAAAAGAAATTTTACTAAAGAACTGAAAAGGGAAATGATAGCCACCGTCAAGAGGATTAAAGAAATGGGCCGGGTGAAAAAGATAGCAAAATTTCCGTGAGACATTTGTAATGACTGTTGAAGAGCGTTCTCCATAAGCGGGGTGAGAATGAGCGCCAGAATTACCGGAGCAGGAGGAAAGCCAAATTTCTTCATAAAATAGCCGATTATTCCAAAGATCAGCATAATCCAGACCTCAACTAAATTATTATTAACGGTGAATACCCCCACAGTGGAAATGGCCAAAATAAGAGGAATCAGTATAGAGTGGGGAATTTTCAGCATACGTGCCCAGATGCCCACAAAGGGCAGGTTCAAAATCAGGAGCATAATATTACCTATATACATGCTCGCCGTAACCGCCCAGAAAAAGTCTGGGTGTTTTTCAAAAAGGAGCGGACCAGGGCGCATGCCATGAATAAGCAAAGCGCCCATCATCACTGCCGCCGTCCCCGAACCAGGCACACCCAGAACTAAGAGGGGAATCATGGCTCCACCGGTCGCCGCGTTATTGGCACTTTCTGGAGCAGCTACTCCTTCAATAACGCCTGTGCCGAATTTTTCAGGATATTTAGAGATCTTTTTTTCTGTAGCATAGGCCAGCATAGAAGCAACCGTAGCTCCGGCTCCTGGCATAGAGCAAGCAAAAAAGCCAATTGCGCTTCCTCGCAGAATGGAAAAAATTGAGCGCTTCCAATCTTCCTTATTAGGCAAGAGGTTGGAAATTTTATCAATATAGGAAGGGGGAGCGGAAACTTTTTCGGCCATCTCTAACACTTCTGAGATGGCAAAGAGCCCAACGGATACACTGACAAAGCTGAGCCCATCTAATAATGTGGGAATACCGTAAGAAAATCTTTCAATTCCCGTGGTCGGATCCATACCCACTGTCCCTAATAATATACCAAAAGCCCCGGCGATCAATCCTTTGATCATCGATTCGCCGACCAAAGAAATAACCAGGGTCATCCCTAAGGCCATTAAAGCAAAATATTCAGGCGGACCAAAGCGAATGGCAAACTCTGCTAAGGGGGGAGCCAAAAGCATGAGCCCAAGAACACTGAGCGTTCCGGCAATGAAGGATCCGATGGCAGCAATGCCCAAAGCTGCTCCTGCTCTACCTTTGCGGGCCATCTGATAACCATCTAAGCAGGTCATTACCGAGGATGATTCTCCGGGTAAATTTACCAAAATAGAGGTAGTCGAGCCTCCATACATTGCCCCATAATAAATGCCAGCTAACATAATAATCGCCGTAGTAGCGTTCATACCAAAGGTGAAAGGAACAAGCATAGCTGTGCCAGCTACTGGCCCGACGCCAGGGAGAACACCAATAATTGTGCCCATGGTTACGCCGAAAAAGCAGAATAGGAGATTAGTGGGAGTGAGCACTGTAGCAAAGCCGGTTAATAAATGGTCAAGCATTTTTTCTCCATCCTAAATTCCTAAAAAACTGGTGGGCAGGGGCGATTTCAGCCATAAACGAAAAATAGCATAAAGTAAGAAAGTGCAAGCCGCACTCGTCACTATAGTTTTTATAATTTGCCCACGCCCCAGGAATAAAACTAAGGCCACAAAGAATAAAAAAGTAGCGAGCACATAACCTATAGGTTCGATTAAGAGAACGTACATTCCGAATATGATCAATACCCACCAAACCCGCTTTCCTTCTCCTGCCTCCCAAAGGGGTTTATCCTTAATCGGCATTTTGCCTTTAATAATTCCCCAAAGAAGAATAGAAGAAAGGATGCCGATGGCAATACTCATAGTTAAAGGGAAAAAGGCAATACCTACCCCCATCTTCATTGTTCGCTCCAACCTGGACGATTCAATAATGCCGAATAACGACAACCCTATGAGAGCAAGACTACTGATTATTAATCCTTTTTTCATTTTTACTCCCGAAAGGTAAAAAACCGATATTTCTTTCTTGTTTTATTTAATTACGCCCATTTCCTTTAAAATCATGGCGCATTTGGCGTTTTCATTCTCCAGCATCTTTAAAGTTTCCGCACTGGTCTTATAATCAGGAGTGAGCATGTTCTCTTTAATATATTTTTCTTTCCAAAGCTTGGATTCGGATAATCGCTTAAAAAGATCCTCATAATACTTAACGGCCTCTTGGGGAATGTCTTTAGGCGCCACAATGCTTCTGAATTGTTGAGCTACTACATTTATCCCTTTT
Source organism: Thermodesulfobacteriota bacterium (assembly GCA_049699975.1). Classification (GTDB taxonomy): domain Bacteria; phylum Desulfobacterota; class SM23-61; order SM23-61; family SM23-61; genus CAZAGD01. Next base: position 9,183 of record JBNAWB010000132.1, read on the forward strand.
TCTTTTAAAGTGGGAATGTCAGGCAAAAGCGATAATCGTTTCTCACTGGTAACTCCCAGTAAGCGTATTTTTTTAGCCTCGAATTGGGCAACGGCTTCACACGGGTTAGCCAGGAAGACCTCGATATGGCCTCCTAACAAGGCCACCATAGCCTCCCCTCCACTTTTGAAAGGAATATAGTTAAATTTGACCTTAGCTTCTTTTTCAATGAGATAAACAATAATGGCGTCTGTCCCTGGAGCATAAGTTCCGCCTACTTTAATTTCACCTGGCTTTTTGCGAGCTGCTTCTATAAGGGCTTCCAAAGTCGTATAAGGCGTGTTTGTTCCTACGGCTACCAAGAAGTCATCAAAAGCCAAGTTAGTCAAGGGCGTAAAATCTTTATAATTGTATTTAGATTTACCCAAAAGAGGAGTAGTAAGAAAACTAGTGGTGGCTGTTAACCAATAATGGGGATCACCTTTTTTACCGGCTACATAAGCGAAAGCAACTGCTCCACCACCGCCAGCTCGATTGACCACAGCAATGGGGTGCGTAGTAATTTTTTCTTTTTCAATAATACTCTGGATCATGCGGGCCATGATATCGCTTCCTCCTCCAGGAGCTGCATGGCAAACAAATTCGATAGGTTTGGTAAGAAATTTCTGAGCGCTCACTTCCACGGCAAAAGCAACTAAAAATGATAAACTTAGCCAAATTGCAACTCCAATCTTTAATCCTTTTTTCATGGGCATCCTCCTCCAAAATTTTTACTTATGGGCAAAAGTCATTTCCCTCTCTCCCCGTCGAAGGGGGAGGATTTTTCTTTTGATCCCCTCTGGTCCAAATCTGTTTTCATAAAACTTTTGACATTAGTCGGAACGATTAAATATTTACACTTATTCCCCTCACCCTCCCCTCTCCCCATGCGTGGGGA
>JBNAWB010000133.1:0-10094 GCA_049699975.1 Thermodesulfobacteriota bacterium
AATAGGGAGGGTTTTTGGGATAAAGGGTGCTGCTGTAAGTATTATTCTTAAGAAGATTGAAAAGGAAATTGATGTTTCAAAACATCTCAGAGCAGAGATTAAGGAACTTAAGAGTAAATGCCTCAATTAAAGTTTAAAGGTTTGACCCCCTTTATTTATTGCTATTTTCCACTTCGTAGGTGGAAAAATAGTGGAAGACCGCAGAAGCTTTGCTCTGCGGTCTTCTTATTTTTCTAATAGGTTTTTTAAGGCTGGTTTCAAGGGTCTATGGCCGGGCTACCTTCAAATAAAATTCCTTTTCCCCAAGCCAAAGCAAAATATGGTTCGCGACTCTCCGCATGAACCCAGACATTTAATTTGCCAAGTTTGCCTTCACATCGATAGTAATCCAAAACCCTCTTATCCCAATCTTTTTCGATTTCCCATTTTACCCAGCGGTTATCCAAGTTTATTAAACGGAGATAAACCCCTTTAGCCAAGGTATGAAGTTCAGCTGGACCTTCGTAATTTAAAGAAGGCGTCTTTATTTTGGCCTGTCCGGAGAAGACGCGGGTTTTGGGATTAACAATAGGAAGAACAACAAAAGAAGGACGCATCTTGTCATGATAAATGGTATTGGTTGCTATTAGCGCGTCATCAGCAGTGTCGATTATATATAGAGCATGACCTGTGTTAGTATTGCGGTCTCTCCTGGGGAAATTGCTGCTGGAAATATCAATTTGAATCCGATGCCCAGCTTTAAAGACTTGGCTGGTGTCTCCTAAATCAATGACAAATTCATAAACCTGCCCAGGATGTAATAGTTTCTCTTTTTTTAATGTGTCTCTATATCTGGCCCTAATGACGCCGTCTAAAACCAATATTTTCTTTCCATCTGGATAAACATCAATTAATTTGGCTACAAAATCTGTATCTTTACAATTAGAAGAGGCATGGAGAATTACTTTTACATTCCCAGAAATCTCAACATCATTTTTTAATTCTTCACTGGTATAAACTAAAACATCATCTCGGTTTGGTGGCTCCATGGGACTTTGGTCTGCAGGGCCGGAAGAATAATATAAATTTCTACCGCCCAAGGTAAGCAATGGATTTTTGGGATCATAAGTGTAACTTAAAGGAGATTCTTTAGTCTTGGGATGTTTTGGAGAAAGGCTACCATCACTGTGGAGGTAGTAAATTTTTTCCTCCACATCAGGAAGGGGCCATGTATCTGCATAGGCCCATTTATTGGCTCCCATGCGATAATAATAAATTGGCGGTTCATCCATAATCCCGTTGTCAATGCCTTTTAGCCAGTAATCAAACCATTTGAAATAGTAATTCCAATAAGGAAAGGTATATGCAAACTGCAAATGGGTGAGATTAGTCATGACCAGCTTCTGGTTACCTATTTTTTTATCTATGGTCTTATAGGCTTCCAAAGTACCCCGAGAAAACATGTCATACCAGCCGCCCATGTGTAAGCCAGGAACTTTGATCTTATCTTGAACGTCAAAAGGCGCATAAAGAGGATCCAAGGGACTGGGATGCAAAAGGACATCATTCCATTGGGGGAGAAGCTTGCTAATTCCTGGAAAGTCATAAAGAGGGAGACGCATCCAGGAAGGTGATTCTAAGGGTTTTGTTAAATTGCCCATCACATCCGCATAGACTAAAGCCATTTCAGCTTTAGCTGCGGCCAGTTCTGCGGGTGTCAGACCCAAGCTGTCATAATGCGACTGGGAAAGACCGTTATAAACATTTGAAGCCCTCCAGGCCAGGGTAGTTTCATATTCAAGGGCTCCACCTTCAAAAGAAAAGTTCTGAATTGAGTTTCCGCTGGCAATTGAAGGCGCAATGGCGACTAATTGGGGTGGCCTTTGGCCGGCAGTCATATAAGTTGTAATACCCATGGCTGATAGTCCCCCCATGCCAATTTTCCCATTGCACCATGGTTGTTTAGCTACCCATTGAATTGTATCATAGCCATCTTGGCCATCATTTACTCTTGTCCAAACGCCTTCGGATAAAAACCTTCCTCTGGTATCCTGGTAAACATACGCATAACCTTGCGCAGCTTGAGCATTTGGTAAAGCCGCACTGCATTTTCCACGGCCTCCATATCCACCTACTCCATAGGGTGTGGTAACGACAATTGTGGGATAAGGTCCAGGCCCCCAGATATCGGGATCAGGCAAAAACACTCTCGTGTATAATTTTACCCCATCGCGCATGGGAATATCATATTCAAGACATGACTGAGCAGGCCAGACTTGTGCAGGCGGTATAAAGTAGGCGGCAAAAACAAAAAGCAAAGCAAAAACAAAGGCGATTCTAAAAAGATTTCTTTTCATTTTTCCCTCCTCTGATAATTTTACGTATTGCTAAAAATCATTTTCCCTCTCCCTCTTAAGGCTGGGTCGTCATGTCATCGCGAGGGAGTGCAGCTACCGTGGCGATCTCGTAACGTACTGAAATTAAAGAGATGGCCACGCTCCCCCGCCTCGAGTGCGGGGTCGCTCGCCATGACGGAATACAGTCTCCTAAGGGAGAGGGCCAGGGTGCAGAGTCATAAGAGTGTTTTTTTAAATTTCTCCATAATTACTGCTAAGTATCAGGAGCTGTCTCCTTAGAGTTCTGGCAAACCCCCTCAGCCCTTTCACCCAATCCTTTCTCCCCCTCGAAGGGGGAGATTTCCTCTTTTGATTCCCTCTGGTCCAAATCTGCTTTTCAGGAAACTTTTAACAATCTCTATTCTTAATCTTTTATTTATTTTCTGGCAGGTTCTCTTGCGAATATTAGCTTGGCTTATTTAAATCAATGGAAAATGGATAATGCACCTTCACTCTTATATCAATTTGTTTTTTTGGGAATTTATTGACTCTGGGGAAACCCTCCACGGAATATAGAAATTCCCTGGAGGGTTTATTTAGGCATTTTTCTAAAAATCCTCCACCTCATTTTATTTAAAGAGGAAAAATTAAGGTTAATTATTTGCGGGAAAATCTAAAATCTGTAAATTGAAGCAAATAAAATGCCGTTTGATAATTTATTGATTTTAAATACTTTTTTTCGTTTTTCAGATTTTAAATTCTGTAAATTTTTCCGACACAGAATAGGGAAAATTAGATAAAAAGGGGCTAATAAATTAAAAATATTTGTCTTTTTATTTACCTAATATTTTGTAAAGAAAGTTTACATTTTTAATTCGTCCCATAAAACATTTATCTGCTTCCCAAATTGGAATAATCATCAGCGGCTGCTTTTCCAGAAAGAAGGCGGCCAGAATAATTTCTTTAAGAAACTTTCTTTGGTCTCTTTTTTGAGTTCTTCTATGGCCATGCGGTCAGCATCTTCCAAAGAGACTTTGGGGGCTGCTTCGGCAGGAGAAACTGCTCCTTTCTCTAATATTCCTTCCTTAGGAAGGGGCGCTTCTTTACGGGTAAAATTTAAATTATACTGGTGGCTGAGAAGGTCAGCACGGCCCACGATCTGGATGGTCAGGCCATAGATTTTTTCCAGGCGCAGCAGGGTGGATTTCTTTTGATTGAGGAGATAGGTAGCAACTTCATCGGGTAATTCCATGCGTAAAGAAGTGCAGTCTCCTTGGGCCAGAGTATGTTGAATTTTGCGTAAGGCCGATAAAGCTGCCGCCTCTGTAGATTTTTCCAGGCCTGTTCCTTGACAGTGGCGACAGGGAATAAAAATGCGCTCGCTAACCGCCGGGCGCAGCCGCTGGCGAGATAATTCTAATAAACCGAATGAGCTGATTCGCCCCATCTCCGTATGGGCTTTATCTCTTTTCAAAGCTTGGCGCAAAGATTTTTCGACCTCTAATTTGTGGCGGCGGTCGCGCATGTCAATAAAATCGATAACTATTAAACCGCCGAGGTCGCGGAGGCGTAACTGGCGGGCAATTTCCTGAGTAGCCTCTAAGTTAGTATGGAACGCAGTTTCTTCTATACTCCGGCTTTGAGCCCCGCGGCCGGAATTTACATCAATGGCTACCAAAGCCTCCGTAGGGTCAATAACGATTGAGCCGCCGGATTTCAAATAAACTTTTCTTTCATAGATGGTCTCAATTTGTTTTTCCAATTCGTATTTCGAGAAAAGGGGCTTTTTATCGCCATAGAACCTTACTCGATTTTGGTAACGAGGCATAAAGGTACGGAAAAAATCTTTCGCTTTATTAAAAACATCCTTTTGGTCAATTAGAACCTCTTCTATGTCGGAGGTAAAATAATCGCGCAAAACGCGGATAGCAAAATCCCGCTCTTGGTAAATAAGCGAAGGCGCGGGAGATCTTTGAGCTTCCTTTAAAATATTTTTCCAGAGGCGGAGGAGATACTGCAGGTCTTTATTAAGCTCATTTTTGCTCCGGCCTAGTCCAGCCGTACGCACAATTAAGCCCATTCCCGGAGGGATATCTAATTGGTGAAGGGTTGCTTTTATTTTTTGCCGCTCTTTCTCGTCTTCGATTTTACGCGAGATTCCTCCTCCTCTGCTCCCGGGCATAAGGACTAAGTATCTCCCGGGGAGGGAGATATATGTAGTAAGCGCCGCCCCCTTACTCCCGCTCTCCTCTTTTTCTACTTGCACCAAAACTTCCTGGGATGGTCTGATGAGCTCAGACATGGGCAAGCGCGGGCCGGGAGGATAATCTTTCTTTTCCGCGGCATAATAATCAGGATGAATTTCACTAAAGGGAAGAAAGCCATGCCGGGGGCCTCCATAATCCACAAAAGCAGCTTGCAGGCCTGGTTCTATGTTCACTATTTTCCCTTTATAAATATTTCCCCGCGTTAATTCTTGTAGGGAACTTTCGATTACTAATTCAGTTAAAATTCCATCTTCCACGATGGCCATCCGACTTTCTTCAGGATCGAGGGCATTAATGAGCATTTTTTGCATATATAATCATTCCCCCTTTTTAGGCTTTATTAATAATTTTTGAAAATTTAATTTTTTAATTTTCTCTTGCCAACGGGCAGGCAAGCCGATGCGGGTCATCTCCGCGAAATAACGCGCTGGAGAAATAAGCGGATAATCACTGCCGAATAGTATCTTATTTGGTCCCAGAATGTCTATGGCCACAGAATAAATTTTAGGATGGTAAAGAAAGGGAGATGCAGCGGTATCGTAGTAAACATGGCGGGCAACTTGGGCTACTTCAGGCATAAGTTCATAGAAAAAAAACCCTCCACCCCAGTGGGCTAAAATTATTGGTTGATCAGGGAGCGCCTGAATAAGTTGATAAATTTCTTTCAAGGAGCTTAAAGTTTTCCCGGGATAGGTATGCCCCACAGGTTCATTAGTATGCAACAAAAGTGGTAATCCCTGGGCAGCAAAAGGCCGCATAATGGAGGTTAGTTTTTGGCGTCTTTCCGCAGTAATTCCTCCTTGATAAAAAGCAATTTCACCAATGCCGCCTATTCCTTTATTTAGGGTCCGTTCTATCTCCCGCCGGGCTAAACGCACAGAAGCAAAAGAAAAAGTGATAAAAGGAATTAAACGTTGCGGATAGAGGAAATGACAGTGCAGAAGATAATCATTTCCTGCGCGGCAGAGAACCGGATCTTGCCAGGGGAAACCGCAGATGACACTTTTTTCGATCCCGTGGCGATCCATATTATTAAGCAAATCTTCTAAGCTCGTTAGGCGGGCTTGGGGGTTCTCGTAAAGAAGGCGAAAGTTCTCGTCCCGCCGGCAAAAGGGCGAGCGGTTTTTTTGCACCTCTTCGGGGAATAAATGCGTATGCATATCGATAACTGCATCCATGCTCTAAAAGGCCTCCTGGGGGATTAAGGCGTGATTTATTGGCCATCCTTTAGGGCAAAAGATGGTTTCCTGCAAGTCTTGTTGGGCAATAAAAAATATGCTAAATATATTTTTAATTTTAAGGATGAAGGAAAGGATTATCTTCATGAAATGTCCTCATTGTGGTCAGTCTTTAGGAGACCAAAAGTGCTCTGCTTGCGGTACTGAGCTTCTGCCGGCCAGTAATTTCTGTCACCAATGCGGTGTAGCTCTGAAAACGACCGCTCCATCTGCAGTAGAGGTGGAAGAGGAAGAAGAAATTGATTTTTCCAAGCGGATTCTCTGCAGTGACGGAACTTGCATTGGGGTCATTAACGAAAAAGGCATCTGCAAAGTATGCGGCAAGCCTTATGCCGGTTAAGAAATTGAGAAATTAATTGATTTCATCCCGAAAAAATTCCTTTAAGAATTCTCGGGCCAAAATAGTTCCTTTTACTTTGTGTCCGTTTTGGTTTATAGTCAAAGCGGAAAAAGCAATCCGCGGATTCTCCACAGGAGCAAAACCTATAAACCAATCGTAAAGTCCGGGCGGGTTTTGGCCAGAAAGATGGCCCGTTTTCCCACAAATAGTAACGTTCTTTAAAAATTTTTTTTCAGTAGGCTGGAAAGTTTTAGCCGCCGTACCATCTTCCACGGTTCTGATCATCATGCGCGTTAATTCTAAGGCAGTCTTAGAAGAAATAGGCTGATCGATGATGGCCGGTTTGGCTTCATAAATTTTTTGCTGCTGGTGGTTATGGATGGCGGCAATCAAGTAAGGGCGCATCATCACCCCTCGATTGGCAATTAAACTGGCGATCATGGCGGCGTGCAGAGGGTTCAGAGTAACTTCCCCAAAACCAGCTCCGCAGCGGGCGAGTTCATAAGATTCTTCAGGAATGAGAGCTTGGCTTGGCTCTAAGGAATAATCAAAAGGCAGGGGTTGGTTAAAACCAAAAGCGGCCGAAAATTGGCGCAATGATTGAGCCCCTAAGAGTTTAGAAGCTATTCTTCCAAAAACTACATTGTTAGATTTCCCTAAGGCCTCATCAAAATTAATCCGCCGTTCCCTTTTATTTTCCTGCAATTTCTGGGGCGTAAGCAGGTATTGGTTCCCCCGAAAAAAAACAGTAGAATTATAGGCGAGGACTCCTTTTTCTAAAGCTCCCGCGGCAGTAACTATTTTAAAAATTGAAGCAGCTGGGTAGGAGGCTTTTTGCCAAATACCCGGATAAGAAGGATTTTCTTGGGCATAGTCAGCCAAAACCAAAATTCTCCCGTTTTGAGGCTCCAGAGCAATAAAAGATGCATACGCGGGGCGGTGGGCACGAAGATACTCCCAAACCCAAATTTGTAGGGCTGGATCGAGGGTATAGATCAAACGGCAAGATTGGTAATCTTCTATGTATTTTCCAGCCATAATTTTTTCAAAGCGGGGAAGCGTGGTCAGGGGCCGAGGGAGCGGGTTTGAATTATGAGGAGGAGCTTCTGGCGCAGCCCATACTGACCAGGGGCAGGCAATAAGGATAATTAAAAAAAAGAATAAATATTTAATTTTTCTAAGGTGTGTTCTCTTTTTTTGCTTCACGCTTTTTCTCTCCATTTTTATATAGTTTTAAACCCACAGATTTAGGCATTTTTTGAAAAGTTTTATTGTTAGTATACAGAAGAACTCCGTGATGGACAGCCATAAGAGCCAAGTAAGCATCTCGCAAAGAAAGGCGTTTCTTCTTTTCCCGCAGCTCGTAGGTTAACAGGGCCGCCTCTACCCAGAGGCCTTCTTTTTCTTGGAGAATGGGGAAAATCCTGGTAAAATCTTGGAAAACCCGCAATTTTTCTTTATCTTGAGCGGTAAGTAGTAATTCGGCAATTATTAAAGAGAGGGAACAAACTCGTCCGGCATCCATTAAGGCGTTGACTTCCTGAAAGATATGTTCATTTTTGCGGAAATAGTTCAGCCAGATAGGAGTATCGATCAGAACGGGGGGCAGATTATTTGGGGCCAAGAGGAAATTCATGAACTAACTCCAGTTTTTTTTCGGCCCCGCTGCGCTAACCCTTTGAGGGCTTCCATTTTCTTTCTTCTTATTCTTTCTTGGACAGCGGCTAAGACAGCCTGCGTTTTATTCTTAGCAGGGGTGATGGCTAACAGCTCATTCACTAAATCTTGCGGGAGTGTGATGGTGGTTCTTTTCATGATCTTGCCCTCTTAAATATGAGTCTATATTATGCTTTAAATTAGCATAAGTCAATTAAAAAATCCATGCTTTTTAGAGCATATAAAAGAGAGAAGAATTTATGCTAAAGGAGGATGAAAATTATTTTCGCGAAAGGAGATGAGCTCATGGAGACTAAAGAATCTGCGGTTTTTGTCAAAGAATTAAAACGCAAAGTTGAGGAAGAGATGAATAAGAAGGAAATGGAAACTATTTTATATTGGAAGCAGGAGTTAGAAAAGGTTTTGGCGAAAAGGCATGAAAGCATGGGCGCTTTGCAAGCCGATATCCAGAGTTTCTTGCAGAGAATGCAGAATAGAGTCAAAGTCCTGAAAAGTAATTTGGCCAAATGAAAATAAAAAAAATTTTATGGGGCAAATTTGGGGGAATTATGATAATTTTAGATCAAAGATAGGCAAAGGGCAAAAATTTTTGCTCCTGGGCCATCTAAGCTGGCTGATGATGCTGAAGGAAGCGATCGTAACATAATTTTTCTGGGGAGAGGAGGAATTTGCCTAAAGGTGGATATTAGGAGGGATAAGCCGAACTTGGCTTAGGCAATTTATTCAAGCATGCTCGATTAATAATTATGGATAAAATCAAGATTGGTGGAATTATTCAGAATAAGAACTTGGCGCAAATATCGTTGTTTAACCTGACCAACCAACCAGAAGTGGCGGGGCAAATTTTTTCTCTTCTGGGGAGCGCAGGAATAAATGTGCAATTTATCGTTCAAGCAACTGAGACAGCAGAAAAAGGCCATCTTGTTTTTTGCATTGATCAAAAAGATTTAGAAAAAACGATAGATATTTTAAAAAAAAAGCCATATGGGGGAGAATCCCAGCAAATTATTCCTTACCATCCCGTAGCTATTGTTTCTATCTTCGGTCCCCACTTTCGGGAAAAACCGGCCATAGCAGGCCGAATGTTTTCAGCTTTGAGTGCCGCAGGCATAAATATTTTGGCCATAAGTACTTCTATATCTACCCTATCTTGCGTAATCCCCGAGTCCTTACTCTCTGTGGCCGTGCAAGTCTTAAGTGAAACTTTCGAATTACCTTAAGTTCTTTTTAGAAGATTCTTTTATTTCTTAAGTGAGGCAGAAGTTCGTTTTCTTTTCTTCCCTTTAGGCAAAGAAATGGGCAAGTTTTTAAGAGCCTCGCCCAATTCTCGAGAGCGCTTGGTCGCCGCAATTACGGCATTCATTAAGGCTAATCTAAATCCTCCTTCTTCCAAGGCGTAAAGACCGGCCATGGTCGTCCCGCCTGGAGTGCATACTTGATCGCGAAGAGTTGCCGGATGTTTTCCTGTAGCTTGGATCAAATGGGCAGCCCCCAACACTGTTTGGGTAGTAAGAGCTAAAGCTACGTCTTGAGCCAACCCTTCTTTTACTCCGCCAGCGGCTAAAGCCTCAATAACGGCAAAAATATAAGCAGGCCCACTACCACTCAGGCCAGTAACCGCATCCATTTGGGATTCTTTGACGACCACTGTGATCCCCACCGCTTGGAAAATCTTTTCCGCAGCAGAAAGATCTTCAGGCTTAGCCATAGGAGAAGGAGCTAAGGCAGTAGCTCCTTTTTGAATAAGCGCCGGCGTATTGGGCATAGCTCGAATCATGCGCATGGGAAAAGAGAAAAAAGATTGCAGGTAGTCAAGAGAAACCCCGGCACAGATAGAAATGAGCAGATGATCGGGTCGGGCTAAAGGAGCAATTTCCGCCATTACTTCGGGGACGGATTGAGGTTTAACCGCTAAGATCATGGTCTTGGCTTGCTTAATTAATTGCTGGTTGTCTTTCATAGGCACAACGGCAAATTTTTTTTGCAAAAATTCCCTGCGGTCCGCGCGCGGCTCAAAGAATAACACCTCTTGCGCCGCCAACAATCCCGATTGGGTAATCCCAGCTATCAAAGCCTCCCCCATGTTCCCCCCGCCGATTATGCCCACAGGCTTTTGCATACTTTATCCTCCTCGAATTATTTAAAAAATTAGTTTCTTTGGGCAAGTTTACTTGGATTAATAATTAAAAGTCAATAGAATTGCCTTCTGACCGTCGATCACTTTTGAAATTCGTACCTACTTCAGGCGGGAGGGAGA
>JBNAWB010000134.1:0-9972 GCA_049699975.1 Thermodesulfobacteriota bacterium
GATTTGCTCCAAGTTGCAGCTTTTTATGGAGGGTCGCCCATAGATTTTGGGGATAGGGGAGTAAAAATTCAGGCTTTACCATATGTGCCTATATATTTTGTCCTTTGGGCAGGAGATGTTGATTTTGGACCTGCAGGGACCATATTGTTTGATAGTTCTATAAATCATTATTTGACGACCGAGGATATAGTAGTACTTACGGAGACCATCGTTTGGAAATTGGTAAAGGCCAAGGGCAAAACGCGGGGAACAGAGGGCAAAGGGCCTAGCGCATAGCGCCAGGCGCAAAATTTGTTCCATTTTGGCGACAAACCTGCGGCAAGGTAGGGGAACGGTTTTTATGAAATTAGCGGTGACAGGAAAAGGGGGAGTAGGCAAGACCACGGTGGTGGCCGGATTGGCCAAATTTTATGCCCAGCAGGGGTTTAAAGTTTTGGCCATTGATGCTGATCCAGCCTGCAATTTAGGCCTGGCCCTTGGTTTTCCCCGCGACCAGCGTTTGACGCCCATTGTGGAAATGAAAGAGTTAATCGAAGAAAGAACCGAAGCCAAACCTGGCTCCATGGGGGGGTTCTTTAAGCTCAATCCGCGCGTCGATGATCTGCCGGATAAGTTTTCTTTGGAGAAAGAGGGCATCCGCCTGATGGTCATGGGTACTGTCCAAAAAGGAGGAGGCGGATGTGTCTGCCCAGAGAATGTAATGGTCAGGACGTTAGTTACGCACCTGCTCTTGGGGCGGAAAGAGATAGTGATCTTGGATATGGAGGCTGGCGTAGAACATTTAGGCCGAGCCACGGCCAGAGCCGTAAATAAACTTATCGTAGTAGTGGAACCTGGAAGAAGGAGTGTGGAAGTCGCTCAAAAGATTAAGCAGTTAGCTGCGGACATTGGCCTGAAAAACTTAGGCTGGATTGGAAATAAAGTCCGGGATGAAACTGACCGCGAATTTCTCTTAAAAAATTTACCTGAAATACCCTGCTTGGGGTTTATTTCCCATAGTCCCCAAATAATCGAAGCAGATTTAACCTCCCTCCCGCCCTTTACCAATAACCCCCGATTTATGGAGGAGATCAAAGAGATTGGGCAAAAGATTGGTTATCAAGAGGCGGAAAAATGATCTACATCGGGGAGCGGATCAACGGCCTTAATCCCAAAATTTATAAACTAATCCAGGAGAAGAGTAAAGAAGCTATCCAAGAAATAGCCCAAAAACAAGCCGCGGCGGGAGCGGATTTTTTGGATTTGAACGTCGGGACGGCTTGGCTACGTCCGGCAGAGGTGATGGTTTGGTTGGTGGAAACCGTCCAGGAAGCAGTGGAGACGCCCTTGGCCATAGATAGCCGGAAGTTGGAAGTTATCGAAGCAGGTTTAAAGGCCTGCCGTAAGCCAGCTTTAATTAATTCTACTAATGGAGAGAAAGGCAGGTTAGATCGGCTAATGGCCTTGGCTGCCCAATATAACGCGGCCATTGTGGGCTTAACTATGGATGAGCAAGGCATTCCCCCCCACGCCGTCGGCCGGGTGGCCATTGCCAAGCGGATTATGGACTATGCAGATAACTATGGAATTCCTCGCGAGCGTTTATTCATCGATCCGATCGTTCTTCCTTTAAAATTTTCGCAAGCCCAGGGACCAATAACGCTGGAGGCAATTCGGCAAATTGGGCAGGAGAAAAATCCGCCCCATCTCATCGTGGGTTTAAGTAATGTCTCGCAAGGAGCCAAAGGAAGAAAGTTGCTCAATCGCACTTTTTTAACCATGGCCATTTGCTGTGGACTGGATGCAGTTATAGGTGATGTTTTGGACACCTCGTTGAAAGAGGCGGCCAAAGCGGCGGAGATTGTAATGGGGCGTTTAGAATACGCCGATCGACTTCTCCAAGAACGGAAAGGTTAGAAAAAAGAAAAATCCTCTTTGGGGCCAGTTGTTTTAAATACGCCTAATAAATGAGAAGAAATAAGGAATTTAAGGAGGAGGAATGAGTCCGAATTTGGATTTATCTGGAGTGGAAGAGATCTTAAAAAAATATCAAGATCAAGAAGGTGCTTTAATTCCTGTTCTGCAAGAAGCCCAGGCCATTTTCGGTTATTTACCCGAAGAAGTTTTAAGTTTGATTAGCCGGCGCCTAAAGATTCCGCTTAGCCGTATTTACGGCGTGGTCACTTTTTATGCCCAATTCTACCTTACGCCGCGGGGAAGACATACGGTGCGGGTCTGCCGGGGAACAGCTTGCCATGTGCGGGGGGGGAAGAATGTTCTTAAAGCTGTTCAACAGTATTTGGGAATCAATGAGAATGAAACTACACCGGACTATAAATTTACTTTTGAGACTGTAGCATGCTTAGGAGCGTGTGCTCTATCTCCAGTATTATTAGTTGACAAAAATTATTATGGGAAGTTGACCCCAGCGAAAGTTGAGCAAGTCTTAAAACAATATTCTTGAGGGAGGAAAAATTGACCAGGAAGCTAAATTCCGAGAAAGATTTAGCAGAATTTAGAGACGAATTAATTAAAAAAAGAGATCCAAACAAAACTTGTGTAACTATATGCGGCGGAACAGGATGTCGGGCCTGGGGAAGCGAGCAAGTCCGGATGGCTTTTATCCAAGAGATAAAGGATCGGGGTTTGGCCAATAAGATTGAGGTGATGCGCACAGGTTGTCATGGTTTTTGCGAACGGGGGCCAGTGGTGGTTATTTTGCCAAGAGAGATATTTTATCAGCAAGTAGCTGTGGAAGATGTTTCAGAAATTGTTACGCAAACCCTAATTAAAGATCAAATAATATCAAGGCTCCTTTATACAGATCCGGCTACGGGGCAAAAAATAATATACGATCACGAAGTCCCCTTTTATAAACGTCAACTGCGTAAGGTATTTAGTGATAATGGGCGCATTGATCCAACCGAGATTGAGGATTATATCGCCCGGGGTGGATATTTAGCTCTAAGTAGAGTCCTTTTTACTATGTCCCCAGAGCAGGTCATAGAAGAAGTTGAAAAGTCAGGCTTACGAGGAAGAGGGGGAGCCGGGTTCCCGACTGGACGAAAATGGCGGTTCACTAAAAATGCTCCCGGGCGGGAAAAATATATTGTTTGCAATGCCGACGAAGGGGACCCAGGTGCTTTTATGGATAGGAGCGTCTTGGAAGGTAATCCCCATTTAGTTTTGGAAGGGATGTTGATCGCTGCGTATGCCATAGGAGCAGAAAAGGGCTATGTCTATGTGCGAGCTGAATATCCTTTAGCAGTACAGCATTTGAAAATAGCCATGGCGCAAGCCGAAGAATTGGGTTTATTGGGGGAAAGGATATTAGGATCATCGTTTAATTTCCATTTAAAGATTAAAGAAGGAGCTGGTGCTTTCGTTTGCGGTGAGGAGACCGCCCTCTTGGCTTCCATAGAAGGTAAAAGGGGAATGCCCCGGGCCCGTCCGCCATTTCCCGCTCTAGCCGGACTTTGGGGAAAACCGACGAATATTAACAATGTAGAAACTTTTGCTAATATCCGTTCTATTATTCTTGAAGGAGCAGAGAAATATGCGGCAATAGGTACGGCTGGTAGTAAAGGAACAAAGATATTTTCTTTAACGGGTAAAATAAACAATACGGGCTTGGTAGAAGTTCCCATGGGTACTACTTTGCGGCAAGTAATTTATGATATTGGCGGAGGAATACCGAAAGGAAGGAAGTTTAAAGCTGCCCAAATGGGTGGGCCATCCGGGGGATGTCTGCCCGCAAAATATTTAGATTTACCCATAGATTATGAATCACTTACTGAAGCAGGCTCCATGATGGGATCAGGAGGGATGATCGTCATGGATGAAAAGACCTGCATGGTGGATATTGCCCGGTTCTTTTTAAGTTTCACTCAAGATGAATCCTGCGGGAAATGCGTCCCTTGCCGGGTGGGCACCAAACGCATGTTGGAGATTTTAACCCGGATCACTAAAGGGGAAGGGAGAGAAGAAGATATCGACCTCCTATTGGAGATGGGACAGAATATTAAGGACTCTGCGCTCTGTGGATTGGGGCAAACTTGTCCCAACCCCGTGCTTTCGACGATCAATCATTTTCGCGACGAGTATGAAGCGCATATTAAAGAGAAATATTGCCCAGCAGCAGTTTGTGAAGCCCTCGTTTATGCCCCTTGCGAGAATACCTGTCCAGTCCGCTGTGATGCCGCTGGCTATATCGCTTTGATATCCCAAGGAAGACATGCCGAAGCCCTTGAGCTCATTCGGCTAACCATGCCTTTAGCGGGAATCTGCGGCCGCGTCTGCAATCACCCTTGCGAGAATATGTGCAAGCGGGGAGAGATTGATGACCCCATCGCTATTGCTTCTTTGAAAAGATTCGCTGCGGATTGGGAAAGACAACAAGGAAAAATGTCTCCCCCGACTTTTTTAGAGAAAGAAAAGGGCCTAAAAATAGCGATCGTAGGTTCGGGGCCAGCCGGTTTGAATGCCGCTTATCACCTTGGCCGAAAAGGATACAGAGTCACAATATTTGAAGCTCTCCCAATTGCGGGGGGGATGTTGGCCGTGGGCATTCCCGAATACCGCTTGCCGCGAAAAATTTTGGAGCATGATATTAATTTTATATGTCAGCATAATGTGGAAATAAAGACCAACATGGTGTGGGGAAAAGATTTTAAAATTGATGATCTTTTCCGTGAGGGGTATAAAGCAATTTTTCTGGCCATAGGGGCCCATCTCCACCAAAAGATGAACGTCCCTGGCGAGGAAGCGATTGGCGTATTACCGGGAATAGAATTTCTGCGGCAGATTAATTTGGGAGAAAAAGTTGAAATAGGCAAAAAAATAGCCGTTATCGGCGGAGGAAATGTCGCTTTTGATGCTGCTCGAACCGCTTTAAGGTTAGGCGCTAAAGAAGTATATATTGTATACCGCAGAACTCGGGAAGAGATGCCAGCCAATAAGGAGGAGATAGAAGAAGCTGAACATGAAAATATAAAATTAGTCTACTTAGCAGCTCCTACGCGCATCTTAAAAGAGAATGGCCGGGTCAAAGCCTTAGAATGCCAACGAATGGAATTGGGAGATTTCGACGCCAGTGGCCGAAGACGGCCAGTACCGATCAAAGGTTCAGAGTTTCTGATGGAAGTTGATACCATAATTCCAGCGATTGGCTACCAACCTGATCTATCTTATTTGGCTAAAGAAAAAAATTTTAACATAAGTGAAAGAGGAACTATTAAAGTTGATCCAGTTTCCCTTTTTACTGGCGTCCCAGGAGTATTTGCCGGAGGTGATTTAGTTACGGGCCCCTCAACAGTGGTAGAGGCTATGGCCAGCGGATATAGAGGAGCCTGTTCAATTGATCTCTATCTAAAAGGGAAAGATTTGTATAAAAACCGAAGCTTTCAACCTATCCGGCGCGTAAGCGTCCCCAAGATGGAAGAAGAGGAGAGTCTTTCCCAATCGCGTGCGATAATGCCTGCTCTTGATGGGGAGAAAAGGGTTAGGAGCTTTGGGGAAGTTAATCTGGGTTTTGATGAAGAGATTGCTCTCCGTGAGGCTAAGCGTTGTTTGCGCTGTGATCTTGAGCGCTCATGATAAAAAGAGGAGTGGGATAAATGAAAGAAGTTACCATAATAATAGACGGCCAGCAAGTAAGAGCAAGAGAAGGAATGAATATTTTAGAAGCAGCCAAATGGGCGGGCATCGAAATTCCGCACCTTTGTTATCGCGAAGATTTAAACCCTCTAGCTGCCTGTCGCCTTTGTGTGGTGGAAGTGGAGGGAGCAAGAACTTTAGTGGCCTCCTGTGCCTATCCGGTGGCAGATAAGATGGTGGTGCGCACCAATACCAAGCGCGTCCAAGAAGCACGCAAGTTAGTCATCGAGTTTTTGCTTTCTGACCACCCCTCTGATTGCCTGACTTGCGAAAAAAGCGGTTCGTGCCGCCTTGAGAAATATGCTTATGATTTTGGAATTCGGCAATCCCGCTTTGAAGGCGAAAAACATCAATACCCAATTAGACAGGCTAACCCTTTTTTTGAAAGAGATTATAACAAGTGTATTCTCTGTGGAAGATGTGTGACTGTTTGCCATGAAGTGCAATATTGCGAGGCGGTAGACTATTCCAAAAGAGGCTTCGCGACCAAAATTGCTGCTCCTTTTGATCGTTCTCTGCAAGAAACTCCTTGTGTCTTTTGCGGAAATTGTGTCAGCGTTTGTCCAGTAGGAGCGCTGACGGAAAAAGCAGGACGTTTCCAAGGGCGGGAGTGGGAGTTGAAGAAAGTGCCCACCATTTGTTCCTATTGCGGGGTAGGCTGTACTATAGTCTTAAACGTTAAAGACAACCAAGTATTGAAAGTAACCTCTGATAAGGATTTAGGCATAAATAAAGGATGGACTTGTGTCAAAGGCAGGTTTGGGTTTGATTATGTCCACAGCCCTGATCGCCTTACGGATCCCTTAATAAAAGAAAATGGAAAATTTCGGACGGCTACCTGGGAAGAAGCTTTAGATAAAGTGGCCGAGGGATTAAAAAAGATTAAAACTGATTATGGTCCGGAAGCCATTGGCGTATTAACTTCGGCCAAATGCACTAATGAAGAAAATTATCTTTTGCAGAAATTAGCGCGCGCCGCCTTGGGTACGAATAATGTGGACCATTGCGCGCGGCTTTGACATAGCTCTACGGTCGCCGGTCTGGCGATGGCTTTTGGAAGTGGAGCGATGACCAATTCCATTCCGGAAATTCGGGATGCGGATTGTATTTTTATTATCGGTTCAAATACGACCGAGAACCATCCTGTAATTGCCCTGGAAGTAAAAGCAGCCGTTAGAAAGAAAGGGGCTAAACTCATTGTGGCTGATCCACGCCGCATCGAATTAGCTGAATATGCCCACATCTTTTTGAACCATAAACCCGGAACTGATGTGGCGTTGATTAACGGGATGATCCAAACCATAATTGCTAAGGGCTGGTTGGACAGATCTTTTATAGAAGAAAGGACAGAAGGTTTTGGAGCTTTAACTGATTCCGTGCGGGATTATACACCCGAGGTAGTAGCTAAGATTACAGGAGTGCCTGCCGAAGATATAATCGCAGCAGCCCGCATCTATGCTCAATCAGCAAGCTCCTCAATTCTCTATGCCATGGGCATTACCCAGCATACTACGGGAACTAACAATGTTTTGGCCTTGGCCAATTTGGCCATGGTGGCCGGCCAGATTGGTAGGCCCTCAACAGGGGTTAATCCGCTGCGCGGGCAAAACAACGTCCAAGGCGCCTGCGACATGGGAGGTTTGCCCAATGTTTATACGGGTTACCAGCGGGTAGATGACGAAAATGTCCGGCAAAAATTCGAGCGAGCTTGGGGGGCCAAGCTCCCGGCCAAGCCAGGATTAACTCTGATGGAAATGATGAAAGGGATTGGAGAGGGAAAAATAAAAGCGCTCTTTATTATGGGAGAAAATCCTCTCTTATCTGATCCAAATATGAGTAAAGTGGAAGAAGAACTCAGGCACTTAGATTTATTGGTGGTGCAAGATATTTTCCTTTCCGAGACGGCCCAATTAGCCCATGTAGTACTTCCGGGCGTGAGTTTTGCTGAAAAAGATGGAACTTTTACGAACACAGAGAGACGAGTGCAAAGGGTGCGTAAAGCTATTGAACCCATAGGAAATGCCCGTCCGGACTGGGAGATTATTTGTGATCTATCCAGCAGATTAGGTTATCCCATGAAATATCAGGCGCCGGCAGAGATAATGGCCGAAATTGCTTCTTTGACTCCTTCTTATGCGGGCATCCGATATGAACGTCTGGAGAAAGAAGGATTACAATGGCCTTGTCCTTCCGCCGATCATCCAGGTACACCAATCCTGCACCAAGATAAATTTACGAGGGGGAAAGGAAAATTCCATGTTGTGCCCTATGTTCCTCCGCCAGAACTGCCCGATGAGCAATATCCCTTTATCCTGACTACTGGGCGTATAATCTACCATTATCACACGGTCATCAGCCATAAATCTAAGGGGCTTAAAGAGATCTATCCAGAAGGGGTGGTAGAAATTAATCCGGAGGATGCACGGAAATTAGGAATTCAAGAAGGCGATGGACTGGTAGAAGTTTTATCTCGTCGCGGGAAAGTACGTGTGAAACCAAAGATTTCGGATGCGCTCCAACCCGGGTTGGTCTTCATGACTTTCCATTTCAAAGAAGCGGCCGCCAACTTGCTTACCTTAGATGCTTTAGACCCAATTTCCAAGATTCCTGTATTCAAAGTCTGTGCGGTAAATATTAAACCACTCACCCAGTAGGGCCAGGACTTTTTCCTTGCCACATTGGGCAAAAAATTAAATCTTGCCCCCTACGAGTCGGGGCGAGCTAAAGGTCTGCTTCAAAAAGAAAAGAGAATTCAATTTTGTCTTGATGGATAAGGAATTAAATAAAAAGTAAGGAAGGCTAAAAGCGGCAAGATGAAAGCTAAATGCAGCGTAAAAATTATGCCCATATGATCGGCAACCCATCCTAAAAAAGTGGTGGCAATGCCGCCAATCCCCATAGCCAAGCCTAAGATCAACCCCGAAGCCATGCCTACATTTTGGGGCATGAAGCTTTGGCCCATGGCCATGGTCACGGAGTTAGAGGAGATGATTAATAAGCCGGCTAAAGCAAAGAATACCAAGGAAATTATTCCAGAAGTAACATAAAATAAATAAAGCAAGACCGGCGTCAAACCTAAACTCAAAAGCACAGTTTTCTTATACCCGTAACGATCGGCAAGCGGACCGCCGCTGATCACGCCCACAGTCCCGGCAAGAAGAAAAAGGGAGAGGTATTTACCTACCGTAAGCGGGTCTTGCTGGAGGATTTTTAGAAAATAGAAAGGGACAAAAGTCAAAAGGCCAAGCCGGGCTGCTGACCTAAAAACCACTGTAAATAGGAGAAGCACCATGGCATAAGTATTTGGGCGAGCATTATTAGTTGTTGAGGAGGCTCCTTTTTTAATGACAAGCTGGGCGGTTTTCGCCTGCCATTGAGGAAGAAAAATAAAAATTAGTAACATAATCAAACCCGGAATAAAGAAAAGCAAAGAGCCTTTTAGACCAAAATGACGGAAAAATAGGGTGGCCATTATGGGACCTATTGCAAAACCTAAGTTTCCGCCAAAATGGAAAAGGGAGATGGCCGTGGCTTTTTTCTCTCCGCTTATAAAATTTACCGTTTTGAAGCCTTCGGGATGATAACTGGCTTGTCCGAGACCACTGAGGGCCGCAAAAAAGACAATCCAGGAATAAGAGGGCCCAAAGCCTAAAAGAGCAAGGCCTAAAGAGGCAAGGAAAGGACCTACAGGAAGTAACCATTTCATTGACCAACGATCAGATAAGTAGCCGAAGAAGGGTTGGATTACTGATGAAGTAACATTGAAAACCAATATAATAGAAGCCGTCATAGTATAAGAGAGCTGTAAAGCTTCTTTGATAAAAGGAAGGAAAGCTGGCAAGGCACCGGTATTTATATCGGTAGTAAAATGACCGGCAGCGAGAAGCAAGAGAAGTTTAAGATCCATTTTTTTATACTAACCCTTAACCTATTTGAAAAGTCAAGAGGAAATTCGCCTGATGCTACGCAAAAATCATTTATGGACTTTTTGTAAAAATCATTTATGGACTTTTTTAATAAATTCTTGATTTTTGGCATAAAGAATTGGTATTTTTTTAAAGAGTTATTAGAATAATCATGGCCATTTTTCGTCATTCCTGTGAAAACAGGAATCCAGAAAGGGACTTTGAAACAGTTTTACGTCTATATCCTTTGCAGCAAGAGAAATGGGACATTATATACAGGGGTTACCTCCGATCTTAAGAAGCGGATATATGAGCATAAAAATGATTTGGTAGATGGTTTTACAAAGAAATACAAGGTCCATCGTCTTGTCTGGTATGAAATCCATGAGTCTTGGGAGTCTGCATTTCAAAGAGAAAAGCAGATAAAGAGATG
>JBNAWB010000135.1:0-9942 GCA_049699975.1 Thermodesulfobacteriota bacterium
TCTCTCCCTCCCGCCTGAAGTAGGTACGAATTTCAAAAGTGATCGACGGTCAGGGCAGTCAGATATTGTTCTTTTAAAAAATTTATGCCATTATTTAAAAAATTATTGAAGGAAAAAATGGGGAAGATAAAAATTGCTGGCCTTCGCCAGCTTACCAACTTGGCCCAAATAACCATCGCTCCTTTCCCTCTTGCCGCCTATCATTTAGATTTTATTCTATCGCCTTTAGCGACCAACGGAATTAACTTAGAATTTTTTGCCGCTCAGGGAATCAGTTCCGAGAGTATGGGCTTGATCTTGGCGGTCAAGAAATCTCATATCGCCGCCGCTTTAGGTATTCTCCAGGAGAAGAAAAAAATATGGCCGGCGGGGGAAATCTCTCATCAGGAAGGGGTAGCCATGCTTTCCCTCTTTCCCCATGGAAAGCAGGCGCTGGTGATCAGTAATTTTATCTCTGCTTTGCAAGAAAAGGGAATCAGGCTCCTGGCCACGAATCTTTCGCTCTCTGCTATTTCCGCCTTGATGGAAGAGATCTATATTCCTGAAGCCCTAAGCTCATTGAGTGATTATTTTTATCTGCCTGGGTAGGATAAAAAATATGGCTAAGATCAAGATTCATAATTTAATTTACACCCGGGGACAAGCTCTCCTGCATATCCAGATGCATGAGTCCAAAATGACCTATTTACCCCCTATTCTCTCTACATTTCGCGCCGAAGGAATTTTTATTCCACTCATCATCCAGACTTTCTTCCAAAAGCAGTTGGTTACCCTTAATTTAATCTTAGATCAAAAAGATTTACCTCTCGGCCGGGTCGCTTTTCAGGAAGGTTTGGACCTCACTCCTCCCGAATTTTTAAAAATTAAAAAAAATATCCTCTTAATTACTTTCTACGGCCCTCACTTAGATGAATATCCGGGAGTAGTCAGTCGTTTGGGACACTCCCTCTCCGGGGAAGGAGTGGAAATATTAGCTGTTAGCGCCTCTTTAAATTCCTGTCTTTTGGTTGTCCCTGAGCTCTTCTTTCTCAAAACCCAACAGGCCTTGGAACGTATCTGCGATATACCTCGCGCCTAATTTTTCTGAAAGAAAGAAAATAATGAAGAGAAATAAGATTTAGACTAAAGTTTCCGCGAGGGCCTGACGGGCATGTAAGAGGCGGAAGGCAATAAGGCTGGCCAGTTTTTGCCAAAATTGCCAGGCTAAAGGGGGATGAAATTGGAGATAATCTTCCAGATCCTTTCCCCTTATCTTCAAAACTTTAACATCTTCAAGGGCTTTGGCGGAGGCCGTATATTTCCTGGGGGGGACAATTGCCGACCATCCCAAGAGGGCTCCTTTTTTCTTGATGACCTCGATAATTAAATCGCCAGTCCCTCTTCTAATGGAAAGAGCCACCTTCCCTTTCAAAAGGATGTAAAGAAATCGGGCCCGTTTATTTTCTTGGAGAAGCTCTTCTCCGCGGGCATAATTAACCATTTTTAAAAAAGGAGCTAATTTATCCAGATTCCCTTCTGGCCAATCTCGAAAATAAGGGGAAGCTTTCAGCAGCTTGGCCCGGGAGTTTTTCTTAACCCTTGGCATATATTTCCTCTAAGGGAGATTAACAGGTAATAATACCCGAAAGATGGAGCCTTCTCCCAACTGACTTTGGACCTCCACGGTGCCTAAATGGGCTTCGACAATCCTCTTGACGATAGGCAAACCAAGGCCCGTCCCTGTTATCTTCCTGGTCTGGACGTTTTTCACGCGGTAAAATTTATCAAAGATGTGCGGCAGATCTTCAGCCGGGATACCCATTCCATTATCACCCACTTCAATTAAAAGATAGCTTCCCTGAATTCCCCCGCTTAGCCAAACTCTTCCCCCCTCGTTGGTATACTTTATCCCATTGCTCACTAAGTTAAGGAATACTTCTTCTATATTTCGGCGATCTACTAAGAGCTGGGGCAGACTTGGAGGTAAGGTAAGTTCGATGGAGATATTCTTGGCCTCGGCTTGGGGCTTTAATATCTCCACTACCTTAGTTAATATTTCTTCTATGTAAACTGGTTCTTTATGCTGCACCACAAAACCAGCTTCGATCTTGGAAAGATCTAAGAGGTCCCTAATTAAATTTAAAAGGGCGTGAGTCCTTTCTTTCGCTCGCCCAAGCATCTCCTGCTGTTTTTGGTTAATCTCTCCCAAAATTCCCGCCAAGATAACCGCCAACTGCTGTTCTATGGAAGCTAAGGGGGCCCGCAGCTCATGGGCAACCAGAGCTACAAAATCTGATTTCATCTGCTCTATATTTTTTAACATGGTAATATCTCTTAAAACCGTCACCGTCCCCAAGATTTCTCCTTCTTCACTACGCACTGGAGCGATGTGGGCCATTAAAGTTACCTCGCCGTGGCCAATTTCCAAAGAGACAGGATTCCCTTCCTGGACTTGCCTAATTCGTTCTCCTAATTCCCGCCATCCGGCCATATGGAGAAAATCAGCCACCCCTTTAGGAAATGCCTGCTCTACCTTGAGCAACCGCCGAAAAGCAGGATTGTCTAAAACTATATTTCCTTCATGATCCGTAACCAGTACGCCATCGGCCATGCATTGAATAATTGTTTTAATTTTGCTCTTTTCCTCGGCAATTTCGCGTAATCCTTTTTCTCGTTCTCGCCGCAGTTGTTCTGCTTCCCATTCCAAAGCCTTTTTTTCTAAAGCCCGCCGGACGACGATCCGTAATTGATCAGGAAGGAAGGGCTTGGAAATAAAGTCATAAGCGCCTGCTTTCATCGCCTCCACCGCCGACTCCACGGTGTCATAGCCCGTGATGACCACTACCAGCATTCGGGGATATAATTCTTTAACTTGCTGCAGCACTTCCAGACCGCTCAACCCAGGCATCTTCAAATCTAAAAGAAGCAAATCACAAGGCCACTCCAGCAAAATCTGCAGGCCTTCGGCTCCACTGCCGGCCGTTTTCACCTCCCATCCCTCTTTAGTCAGGACTTTCTCACATCCATCCCGAATAATCTTTTCATCATCCACGACCAAAATATGCGCCATAAATATTCTTCTTATTTTACTTCTGCGGGCCCCAAATTTTCAAAAAATAGGAGAAGGTTCAATATTTGGAAACCATATTTTAACCCCAAATCAAAGCTTCCACTCGCCGCACCAGCTCTTTTGGTTCCACCGGCTTATCAATGTAGTCGTCGGCTTCCGTCCGCAATCCCATATCAATGGTATAAAGAGTATGGGGTAAGGCCTGCATGACCGCGGTGAGGAGCAAGATGGGAATCTTTTTACATGCGGGATCCCGCTTTAGCTCGGCACACACGGCGTAGCCATCAGGGGGAGGCATCATAACATCGAGAATAATGGCATCAGGCTTTTCACTGCGCGCCTTCTCTAAACCCTCTCGCCCATCGTAGGCCACTATAACTTCAAAGGGTTTTGTTTCTAAGATAGCTTTCGTGGCCTCTACAAAATCAGGATCATCATCTACTAAGAGGACTTTTGGTACTGACCTCATAATTTTCTCCTTTCCAGTATAAAAAGGTTTTAATTAAAGGGTAACTTCTATTCCCGCCACTTGTAAAATCTCCGGAACTAACTCTTCCCGACCAATGGCCATGATGTGCACCCCGGCGCAAAGCTTTTTTTCTTTTATTTCCCGAATCATCCGCCCGGCAATTTCTATTCCTTTCTTCAACGCCTGTCCTTTGGGAGCATTTGCTAACTCGGCAATTAAATGGTCGGGCACAAAAATCCCTGGCACGTTTTCGGTCATATATTTGGCCATCTTGGCCGAGGTCAAAAGGACGATCCCCGCTAAAATCTTCACTGGAAACTTATGGGCATAATCCATAAATGCCGAAAATTTTTCTAAATCATAAACTGCTTGCGTCTGAAAAAACTCGGCCCCACATTCAACTTTTTTTTCAAATTTTATCAATTGCGGTTCTAAGGGCCGAGCTTCGGGAGTGACAATGGCCCCCGCACAAAATTCTACTTTTCCTTCCAGATTATTTCCCCCTAAATCTTTTCCAGATTCTAAGATGCGGATAGCGTGCAGAAGTTGGGTGGAATCCAGGTCAAAAACTCCTTTAGCTTCTTTATGGTCGCCCACGGGAATAGCATCTCCAGTTAGGCAAAGGACATTGCGGACCCCGCGACTGTACGCAAATAGAAGATCAGCCTGCAAAGCCATCCGATTCCGATCACGGCAAGTCATCTGCAAGATTGGTTCTCCTCCTTTTTCTTTAATGAGGATAGCTCCGCCTAAAGAGGGGAAGCGCATGACCGAGCTTTGGTGGTCGGTAACATTCAAGGCGTGAACCTTATCTTTGAGCATTTCGATATGATGTTCCATTTTGGCCAGATCACAGCCTTTAGGAGGACCGATCTCACTGGTGACAATGAATTCTTCTGCCCGTAACACTTCCCGAAAGCTTCTGGCCATTACCCTTCACCCCTTTCTATGTCGATAAAAATCCTTCCTGGTTGGGGTTCCACCTGATAATTTTTTGGTGGCTGATACTTGCGCATGGCTGAAAGTCGGCCCTGCTTTTGCAGCCGTTCGTAAATGAGAGTCCAGGCACAGTCTTTCTGCGGGTCAATCTCACATTTGCCGTTATTTGTTCCTCCACATGGGCCATTCACTAATCCTTTATGGCAGGCAGTCACTGGACAAATGCCCCCCGTTTCACCTAAGATGCATTCCCCACACTGGCGGCACACTTCTTGAAAAAGGCCTGGACCAATTTCCTTGCCGATAAAGAGGGTGTCTAAAGCGGGGATGACGGGCAAGTCTAAATAGCGGCTAATAGTCTGCACGCCAAAAGCACAGGTCATGATGAGGAGCCCTTGAGCTTCTCTTATGGCGGGCAAGTTTTGCTGTAAAGCTTCTTCGGTTAAATTATCACAAGCAACCGGAATTATCAAAGATCCGGTGACCACCTTGAGATGTTCTTGGAGTTTCTCTTTCATCACCAAAACTTCAGCTTGGCCCCCCGTATGAGCCATGGTCGTACACGTCCCACAGCCGATAAGAAAAATCCTCTCCATCTCCCCCAGCAAATTAAGAATCTCCGCCAAAGATTTCTGCTTGGTAAGCGACCGGATCATATTCTTCACCTCCCCCATGAAGCTCAAATTTTCAGCTTAAGTTTCTAAAATCAAATTCGCAGATCACAACGTAAACACCTCTTCGACTCGGCGCGAGCTCTCTCTTCAGTAAAGCCGCACTCTATTTCTTGAAAAGTTTGTCGCCGTTCTTTTACCGAAAGAACTGGCATCGGCACGCGCGGGCATTCTGCCGGCGTCTCTTCTAAGTTGGCCGCCAGAGCTTCGGGAAGTAATTCGGCGCGGGCATCGATCATCTCCACGGGCGTTTTATCGCCCCTTAAATATTTATCAATGGCCATGGCGCCTCGCCGTCCAGCAGCAATCGCTTGAATCACATAAGTTGGGCCGGTAACGAAATCACCTCCCGCAAAAATGCCCGGAATATTAGTGGCTAAATTATTGGGGTTGACCACCAAAGTCTCCCATTTTGTTCGTTCAAGTTTAGTATCCGGGGGGAGGAAAGAAAGATCAGGAGCTTGCCCTACGGCCGGAATCACTGTCTCCGCTTCTACAAAAAATTCCGTGCCCAAAAGGGGGATAGGCCGACGCCGTCCACTTTCATCTACCTCCCCGAGTCTCATGCGGATGCACTCTAAACCTTTCACCCTTTGCCCATCATGAACTACGCGGGTGGGATTGACTAAGAAATGAACTTGCACTCCTTCTTCTATGGCTTCCTGATATTCTACTTCCGTGACCTGCATCTCTTCGCGCGAGCGGCGATAATATACATCTACTTCTTCTGCTCCCAGGCGCAGTGCTGTACGCGCTGCGTCCAAAGCTGTATTTCCACCACCGATTACGGCCACCCGCTTGCCCAAAGGGACACGTTTTCCTAATTTGACCTCCCGCAAAAATGATAACCCGTATAACAATCCTGCTATTCCTTCATCCTCACCAGGTATGCCCACCCGCTGACTCTTCTGCGTGCCCGCGGCAATAAAGATGGCCTGAAACCCTTCTTTAAAAATATCATCAAGAGAAAATTGCTGTCCCACCGGACAACCATATCTGATCTCTACTCCCCGGCTGACTATGTAATCAATCTCCTTCTGAATTATTTCTTTAGGCAAGCGGAAGTCCGGAATGGCTACCGCAAGCATGCCCCCACCTACCGGCAGAGCTTCAAAGACCGTCACTGGATACCCTAAGCGAGCCAAAAAGTAAGCACAAGTAAGACCAGTTGGTCCGGCCCCAATGATGGCTACTTTAGCAGATTTGGTCTTGGGAAAAGGGGGAGGAAATTCGGTTTCATACTGAAAATACCAATCCGCCGCAAAACGCTTGAGGGAACGGATAGCCACTGGTTCATCCAGTTCTCCGCGCCGACATTTGACTTCACAAGGATGGTGGCAAATGCGGCCACAGATGGCCGGGAAGGGATTACGTTCCCGAATCAGCTCGGCGGCTTCTTTATACTTACCTTCGGCAATTAAAGCCACATAATGAGGAACATCGATGCCTACGGGGCAAGTGTGCCGGCAAGGTGAGGTAACTAAAGCTTCGCAAACGGCCGCTGGACAGCGTTTCTCTTTGATATGGGCTTCATACTCGCTGGCAAAATATTGTAGGGTAGAAAGCACCGGCTTGGGGCAGGTCTGCCCGAGGCCACAGAGAGAAGTGTCTCTAACCACCCTGGCCACATTATGCAGAATCTGCAGATCTTTCTCCGACCCTTCCCCGCGGGTGATGCGCGTTAAAATTTCTAACATCTCCTTCGTTCCTAAACGGCAAGGAGCACACTTGCCGCACGACTCTGATTGGGTAAAACTTAGAAAAAATCTAGCCATCTCCACCATGCAATTATTCTCATCCAACACCACCATGCCGCCCGACCCCATGATGGCGCCGATGGCCTGCAGCGAATCATAATCAATAGGTAAATCTAAAAAACGTTCCGGCACGCATCCCCCCGAAGGCCCACCCATCTGCACCGCCTTAAAGCGACGGCCCTTTGGTATTCCTCCGCCAATCTCAAAAATAACCTGGCGCATGCTAATGCCAATAGGCACTTCCACCAAACCAGTATTATTAACTTTGCCAGCTAAGGAGAAGATTTTCGTTCCCTTACTCTTTTCTGTACCGATGCTAGTGTACCACTCCACTCCTTTCAAAATTATGGAGCGGATATTAGCCAGGGTTTCTACATTGTTAATACACGTCGGCTGGCCATCGAGGCCAGACTGAACTGGAAATGGTGGCCGGGGTCTGGGCATTCCCCGGCGCCCTTCAATAGAGGCCATGAGGGCCGTCTCTTCCCCACAGACAAAAGCTCCAGCTCCTTCTTTAATCTCGACGGCAAAAGAAAAATTGGTTCCTAAAATGTTCTCGCCCAATAGACCTTTTTCTTCGGCCTGACTTACAGCTACTTTGATATGTTCTACAGCGATCGGATACTCGGCCCTTACGTAGACATAACCTCTTTGCGCCCCAATCGCATAAGCGGCAATTAACATTCCCTCGAGAACACTGTGCGGATCACCCTCCAAGACGGCCCGGTCCATGAAGGCTCCAGGATCGCCCTCATCGGCGTTGCAGACTATATACTTTTCGCTCCCTGGCGCAAGCCGCGCCAAACGCCACTTCCTTCCCGTGGGAAAACCTGCTCCTCCCCGCCCCCGCAGCTTTGAGCGTTCTATTAAATCAATAACTTCCTCCGGAGTCATCTCCTCTAAAACTTTGCTCAAGGCGCCATAGCCTTGATTTTGAATATAATGATCAATATTTAAAGGATCGATCTTGCCGCAGTTCTCCAGGACATTTCGTATTTGTCCGGCATAGAAAGGAATCTCTTCCATTCGCGGTATAGTCCTTCCCGTGTTTATGTCGAAATAGAGCAGGCGTTCTATTAATCTTCCCTGCCCCAAGGTTTGGCTTACGATCTCGGGCGCGTCTTCTGGATTTACCTGCTGATAAAAAATTCCACCCGGGTCAATCACCAGCACAGGCGCCCGGGCGCAAAACCCATGGCAGCCCGTTGGGCGAATTTCAACTAAATTTTCTAACCTCTGCTGTTTAACTTCTTGTTCTATAGCTTCTTTAACTTCCATAGCTCCGTAAGCTCGACAACCAGTAAAACATAAGCGAATACATTTTCGCGCCGAATGGTCTCTCTCGCGCAGATACCGACGGTATTCTTTTAAGTCGGCAATCCTAAAGAACCTCATCTCGCCCTCACTCATATTGTTTTAAGACTGATTGCACCTTCGGCGGCACCAGTTTGCCAAAATAATTCCGATTGACCATCATCACGGGTGCTAAAAAACAAGTTCCTAAACAGGCCACTGTCTCCAGAGTAAATTTATAGTCAGCCGTAGTCTTCCCTTCCTCAACACCTATTTGTTGCTGGACTACCTTCAGGATGGTTTTGCCTCCTTTGACATGACAGGCTGTTCCGCGACATACGCGGATTATATTTCGCCCGCGGGGTTCCGTTGAGAACTGGGCGTAAAAAGAAAGTACGCCTTGTACTTGACTCGGAAATAAATGCAAGGCCTTGGCAATAGGCTCAATTGTCTCCGGAGGCACATAGCCTATCTTATCTTGAATTCTTTGGAGAAGAGGGATTAATGCCCATTTCTGCCCCTGCGCCTCGTCAATCAACTCTTGGATAATTTCTCTCTGGCTGGAGGTTAAATCAATTTTTTTAGGCACCATTTCTTATATCCTTTCCATGCTAACTTTTAGAGATCGAGGAAAGGGAAATTCACCCTTACTTTCCTGCGGGAATTCAGCTATTTCCGCAATCGGAGTTTTTTCCCCGGAAACAGGCCAGAAGAGCACCCCCGGAGGAAAATCCTTGACCAAGGTAACAGGTAAAACGATTTCGCGGGAACCCTTAGTGATTTTCACCAAACTCCCTTCGGTCAATCCCTTTTTTTCTGCTTCTGCAGCATTTATCTGCAGCGCGATTGGGGAAGAGAAATCTTTTAATCGCCAAGATTGGGAGCTGCGTGTCCCACTCCCCAAATGAAAGAGGGAAGTTCCCCAGATTAAGACCCAATCTCCCTCTCCTTTGTCTTGTTCGGCTCTCCTTCTTTTTAAGGGCCAGAACCTTGGGGGAGACCCAGAACTTTTCGCCCAAAAGTAGGGAGAGCCAAAGTCTTGCTCATCAGGGCAGGGCCAGTATAAACTTCCTTTTGATAAGCGCTCGGGCGTGATTCCCCGGTAGAAAGGTACGACTTCATTAATCTCTCTTAAAATTTCTTCTGGAGATGTAAAGGGAGGTTGCCCACTCAAACGAGATAGAATCTCCGCTAAAATTTTCCAGTCTGGGAGACTCTTCCCTTGGGGTACCGAGGCGGCTTTCATTAATTGCACCCTGCGCTCCGCACTGGTCATTGTACCGTCTTTTTCCGCAAAACTGGCGGCCGGCAGTACTAAGTGAGCCCAACGGGCTGTCTCGGTGAAGAAAAGATCTTGGACGAGGAGAAAATCCAGCTTGCTCAATGCTTTTTCTATAAAAATTTTATCAGGAAAGGCGCGGACCGGATTCTCACCCATGATGTACATGGCTTTGATCTTTCCTGCTTGTGCTTGCCGGAACATTTCCCAAGCCTTAATTCCTTTGGAGGACGGCGGGCGCTTTCCCCAGACTTGTCCAAATCTTTTTTGGACATCTTCGTCTATTAAAGATTGATATCCTGGCAAAAAATCTGGAAGACAACCCATATCCCGTGCGCCCTGGCCATTGCTCTCTTTGCCCAGCGGGTAAATACCTCCTCCCTCAGGTCCAAGATTCCCAGTAAGCAGGAATAAATTCAAGAGAGCTCCACATAGCGTTCGCCTACAACGTAAACCTTGCCGCTTTCAGCCATAACGTAGGCTTT
>JBNAWB010000136.1:0-9935 GCA_049699975.1 Thermodesulfobacteriota bacterium
CTATTTTAAAAGCAGGAAGCTATTATTTATGTTTATCTGGTATAGGCAAGTATGTTCGCGCCGTTCTTTGCGGGGAGCAGGTGGGTAAGAGAGAAATGGTCATTTTCCAGCCAATTTTAATTTCGCCTCTCCCTCTCCCGCCTGTTTCCTGCTGGCAAGAAATATTAAAACTGTTAGACGGTCAGGGGTTAAGCTGCCTGAATGAGGTACGAATTTCAAAAGGAATCGACGGTCAAATAATTTTACACTTGCTTGTTATTTGGAACCCAGATAATATGCATAATTATTTTAGTTAATCGATTTTTCCTTTTTAAAAAGTTTATTCCTCATGATGAGACTGACTAATACTTCAGAGTCTTTTCTAAAAGACCTTTTTAAAACCCAAAAATTGGCTGTTTTAGCTACGAAAGATCAAGATTAACCCTATGGAAACCTGGTGGCCTTTGCCGCCACTAATGATTTAAAGTATCTACTTTTTGCCACGGTGCGGGATACACGCAAATACGCTAATATAGTTAGTAATCCCAGAGTGGCGCTGGTGGTTGACAATCGATCTAATCAAGAATCAGATTTCCATCAGGCTGCCGCAGTAACTGCTTTGGGTATAGTCAAGGAAGCCCAAGGTGCAGAAAAGAGACGTTTGCAAAAGCTCTATCTTTCTAAACATCCCTATTTGCATGCTTTTATTCTTTCCCCTAACTGCGCCCTGTTAAAAATGGAAGTAGAAGTTTATTATGTAGTCCGCCGTTTTCAAAATGTCGAAGAGATCCGCCTCACCTCGCCCTTTCCCTAGCGAGACTTTACCATAATTAATAAATAGCTATCTTTTGGTAAAGGGGCCAGAGGCAGGCATGAATGAATAAGCATCGGCCGGAGAAGACGTTGTTCAAAATTCACCAGCGCTTTTCCGCAAAGGGGGGCGGATTGTTAAACTAAGCAATATGATTAAGCTTCTAAATCCGCCCGAACCTACGGAAGATTTACTGCCTCATGATTCTGAATGAATGCCTGCCTCTGGCCCTTTCTCGCCATGGCGATACAGTCTCAGTGGGGAGAGTGGAGGGGGTGAAAAATTTCCCAATTTTCGGTAAGGGATCACACGAACAATAACCATCTCATTTTTATACATGATTTCTTAATTGTAGTTCTAAGGGATGAGGGTTTAAATAGACCTGTTCCTTGAGATAGGGTTCATTATATTTGCTGACAAAATGTTTAATGAGCGTTACAGGGACTATTAAAGGGATGTATTCTCGGCGGTAATTTTCAATGATTTCCAAGAGCTCTTGCTTTTCTGCGGATGAAAGTTGTTCTTTGAAAAATCCCAGCATATGCATTAAAACATTAGCATTTTTATTCGGCGTCGCTTTAATCCTGAGTGCTTCCATGAGTAAGATCTGGTATTGCCTGTAAGCCTCGGACAAGGAAGTTCTTTTCGCCCTGGCCACGAGTTGGCCCATAGTTTGTTCATGTTTTGGGCTGTGCGCCAAGATAAGGTACTTGTGCTGACTATGAAATTTCAGGAGGTTTCCCAAGGTTGGTTTCTTTTCTAAAACTTCCCGCCAGCGTTTTAGAGTAAAGATTCTTTCAATAAAATTTTCCCTTAACTTGGGGTCGTGAAGTCGCCCTTCATCTTCCACGGGCAGAAGAGGAAAATGTTCCATAAATATTTTAGCAAATATCCCTATTCCTTTCTTTATGGGCATATTTTTATTATTATAAACTTTGACTCGGTCCATCCCACTGCTTGGTGAATCACTCTTAAAAATAAAACCGCATAGATTTTCTTTCTCTAATTCCCAAACTCGCTTTTTTGCCCAGCTAACCATTCGTTGGGTCATATCCTGTTTAATTTGGGAAGTGACCAATCGCGGAGAATCGGGATTACCTTCCAAATGCATTGATTCTCTGGGAACAGGAAGGCCACATTCGACTTCGGGGCAGACAGGAAAGTATTCCACATATTGCCCTAAAGTGTCCCGAAGAAATCTATCTAACTTATGTCCCCCATCATAACGAACATTTTCACCAAGCAGGCAAGCACTTATCCCCAGTTTAATTTTTCCCATAAAAAATTATTTCCTCAAGCTGAAGATCAATTGGCCAATCCCTCAACCTCCCCGAGGTTTTTCTGTTTGCCCCTGTCAACATCCAGGC
Source organism: Thermodesulfobacteriota bacterium (assembly GCA_049699975.1). Classification (GTDB taxonomy): domain Bacteria; phylum Desulfobacterota; class SM23-61; order SM23-61; family SM23-61; genus CAZAGD01. The sequence continues at coordinate 2,158 of JBNAWB010000136.1, forward strand.
TCCCCAGGATGACCGCAACAAGACTGCAGATGCCTTATTTTAATCCAGTTATTTCTAAAAAGCAGCCCTAACTTCTTGGGCCAGGGAAGGGGTCCTTTGAGGTTGGTAAAGAAGAAGGCAGCTTTTTTCTTGATCATATTAGAAATTTTACCCATTTTTTTATCCATTGTCCAAGGTGATTTTAATTAGCTAAGAAAGACGAGGGCAGCGTTATTTGCCAAAGCAGATGTTTGGGGCAGAAAAAAGCCAAATAAAAATCTTGACTATATTTTTCTGATAAATTATTATAATCAATATAATCTGATTAATCAGATTTTTATGATTAATAAAAATTAGGGGCCAACAATGGATGCGCCAAGTGAAAAAATAAGTAGGTTTTGGCATGCTTACTTTGGCGGCTATTGGTCCTCTTCCTGGGGGATTAATAGCCGAAGCCTTTAACCCACGCCTTTTAGGCTATCGGGAGACTTTCTTGAGCAGCGGCTTGCTTATGATCCTGGTTGGTTTTTATGCTTATCTTTTGGTAAAAGAAAAAGCCGATAAAAGATCCGAAACTCTGCCTCCCCATAGAAGAGTTTATGGAATAATCACGATTGGCGGAAATGTAATATTTCAATGGGGAGTGGCTGAACCTAAAATGGAAAATGCTTAATTTTTTATAACAAAAGGAGATGAACAGATGCCTAAGAAAACTGAAAATTTAAAAATAGAAGACAAGGCCGTTAGCTGCTGTCAAGTTGTATCTTTAATTAGCGTAGATGAGCGCGGGCAAATGGTCTTGCCTAAAGAGTTTAGGGAAAAGGCTAAAATTCAGCCCGGAGATAAGTTAGCCTTGATAAGCTGGGAAAAGGAAGGAGAGGTTTGCTGCTTCACTCTGGTTAAAGCTTCCTTCTTGGCGGAAGGAATGAAAGATCTTCTTGGTTCAATGATGAAAAATATTTTTGCTTGATCTTAGAATTAAGGTTAAAATGGAGGTAAAAATGAAAGAAGAAGAAATAAAAAAAGTGGTGCGGGAAAGTTATGGTCAGATTGCAAAAAAGGGTATTTCCTGTTGCTCTGTCTCCACTTCTTGCTGCGGCGAACCTAATTTAATACCCGAAATCAGCAAGAGAATAGGCTACACGGAGAAAGATCTGCAAGCCGTGCCCGCCGGAGCAAATTTAGGCTTAGGATGTGGCAATCCGGTGGCTTTGGCATCTTTGCAGGAGGGTGACGTAGTTTTAGATCTGGGGGCCGGGGCCGGGTTTGATTGTTTTTTGGCGGCCAACCGAGTCGGGAAAAAAGGCCGGGTTATTGGCGTTGATATGACTCCGGAGATGTTAGAGAAAGCGCGCGAGAATGCCCGCCGGGGAGGCTATGAAAATACGGAGTTTCGCTTAGGCGAAATTGAGAATTTACCGGTGGCTGACAATTACGTCGATGTAATTATTTCTAATTGTGTCATTAATCTTTCTCCGGACAAGAGAAGGGTATTTAAGGAAGCTTTTCGCGTCTTGAAGCCGGGAGGGCGTTTGCTGGTCGCCGATATAGTTTTACTTAAGGAACTTCCTCCAGAGATAAAAAATTCCGTTTCCGCCTACGTTAGTTGCGTGGCCGGAGCGGCGACTAAGGAGGAATACTTAGGTGCTATCCAAGCAGCAGGATTTCGAGAGATAAAAGTTTTGGAGGAGACTTCTTTTTTCATGGCCTGGATGGAAGAAGACCCTTTGCTTAAGAAAGTTGCGGAGAAATTAGAACTATCTCCAGAAAAAACCAGAGAATTAGCCCAAGGGATAGTGAGCGTAAAAGTTTCCGCTCATAAACCCAGAAATTATTAATGAGAGCAGATTTTATTTGCCCCTCTGTTTTATGAGTCATTACGAGGACCCTGCACTTGAGGCGGGGGACGAAGCAATCTTCAAGCGAGATGGCCTCGCCCTGCGGGCTCGCCATGACCACTTTGGGGAGCAAAAAAGGAAAATATTTAATGCGCTCCTTAATAACTTTTTTGCTAAAGACGTTAGAAGTAAAAAGGAGATAGGAAATGGCTGTTGAATTTGCTTCTCCTGGGGATGAACCATGGATAAGACAGCTTTTAATATCTTGTGGGCTGCCCCAGGAAGATTTGCACGGGGACCATTTTAAGCACTTTCTCGTTTATAAAGAAAAGGGATTAATTCTGGGAGTAGTGGGCTTGGAAATTTTTGGAAAAGTTGCTCTCCTCAGGTCATTAGCCGTAAACGGACCACACCGGAATCGCGGGATTGCTTCCCAAATGGTAGCGAAAATTGAAGAATATGCCCGTTCTCTGCAAATCTCCAAACTTTATTTGCTTACTACATCGGCTGAAGAATTTTTTGCTAAAAGAGGTTATCAAAGAAGCGACAGGAAATTAGCTCCTTTGGAAATTAGAACCACAAGGGAATTCCAAGAAATTTGTCCGGATAGTTCTGTTTGCCTGAGTAAAGATCTGGGAGGTAGCCCATGATCACCAGGCGCAAATTCCTCTCGCTATTATCGCTTTCTGCGGCTAGTTTGGTGGTAGGCTGTGCCGTTAGCCCAGTTACCGGCCGACCCCAGCTCATGCTAATTTCGGAGGAAGAGGAGATTGCTATTGATAAAAGTTATAGCCCTTTGCAGATTTCCAATGACTATGGGCGAAGCCAAGATCAGGCTTTGAATGATTATGTCCATCAAGTTGGGCAAAGCATAGCCAAATTAACTCATCGGCCGCATATGCCTTATTCTTTTCAGGTGGTAAATGCTACCTATGTAAATGCTTACGCTTTCCCGGGAGGGAGTGTAGCCTGCACGCGTGGTATTCTTGTGTCTCTTAATAATGAAGCTGAGTTAGCTGCGCTCTTGGGTCATGAACTGGGACATGTGAATGCCCGGCACACTGCCCAGCAAATTTCCAAAGGTATGTTAACTCAGGTTGTGGTGGGAGGATTTTCGGTTTTGGCAGGTACGAAAGCAACTATGCTGGGCCAGTTGGCCGCTCAATTAGGAAGTATGGGAGCAGGAGTGCTGCTGGCGGCCTATAGTAGAGACAATGAGCGCGAAGCAGATGATTTAGCTATGGAGTACATGACCAAAGCTGGATATAGTCCTGGCGGTATGGTGGGGTTAATGGATATGCTGCGCAGTTTATCGAAAGAAAAACCCGGGACAATAGAGCTAATGTTTGCCACCCATCCCATGAGCGATGAGCGCTATCAAACAGCCCTAAGGAATTCGCGATCCAAATATGCTCAATTTGAAAAGTTACCCATGTATCGAGAGCGGTTCATGGATAATACGGCCAAGTTGAGGAGGATTAAAGGAGCGATTGAAGAGATGCAGAAAGGGGAAAAAGAAATGGCCAGCAAAAAATATAATGATGCGGAAAGCCATTTTCGGCAAGCTCTGCACATCGCTCCCGATGATTATACCGCCCTAGTCATGATGGCCGTTTGTCAGCTAACCCAGAAAAAAACTACCGAAGGACTAAATTTCTTAGAAAAAGCCAAGCAAGTCTACCCGCAGGAGGCGCAAGCGCATCAACTTAGTGGATTAGTACGTTTGCAAACCAAGAATTTTGAGTTAGCTTACCAAGATTTCAGCATTTGCCAAAAACTTTTGCCGGCTAACCCCCACTATACTTTCTTTAAGGGTTTTGCTCAAGAAGGAATGGGCAACAAACAAGCGGCGGCTAAAGAATATCATCTTTATTTGCAAACTGTCCAAGAAGGTAAGTATGCTCAACATGCTTACCAACGGCTGGTGGAATGGGGTTACTATAAGCGCTAAATTCAGGGATATTGAATTTATTCGATGCGGAAAAGAATGGGGACTTCAATTTTCAGCATCTCTTCTTCCATTTGGGGCGGGACCGGCAGAGGGGAGGCCCGTAAAAGAGTAGCTTTTGCTTCTTCGTCTAAAACTTTATAACCGGAAGATTGGAGAATCTTGATCTCGCTGACTTCCCCCTTTTGATCTACCCAAAAGGAAAGGATTACTTTCCCCTGCCAATTGCGGCGTAAGGCTTCCCAGGGATATCTCTTGGCACCTTCGATTTTTTTTCTGGCCATTCCTAAAAAAGTGGCGAGATCCCCTGGGCTATCCCCTTTTTTACCCGATATTTTTGAATAAACATGGCCTGGGGATTGACCCAGGTTCGCAGAACCACTACTTTTGCCATCGCCACCTTTACTCGCCATCGTAGGGGCCATGAAATTTCCTTTGCCTTCGCTTCCTCCTTCTAACCAAACACCTCCCAAAGAAATGGCTGTTTTTAGGTCACTTCCGGTTCCGCCAGCAGGAAGAGCTGAGGAGGCGCCTATTTTTTCAGAAGATTTGCTTTCTTCCGGAATGGAATTGACAGCCATACCTATATCAGCGGGGTTAGGGAGCGGGGAGTTTTCTTCGATTTTCATATTTGTTTTATGATCAGGAAAGATAATCTCTTCATTTAGCCAGGTATCATCATCGCTTAGTTGGGCAACTTTTTCTCTGGCCGATTCCATGTCTAAGTTATCCAAAATAACCTTTTCTGTTAGGGGTATGGGATTATGAGCCGGCTTTATCTTCTCTTGGAGTGGCTTCGTCTTTTTTAAGTTTGTTTGCCGCGCCTTTTTTGCTTTTTCTATTACGGGGGTAGGGGTAATTTTCGCGGTGGAAACTTCAGCAGCCCTATTATTTTCTTCGATTATTTTAACCTCTATTATTTTGGGCAAAGAAAATTGATGGGAATATAAAGGTAAATGGAAAAGGTATAGAATAATCAGCACATGAAGGGAAAAGGAAATTAACAAAAATGCTCCTTGATTACGCCACCAAGGATACAGGCTTTCCTTTTTAATCTCTTTTACAATTCCCCGCAGTAATTTATTCATTTGTGCTAAATATTAGAAATAAATAACACGAATGTCAAGATGTATCTTTACTGACCGTCGATCAGTTTTTTTATAAAGAGCTTAATCCGGTTCATGCCTGCCTCTGGCCTGCCTGAGCCAGGAGCGGATTTATCGATCTCGTTTCAAATTCAAATTTAAAATTGAACAAAGGTCAAGTATCTTTGCTCATTAATAATTGAAAATTATTTCTCTCCTTTTATGGTAAAAAGTCTTTTATATTCTCCAAAGCCTTCTTTTTCCAAATCTTCTTTGGGAATGAAGCGCAGGGCAGCGGAATTGATGCAATATCTCAGGCCTGTGGGCGGGGGACCATCTGGAAAAACGTGGCCCAAATGAGAGTCACCATGTTTACTTCTTACTTCTGTGCGCACCATAAAATGACTATAATCTTTTTTCTCTATGATATTATCAGGTTCCAATGGACGAGTGAAACTCGGCCAGCCAGTTCCGGAATCGAATTTATCGAGGGAACTGAATAATGGTTCTCCTGAAATTATATCCACATAAATTCCTTCTTTCTTGTTATTCCAGTATTCGTTCTGAAATGGCGGCTCCGTTCCATTTTGTTGCGTAACTTCATATTGGAGGGGAGTCAATTTTTGACGCAATGTGGCTTCATCTGGTTTTCGAAAGACCTTATTTTGCTTTGCTTCCGGTTCTTTTTTCTGCTGCCATATCATTTGGCAAAACCTATCTCTGCCTGAACCTTGCCGATAAAGCTGATAATGAAGTGGTTCTTTTTTGAAGTAATCTTGATGGTACTCTTCAGCTTCATAAAACTGAGTTAGCTTCTTTATCTCGGTGACGATGGGCTTGGAAAATTTCCCTGATTTTATAATCTCCTCTTTAGATTTTTCCGCCAATTTTCTTTGCTCCTCATTATGATAAAAAATGGCTGTTTTATACTGCGGACCACGATCCACGAACTGTCCACCCGCATCAGTAGGATCAATATTCTTCCAGAAAATTTTTAATAATTCCTCATAAGTTATTTTCTTGGGGTTGTAGAATATTTGGACAGCCTCCACATGGCCTGTTTTACCTGAGGATACTTCTTCATAGGTGGGGTTAGTTTTATGCCCACCAGTATACCCTGAAATCACTTTAATAACCCCAGGTAGCTTCTCAAAATCCGCCTCCAAACACCAAAAACAGCCACCGGCGAAGGTGGCTATTTCAATCGACATTGATTCCTTTTCCATAAACACTCTCCTTTCTTCAACTTTTTCGGGCTGTTGGCAGCCATATACTAAGGCAAATATAAAAAGAAAAAACATAATTATTTTTTGCATATGAGCCTCCTTATTTTTATGATGACCAGGAGGCGCTTTCGATTCAAACCAAGTGGATGAATAATTAGAATGGGGAGTCTGAAAAATGCCACTTTTTATAATGTGTTGCGCAGCGTTTAATTTTTCTTCATCAAATAGCGGACAGCTTTTTCCAATCCATCTAAGGTGAGTTCAAACATAGGAAAAATGGAACGGATAGTTTGAATAGTGGGTACATATACCCATTCTAATTCTGAGCGCGGGTTTAGCCACGCAGCGTGGCGGAAGATTTTAGCCAAAAAGCGCAACCGATCAATGGAAGGGATGAAGCTCCGTTCTTCTATATGAATTGATCCATCGGTGGCCATCAATTCATAGGGCGCCATACTCGCATCGCCAACAATGAGCAACCTGGTCTCCGGATCAAAACGGGAAAAATCCTCTACTCTCTGAGGCTTACGTCTGCGAGGAGGATCCTCCCAAACATAATCGTAAATAGTATTATGAAAATAATACGTCTTCAGATCTTTAAATTGAGCGCGGGCGTAATCGAAAAGTACTTGCACAACTTCAACAAAAGGATCCATGGACCACCCACCATTATCAATCATCAGAATCACTTTTAGCTTATCTTTTAGGGAACGGTCAAAAATAATTTCTATTTCTCCCGCATTGCGCATTGTTTCATAAATAGTCTTTTCTACATTTACCTGGTCTTTTGGTCCTACAGGAATTAAATTCCGTAATCTTTTCAGAGCTTCCCCGATCTGGGAGGCCGTAAGCGGCCTTTCTTGGGAATAATCACGGTAGCGTCTATCCAGAGCTACTTTTACAGCGCTTTGGCCCTGCGCTCTGCCCCCAATGCGCATGCCGCCGGGATGAAAGCCGGAATGGCCAACTGGCGATGTGCCGCGGGTGCCGATCCATTTACTCCCGCCGTGGTGAGCTTCGGTTTGTTCACGTAGTCGTTCCAAAAAATAGGCAATCAGTTCTTGGGGACTTAACTGGGCGAGATCCTCGCTGTTGACTCCTAAAGCACGCGCTACTCCCTCTGGATCGCGCAGCCATTCTTCTAAAAGAAGTTGCGCGGCCTCATCCAGCTCAATTCCTTCCAGATCAGAGATTTCGGTGCCTTGAAAATAGTGGGCAAAGACTTGATCGTATAAATCAAAGTAACGTTCACTCTTAATTAAAATAGCCCGAGCAGAAGTATAAAAATCTTCCAAAGAATTGATTAACCCTAAACTTAGCGCTTTCTGCAAGCGTAAAAAAGAAGTAAGAGTAACGGGAATGCCCATTTCGCGCAATTTATAAAAAAATTTAACAAACAAATTCCTTTACCTCATTCACCATCTTGCTTTGGCCAGGTGCTGAGCAGCTACTACATAATCTGAACTTTTTTTGAAGAGCACGCCCAGGTAAGGTACTTCTCCTTTGCCCAGTCTGGCAGGTCGAAAGTCAGGGTCGCAACGCAAAGCCCTTATCCAATTAATTAGCTCGCGGGTCGCTGGTTTTTTCTCTATCCCGGGAATTTCGCGGAGTCGGTAAAAAGTTTCAATGCAACTTTTGGCCAGATCTCGGTCGAGTTGGGGAAAATGCACATTTATTATTTCGCGCATTATCTCCGGAGTTG
>JBNAWB010000137.1:0-9851 GCA_049699975.1 Thermodesulfobacteriota bacterium
TCTCCCTCCCGCCTGAAGTAGGTACGAATTTCAAAAGTGATCGACGGTCAGATTCCTAAAATCTTTACCTAATTTTAATAGCAAATGTCAAGAAATTCTCAGCCCAATTTTTTTAGCACCCCCATAGAAATGGTGGCATGGGCAAAAGCTCCCCCGGCGCGCAAAGCAGCAGCTACAAAGATAGCCTCGGCAATTTCCTGGTCTGTGGCGCCTGCTTTTTGGGCAGCTTTTACGTGGGCTTCAATGCAATAAGGGCACTGCGTAGTATGCGCGACGCCCACAGCAATTAATTCTTTAACTTTTCGGGAAAGGGTACTTTCTTTTTCAAATACAGCAGCATTAAAGTTAAGGAAGGCTTGGAACATATCACTTTGAGCTTCTTGCAAGTCTTGGTAATATTTGCGGGCATCGAGGGCGTAAAAATATTCGCTCATCTTCATCTCCTTTCTTTTTTAAAAATCTTTCCAAGGCAAAATATATTTTAAAAAAGAAAATTAAGCAAGCCGTTTTAATTTCTTCCTCACCTTTTCCCTTTCTGCTGAGAAAATGGGGCAATGGTGAGAAAAGGCCGGAGGCAGGCCAGAGGTAGGCCTGCCTCCGGCCTGCCTCTAGTTATTTATTATTATTACCTATCATCTCCTTCCCGCCTGAATTTCTCAGGAATTTTTCAAGTGAGCAAGGTCGGTTCCCAAATAACTTGACAGATTAAAAATAAAATAATAGTTATAAGCATAAAGAAATGTAAGAGGAGGGTACAGGCCCATGAAAGAAAAATTAATCTCTTTAAAAGAAGCAGTGGCCTGGGTCCAAGAAGGAAATCTTTTGGGTTTCAGTTCGCAGTTCTTAGAGAGCGGGCCGATGTCTTTTGCCCGAGAATTATTGCGCCAAAGAATAAAGAATTTAAAGATAGCCACTCTTCCTGGGGGAGGACTATATGCCGATCTATTGTTAGGTGCCGGAGTAGTGGCGGAGTATGAAACATGTTACTGCTCTCTAGGCGACTACGGGCCAGCGCCAAATTTTCAAAGAGCAATAAAAAAACAAGCCATAAAAATGAAAGATAATACGTGAGGAGTGATGTACTCTATGGTCCAGGCTGGATCATTAGGTTTGCCCTTCGTCGCCGTGCGCGGCCTTTTAGAGAGCGATTTACTTAAATTTCGGCCGGATCTCAAGGTGGAAATTAATCCCTTTAATCCAGAGGAGGAAGTGGTGGTTGCTCAACCCATCCGCCCAGAGGTAGCCATTTTTCATGCTCTGCAGGCTGATCCTTGGGGGAATGCCATAACTTTTGGGCCGCGAGATGATTTAATGCTGGCTCGCGCCGCCCGGCGAGTGATCGTTACTGCGGAAAAAATTATCCCTCGAGAACTTACTCCCCGGGATGCTTACCCGAACACTTTCCTGCCGGCCCTTGACATTGATGCTGTAGTATTTTCTCCCGGGGGTGCTCATCCCGGCTCTTGCGGAACATTATATGGTGCGGATAAGGAGCACCTCCAAGAATATTTGGCCTCCGCAGCTACGGAAGAGTCTTTTCAGTATTATCTCCAAAAATATATTTGGTCCACTAATAGCGAAGAAGAATATTTTAGAAAAGTGGGCTGGTTAGCTCCCGGGGAAAAGGAGAAGTCATGAAAGAACCGCCTGTGGCCTATACGCCTGAAGAATTTATGGCCATTATTATTTCGCGGGAAGTCCACAACTTTGAAACTGTTGGGGTGGGGGCTGCTTCTCCAATTCCTGCGGCCGGCTGTCTTTTGGCTGAACAACTTCACGCCCCCCAAGCCACCATCATCATCTTGGGTAGCAAAGAATACCATCCTTTCTTAGGGGGTAGCAGTGAATTACATTTTTTAGGTCAACGGGGGGAACTTGATCTTTTCTTTTTGAGCGGCCTGCAGATAGATAGTCAGGGAAACATTAATTTGCATGTTTTAGGAGATTATCAGGCACCTAAGATGCGGCTTCCAGGAGCTTATGGCTCAGCGATGTTATACTATATGGCTCGGCGGGTAATTCTCTTTCGTACAGAACATACGCGCCGCACTTTTGTGGAGAAAGTAGATTTTGTTACTGCCCCGGGAATTACTTCGGCGCGAGTTTATCGGCCGGGCGGCCCGACCAAACTAGTAACTCCTAAGGCGATCTTAGGATGGGATAGGAGAAATAAAAAATGGTATTTAGAGTCTCTTCATCCTGGAATTACTTTGGAAGAAGTGCTGGAGAATACGGGTTTTGATTTAGAAGTGCCTTCATCTCTGACCATGACCCCTTCTCCCACAGATAAGGAATTGCAAACTTTGCGGACTACGGTGCGTCCAAAATTAGAAAAAATTTATCCCGAGTTTGCCCAGCAAAAAATTTTGGCCTGAATTTTGGCAGTCTTTCTCCATCTCCAAGAATTTCCCCTTTTCCTTAAATTATCTGGCAAATTCCCTTTAGATTATTAAAGGGAGCAAATAAAGTGGGACCATTTCTAGAGCCCATTTCAAACTTGATGAACTAATTGCCGGGCCGCTATGAGAACTGGATCCCATACCGGAGAAAAGGGAGGGGAATAGCCCAGATCAAGGTTAAGAAAATCTTCTACATTAAGTCCAGCATGGAGAGCAGTGGCTATGGTATCAATCCGTTTGCCTGCTCCTTCGCCGCCGACGATTTGTCCTCCTAAAAGACGACCAGATCCTTTCTCCGCAAAAATTTTCACCGTTATGGGTTGGGTCCCCGGAAAATAGCGGGCTTTAGTTTGGGCCTCAATTTTAGCGAAAACATAAGATAAGCCTAACTCTTGAATTTCTCTTTCTTGCAAACCCGTCCGGGCCACTTCTAAATCACCTACTTTGACCATGGCTGTGCCCACCACCCCAGGGAAAGTGGCTTGGCCGCCGGCAATATTGAGGCCGGCTATTCTGCCCTGCTTATTGGCCACAGTTCCTAAGGCTACAAAAAAAGGTCGGCGACTTACTAAATGAAAAGTTTCGGCGCAGTTTCCCGCGGCCCAGACCTTCTCCACGTCCGTTTGCATACGGACATTTACTTTTAGGCCTCCTGTTTGGCCGATGGGAATGCCTGCCGCCTTAGCTAAGATAGAATTAGGCCGGACGCCCAGGCCGAGGAGTACTAAATCGGCAGGAAGAGACCTTTGCTCAGTGACTACTGCTTTCGCTTCTCCCGCTGAGGTTTCTATACCTGCTAAAGCTTCATTTAAATAAATTTTGATGCCCCTTTCTTCTAAGGGTTTAATAAGCAAGGCAGCCATGTCCGCATCTAAGGTGTTCATAAGCTGCGGCATCTTTTCGATAATAGTAATGTCTAAGTTGCGGCGGGCAAAGTTTTCAGCTGCTTCTAAGCCGATATAACCTCCACCGATAATGACGATATTCTTTATTTTCTTTTCATCTAATACTTGGCGCAGCTCTAACCCACTTTGTAACGTGTTTAATACATATACTCCTTGGGCATTTATATTAGGAATCGGTGGACGAATAGGAATGGCTCCCGTGGCAATTAGCAATTGATCGAAAGGTTCCCAATAAGTTTTGCCCGCGTTTAAATCCTCTGCCAGGACCTGGCGTTTTCCTAAATCGATCTCCGCAATTTTTTGCCCAACGCGGGCATCTATTCCTTGTTTTTCCCGAAAAGCTTGGGGAGAACGAGCTATTAAAAGGTGCCAATCGTCGACCACCTGGCCGAGATAGTAAGGAATAGCTCAAGCGGAGTAAGAAGTATGCGGGCTTTGTTCAAAAGCGATAATCTCCAAATCTGGTCTTTGGCGACGGGCCTGCGCGGCTGCGCTCATCCCCGCCGCATTTCCGCCAATGACGATTAACCTTTCTCGGGCCATTTTTTAATCCTCCCTTTTCGCTAAGCTTAGAGACGTAAGACAAGAGGTTATCCCTGGCCCAAATAGGCCAGCCCCAAAATCTTGCTCTGCGAAGTTGGCTATATATAGCCAAAATTTAGTCCTTGCCTTAATAAGCCAGCTATAAAAGGTAGTCGGCATTTATATAAGTCGCCGCTATAACACATTATGATTTGGCCATCCCGTCAAGGTTCATAATTCCACTTGGACGGCAGACAAGATATAGGGAAGTTTTAAAAGTGCATCCAGGACTTCGGGAGAAACCTTCTCATCTACGTGGATTAGAGAGATGGCTGTTCCACCAGCTTTATCGCGGCTTAAATGCATCTGGCCAATATTTATCTGGTGCGAGGCCAAAAGGTTGCCCAAGTTACCGATCACCCCTGGTTTATCTTGATTATGAATGAAGAGAATATGGCCTTCAGGAATAGCTTCGGTCACAAATTTATTGATGCGCACAAAACGGGGTTCATTCTTGCCAAAGAGGGTGCCCGCAACCGTATTTTGACCGATATCAGTATGTAATTGGACCGTTAGCAAAGTAGTAAAATCTTCGGCTTCTCTACTTTTAGCTTCTTTAACTTTTATCCCTCTTTCCTTGGCTAAAATGGGCGCATTTACATAATTTACCTTTTCCTCGATGATGGGATCTAATAATCCTTTTAATAAAGACATAGTGATCAGGGTGGTATCCATATCTACTACTTGCCCGCTATAAGTGACATTCACTTCCTGCATCCGGCCCGAGCTTATCTGCGCCTGAAATTTACCAATCTTTTCCGCTAAGGTAAGATAAGGAGAAAGGAGGGCTAAGGTTTCCGCGCTAACGGCGGGCAGATTAACGGCATTGCGGGCTGTTCCTTGGAGCAGATATTCTACTACTTGCTGGGCAATAGCTATAGATACTTTAATTTGGGCTTCGGTAGTAGAAGCTCCTAAATGGGGAGTACAGATCACTTGATCCAATTCCAAGAGCGGATTAGCTCCGGGAGGTTCTTTTTCAAAAACATCCAAGGCTGCTCCAGCAACTTTCCCCTTGATGATAGCTTCATAAAGGGCCTTTTCTTCAATAATCCCTCCCCGGGCACAATTAATAAGGCGGACTCCTTTTTTCATCTTTTCTATGGCATGGGCATTAATTAAGCCTTTGGTGGTAGAGGTCAAAGGAGTGTGCACAGTAATAAAATCAGACCTGGCCAGGAGTTCATCCAAAGTCACCATTTCCACTTTCCTCTTGGCCGCCACTTCGGCTGATAAATAAGGATCGTAGCCGATTACTTTCATCCCCAATCCTTCGGCCAGCCTGGCCACAACCGAACCAATACTTCCTAAGCCGATTATCCCTAATGTTTGCCCCTGGACTTCTGTACCCATAAACCGTTCTTTCTCCCATCGGCCAGCTTTTACCGAAGCTGTGGCTTGGGGAATGTGGCGGGCCAAAGAGAGCAGCAAAGAGATTGTATGTTCGGCAGCGGAGAGGGTATTGCCGCCAGGCGTATTCATAACTACGATCCCTTTCTTAGAAGCCGCCTCCAGATCAATGTTGTCCACTCCTGTACCAGCGCGGCCGATAACCCGCAGATTGGGCGCAGCAGCAATTACTTCCGCAGTTACCTTAGTCGCGCTGCGCACGATCAGACCATGATAATCTTTGATAATCCTCTTCAACTCATCGGGGGGGACTTTGGCTCTAATGTCAGCCTCTATTCCTTGGGCTTGCTCCAAAATAGCCTTTCCCTCGGCTGAGATATTATCGCTTACTAAAACTTTATATAGCCCCTTCATGGATAGCTCTCCTTATTTTACCTGTTAATGTCCAACGAATAATTTAGGGTTTAATTTAGCTTGTTTGCCTCTATAATTTCAAGAAAAAATTCATTGGTCCTATTTTAATTCCTCATTGTAAAAGAGAAATTAGGGGAGAATATCTGGGGCCAGAGTCTTTTTTAATGCCGATGGCGGAGCAAAGACATCTTGAAGGCCAAGGAGGCTGACTTCCTCAACCCCTTTACTTTGAATGAGTACTTTGAAGATTGTGCCCATTCCTCCGGGGACGAGGAAACTCTTCATGGCCAATTTTTGTTTTAAAAATTCCACTGTCGAAAATTGGTACCGATTTATTTCCAAATTTTCCAAATCCCGCAGAAGTCCCAAAGCAACTAAAAATTTATATTGTTCTATTAATCCGTTCTTCAGGAGACCTAAGCTCTCCCCTTTTTTTATTAAAGCGCTAAAATTTACGTGGGCAGTTATATCCTGATAGCCCAGGCGTATATAAGGATTGGTTGAGGTTGTATGGCGATAGTAGCAAAGGAGAGTACCTTCTCGCCGCGTAGGATGATAAAGCTCTTCTGCTTCGTAACCATAATCAATAGTTATCAAAAAGCCTCTTTTTAAAATAAAAGCCACCTCCACCAACCAATTTAAAGCTTTTAAATTTACTTCGGCCCTTTGACCTTCGGTAAGAGGAGAGGCATAATTTTGCATGTAATCAATAAGTAAAGGGGTGCTTAGTTTCCCGCGAACTTCCACAAAATTTTGTCCATCATAGTCAACGAAAATTTCTTGAAGTTCTCCTTCTTCTTGGCAGATGAGATGAACGGGAAAGGAATCGATTAATTCATTGGAGAAGATACAGCCCATTATTGGGTTGGCCTCTCCTATAAGAGCATCGAGGGAAGTTTGGTGTACTTTTCCCGCCTTGAAAAATTCAGCCAGAAGTTTTTTCTGTTCCTTCTGCCAAAAAGGGCTTTTCTCCAAGATTAGGTAATTTAATTCTTGGTAGAGCTCGGGAAAGTGCTTTTGGCAATAATGGAGAATATGAGTGCAGAGCAACCCTTTGCCTGCCCCTATCTCCACCACATAAAAAGGAGAAGGATAATCAAGAATTTGCCACATTTGCCGGATTTGTCTAGCCAGAAGATTGCCGAAGATAGGGTGTAAATAAGGGCTAGTATAATAGTCCCCTTGAACACCAATTTTTTCCCGGGCAGAATAATAATATCCTTCTTGAGGATGATAAAGGACCGTTTCCATAAAATCAGCGAAGGTAATAGGGCCCTGGTTCTGAAGGCGATTTAATATAATTTTGCGCAATTCTCTGTTTTCCTGCTCGGGCATATATGCTATTATAGCTTATCTTTAGGAGAGAAGAAATAAAGGGTGAAAAGGAAGGGAGTTCTTATTTTCATTTGGTGCGGATAAGGAGGATGGGGTTTGCCGAGTGGCCTCAAAATAGGTCGCTGAGCATAAAATTTGGGATTTAACAAGTTAGATTTAGGAGGGAAAGTGAGAAGGAAAGAATTCGAAGTTAAAGAACGCCAGCTTATCGAAGAGGTGCTTAATAAAGCGCCTGCCGGATACCTGGCCTTCAACGGCGCTGACGGATGGCCGCGCATAACTCCCTTAAATTTTGTGTATAAAGATGGTTGGATTTATTGGCACGGAGCTGTGGCCGGCGAGCGCTTCAATTGTTTGCGCGAAGATCCGCGCGCCGTATTTGCGGCAGTCTTGCTTCCTTTGTACATTCCTTCTTATTTTGCGGCCGAAGAAAATGCTACCGCAGCCACCAGCACTTTTAAATCCGTGATTGTGCGGGGCCGGGTCAGCTCCTTTATTGACCCTGACGAAAAATGTCAAGTGCTCAATAAATTGATGGCTAAATATCAACCAGAAGGGCGCTACCGAAAGATAACTCCTCATGATCCGTTTTATGCTAAAATTCTTCCGGCTACTGGAGTCTATGGTTTGCGTGTAGAAGAGATGGCGGGTAAATTTAAATTTGCCCAGAATAAATCTGCGGAAGACCGAAAAAAAATAATAGCTAAGCTAAAAGAAAGGGGCGAAGCTACAGATTTACTCGTGGCCGAGGAGATAGAGAAAACTCTGCGCGAGATTAAATCTTAATCACTTCCCATAATTTAATGTCCAAAAATCTCTTAGCCGAGAGAAAAGATACGAGGTGCAGGATATATGGCTGAAGATGAGAAAAAACAAGAAGAAAAATTTAAAGAAAAGCTGAGCTCTTTATTTAAAGCGCCAGAATATGAGAAGAGAAAGCAATCTCTCCCTCCCAAAGCTCATTTCAGCATTTGGTATTTCCTAATTGTCTTTCTCATCTTGACTTTACTGCAACAGTATTTTCTTTCCCCCCGGGTGGAGACCATTTCTTACAGTAAGTTCAAACAATATCTGGCCGAGGGGCAAATAACCAATGTGGTTATTGGGCCAGAGACGATTACCGGTACAATTAAAGGGAAAGAAGGGCGCAGGGACCAAGAATTCATGACGGTGCGGGTGGAGGATCCTAATCTGATTAAAGAACTCGACGAGCGGAAAGTAAATTATTCTGGTCTTTACCAAAGCAAATTTCTCAGCAACCTTTTCTCTTGGATTATTCCATTGGGCATTTTCTTTTTAATCTGGCGTTACGCCATAAAGAGGATGGGGCCTGGATATGGCGTAATGTCGTTTAGTAAGAGTAAAGCTAAGCTTTATGCTGAGGATGAAACTAAGGTAACTTTTGCCGATGTGGCGGGAATTGATGAAGCCAAAGAAGAATTGCAGGAAGTAGTAGAGTTTTTGAAGAATCCCGAGAAATTCCGTCGCTTGGGGGGAAGAATTCCCAAAGGCGTCCTCCTGGTTGGTCCACCGGGAACAGGAAAAACCCTTCTGGCGAAAGCCGTAGCCGGGGAAGCTAAGGTACCCTTCTTTAGTATCAGCGGTTCAGAATTTGTGGAGATGTTTGTGGGGGTCGGGGCGGCCAGAGTGAGAGACCTCTTCTCCCAAGCTACGGCCCATGCTCCCTGTATTATTTTCATTGATGAGTTGGATGCTTTGGGAAAAGCTCGGGGCATCAATGTTATGGGTGGACATGATGAAAGGGAGCAGACTTTGAACCAGCTTTTAGTGGAAATGGATGGGTTTGAATCGAATAAAGGCGTAATCATCATGGCGGCCACTAACCGGCCCGAGATTTTGGACCCGGCTCTTTTGCGACCAGGACGATTTGATCGCCAAGTTTTAGTAGATCGGCCAGATATCAATGGACGGGAAGCTATATTGAAGATTCATTCGCGCAATGTCAAATTATCACCAGATGTAGATTTGCATAAGATTGCCGCCCGCACTCCTGGTTTTGTAGGTGCTGATCTGGCTAATTTAGTAAATGAAGCCGCGCTACTGGCGGCCAGAAAAAATAAGGAGATGGTGGGGCCAGAAGAATTTGATGAGGCTATTGACCGTGTGGTCGCTGGCTTAGAGAAGAAGAAAAGAATGATGAATCAGCGCGAAAAAGAGATCGTGGCCTACCATGAATCAGGCCACGCCATCGTGGCTGAATGTGTTCAGTACGCAGATCCGGTCCATAAAATTTCTATTATCCCGCGGGGAATTGCTGCTTTAGGCTATACCCAACAACAACCGACCGAAGATCGCTATTTGATGACCCGTTCTGAACTTTTAGATCGGATCGCCGTGCTCTTAGGCGGGCGGGTAGCGGAAGAACTGGTCTTTGGCGAGATGTCCACAGGCGCCCAAAGTGACTTGCAGAGAGCAACTGATATTGCCCGGGCGATGGTTACGGAATACGGGATGAGCGACCGCTTGGGTCTGGTGACTTACGAACGGGAACGGCGCCCCATGTTCTTGCCGGAAAGCTTTACGCCTACTAAAACTTATAGCGAAGCTAAAGCTGCGGAAATAGATGAGGAGATATCCCGAGTAATGGAAGAAGCACATCGGCGCGTGAAGCAAATTCTTTCGGAAAAAAGAGAAACACTCGATGCCTTAGCCAAACTTCTCCTGGAAAAAGAAATTGTTCAGGGGGAGGAGCTGCGCCGCATGCTGGGTAAATTACCCCCACCAGCGTAAGCTTATTAATGAGCGCATTAAATTCTTAGAAAACCTGTCATGATGAACCTTCTTCATTGGATTAGCTCAGGATTAAATGTGTCCAATGTTGAAATTCTATATGGTATCAAATATC
>JBNAWB010000138.1:0-9751 GCA_049699975.1 Thermodesulfobacteriota bacterium
CCCCTCCCGCCTGTCTCCTGCTGGTGAGAAAAATTAAAACTGATCGACGGTCAGATTATCTAGTTGAAAATTATGGATTTTTGGGAAAATGGTTATATAATGCCTAAAAATTAAATATTAGATGGAATTAAATTAACTTTTGAAATTATTATGCTAAAAGAATTTTTGGTAATTTTAGGACCGACGGCTCAAAAGAAGACAAAAATTGGCCCAAAAGCGGGGCAAGCCTTAAATGGGAAATTATTTTTACCGATTCGCGGCAGGTCTATCACGGAATGGACATCGGCACATATTTAGAGAGAGTTGAGAGCTGGCGGATTAGCAAAGGCTCTTCTCCAGCTTTCCATTATCAAACCCCTCAGAAGGCAGAAGGGAAATCTTTTTCGTAAGTGAAAAATATCACCGCTTAAAAGGCCCGCTCATATATTTTTTCAATATCTTTTACAGTGAGCAATCGCGGAGAGCGAGAAAGTAATCTCTGCTCTTTATGGGCTTCCACTGCCCACCGGGGCACCTTAGTCTTATCGGTAATATTCAAATCCGTTAAGGAAGTTGGTAAATCAACGCTTTGCAACAAATGTTTGATTGCTTCCAAAGCTCGCGCCGCAGCTTCTCGAGCAGGCAGGCCGTCTACATTTTCACCCATAGCGATAGCCAGCTCTACCATCTTTTCCTGCTTGGCCACCATAATTCCTTCAAAACAGGCTAAGAGGAGGGCGCTTAAAGTAATGCCATGAGGGGTATGATATTCGCCTCCCACAGGATAGGCCATGGCATGGACGAGACTTGTTCCCGAATTATTGAGCACTATCCCGGCCATCAAACTGCCCAAGGCCATGTAATAGCGTGCTTCTAAATTCTGACCATCGGCAAAAGCCGGGCCCAACCAACGGGTAATGATGGAAACGGCTTCCAGGGCTATAGCATCAGTAATGGGGTTGGCATTCTTAGAAAGAAATGGCTCCGCTGCATGGATAAAAGCATCTATCCCGGCACTGGCCGTAACGCGCGGCGGGCAGCTTACAGTTAACATAGGGTCTACAATAGCTACATTGGGCAATAAAGCCGTAGAAGCAACAGCCTTTTTTACATTTACTTCCCGATCCAAAAAAATCGCGTGTTTGGTAACTTCAGCTCCTGTTCCAGAGGTAGTAGGAATGATGATCGTGGGTTTTCCTCTCTTGGGAACTTTTTCCCGTCCAAAGTAATCTTTTGTCTTTCCGGGATTGGTTACCAAAGCTGAGGCCATCTTGGCTACATCCAAGATACTTCCCCCGCCTAACCCAATGATGACCTCAAATTTTCCTTTCCGGGCTACTTCGGCCGTCTCTTCCACCACGCTGGTAGCCGGTTCAGGAGTATCCCTTCCTTGGATATTAACCTCTACATCTATAGACTCTGCTTTCAGAGAAGATAGCGCTTTCTCCAAGACACCTGCTTCTTTGACATTAGGACCGGTTACCAAGAGAACTCGCCCGGCCCCTAATTTCTTTGCCTGCTGCCCGAGTTGCTGGATGGTATCCATCCCGAAGATTATGGATGGAGTGGCGAACTGGATCATCTGAAACATCTTTTTTCTGTCTCCTTTTCCATTTTTTTCAAAAAAGAGGACCTGAAAATTAGGTCCCCTTTTAATTTTTTAAATTTTCTTTTTTAAACTTTATTTAAATTAGTAATATTTGCCAATTCCTCCAGGATCGTAATGACCACAGAAGCTTCCATCTCTCCTCTTCCTCGGGTTTTAGCCGCCTTCACAATCTCCCGGGTAATACTTCCCGTCGGAAGAACCGCGCCTACTTCATCAGCCAGTTTGATGGCCGTAGATAAATCTTTATACATGTTGTTTAGAGAAAACCCAGGAGCAAAATCATGCTTAATCATTCGGAGCCCCCTGGTTTCCATAGCACCGGTGCGGGCACCGCCGACCGAGGTTATTTCCATTACCTTAATAGGATCAATGCCTGCTTTTTGGGCTAGAACTAAGGCTTCGGCTACAGCTTGGATGGCTATGCCCATAATCAAGTTATTGATCAACTTGAGAGTAGTTCCTTTCCCATTTTCACCAACATGAATAATCTTCACGCCCATCTTTTCAAAAATAGGCAAGCAGGCCTCAAACGTTTCTTTAGGGCCGCCAACCATTATGCCCAATTTTCCTTCGGCAGCTACTTTTGGATTTCCGGTAACGGGGGCATCCAGCATTACTACTCCTTTTTCTTGGGCGCGCGTGGCAATTGATCGCGACATTTCCGGAGCAATACTACTCATATCAATTAAAATCATTCCTGGATGCGCTCCTTCTAATACTCCATCTTTCCCGCAAACCACTTCTTCCACTGCTGCTGAGTCAGTTACCATAGTAATTACTACATCCGCTGCCTGGGCCACTGCCTTGGGCGAATCAGCCCATTTAGCCCCGGCCTTAAGCAGAGGATCAGCCTTTTCTTTTGTCCTATTCCATACAGTTAAAGAATACCCTCCTTCCAACAACCGCCGGGACATTTCTCTTCCCATGAGGCCTAAACCGATAAAACCTATATTTTTCATCTTACCTCCTTATTTCACTCGACTTTGCCTATGTTGCGGATTGCTTTAGCCAGGCGGGCGGCATCTTCATCCCAAAATTTTTGGAAATCCGGCCCATCGAGGTAATAAATAGGTGTATTAAGTTTATCCATGGCATTCTTAAATTCAGCGCTATGAGCTGCTTTTTTAGTGGCTGCGCGCAAGATCTTAACTATTTCAGGAGGAGTTGCTTTGGGAGCAAACAGGCCGGCCCAGATATAAAATTCTACGTCTTTATATCCCAGTTCTATGAAAGTAGGAATATCAGGCATGGACGCCAATCTTTTTGCTCCCCAGCAAGCTAATACCCGCACTGTACCTGCCTTCAACTGCGAGGCAATTACACTCGGGCCTACAGCAAAGGCATCCACATGACCTCCTAAGAGAGCAGTCAAAGCTGGTCCTCCTCCCTGGGTTGGTATATGGCGCAATTTTATGCCCGCGGCATGGGCAAACATTTCCATAGCTACATGTAGAGTACCATACATGCCCGAAGAACTATATTTTATCTCCCCCGGTCGTTTCTTAGCGTCAGTTACAAAATCGGCCACTGACTTCCAAGGGGCTTCTTTTCTTATAGCCAGGACAGTGGGATCTGCATTTAATAAAGCAATGGGCACAAAGTCTTCGCGCTTATAGGTCTGGGGTCTTCCAAAAAGTTTGTCTACTTCGGGCATAACCGAAATACTCGAAAGCGCTAAGAGTAATGTGTAGCCGTCTGGTTTGGCCACCGCCACAAACTGCATGCCCACTGCTCCTCCTGCTCCGGATTTATTTACCACTGCTACCGGTTGTTTGAGGATGGGTTCTAAGGCTGCGGCCAAAGGTCGAGCGGTGAGATCCGCCACTCCGCCTGGTGGAAAAGGTACCACCATTGTTATCGGTCTTGTCGGATAATCTGCCCAGACGATTCCAAGCGTCCCAATTAATCCACTAACCCCTAATAAAATGGCCAATAACCATCTCCCTTTGTTCATTGAATTTTCCTCCTTTTAATTTAATAATTGGGGACTAAAAAATTTAGTCTCCTTTTTCTGCTTTACTCAACTGATTTCTCCAGCCCCAATCAATTCCTTTCTTGATGAGCGGGCGCAAAGCCAAAATAATCATCAGAAAAGCACCCGCCAAAAAAAGAGCAGAAATAGGCCGCTGAATAAATATGCTATATTTCCCGCCGGACATGGCTAATGCTTGCCGAAAACTCATTTCCATAATGGGAGCTATTACCACTCCCAAAACAATCGGGGCAGTTTCGTAATCGAACTTGCGGAGCAAATATCCGAGCATCCCCATGACGGCCATGATGCCTACATCAACATAACTCGTATTCACAGCATAAACGCCCACAATACAGAACATCAAAATCATAGGATAGAGAATTTTATAAGGAATGCGTAAAAAATTAACAAATAGCCCAACCAAGGGCAGGTTAAGCAGCAAAAGGACAAAATTACCAATATACATGCTGGCAATCAGTCCCCAAAAGATCACCGGTTGTTCTTTTATGAAAAGAGGACCTGGGTTTATCCCATGCACCATCAAGGCTGCTAAAAGCACGGCAGGGATTGGCCCTGTGGGAACTCCCAAAGCTAACATGGGCACTAATGCTCCTTCACTGGCCGCATTATTAGCAGATTCCGGAGCAGCCACACCCTCAATAGCCCCGCGGCCAAATTTCTCGGGCTGCTTAGACAACCTCCTCTCCACCGCATAAGAGACAAAAGTGGAAATAATATGAGCCGAGCCCGGGATTATGCCGATAAAAAAACCCAATATTGTACCACGGCCAATTGGTTTTAAGGCATCCCTAAATTCTTCCCGCGAAGGCAAAAGATCTCGCAATTTAGGCTTAATTACTTCTGGTCTCTTTTCCTGTCCAGCAGTAGCAAGAATCTCGGCAATACCAAATAGACCCACCGCTACTGGCACTACCCCAATACCATCACCCAATGCGGCTACCCCATAGGAAAAACGAAAATAACCGCTCATATGATCAATGCCGATCATGCCGCAAAGAAGTCCCAGGGCAATCATAGCCAAATTCTTTACCATTGAGCCACCAGTCATATACCCCAAAACTATAAGCCCCATGGCTAATAGAGAAAAATATTCCGGTGGACCAAAGCCTAAGGCAAAACGCGCCAGAGGCGGCGCTAAAAACATCAACCCGATGACACTTAATGTTCCCGCAATATAGGAGCCAAAAGCAGCAATGAAAAGGGCTGGACCGGCGCGTCCCTTTTGGGCCATAGCATAGCCATCAATACAAGTCATAACTGAGGCAGCCTCTCCAGGTATACGCATCAAAATAGAAGTTGTGGAACCGCCATACATAGCTCCGTAATAAACTCCGCAAAGAAGAATTAGCCCTCCCGTGGGGTCTAATCCAAAAGTAGTCGGCAGAAGTAAACTTATTCCGGCCAATGGGCCAACGCCTGGCAAAACGCCCACCATAGTGCCAATTAAACAACCCATTAGAGCATAAAATAGATTAGCAGGTGTCAAAGCAGTGGCAAAACCAAGCAATAAATTTTGAAAGGTCTCGGTCATTTCAGATTCCTAACCCCCCTCGCGGCAGAGGGACTTTCAACAAAGAATCGAAAACCCAAAACGATCCCAGAGCCAGGCCCAGAGTCCAAAGCAAAGCCCACCAAATTTTCATCCGCTCAAGCACTGCCAAAAGGAAGCCCAAGATTATAATCATGGTGATTCTATAACCCAATTGGTCAATGGCGAAGGTACCAAAAAAACAGCAGGCCAATATAGCGAGGGCATGCTTTCCCTCTGTCCATCTAAGTTGTTTAATAGATAAAGAATCTTTTTTAGGATAAAAAATTAAAATTAGGCTCATGGCCCCAAGAAAAAGGGCTAAAATAAAAGGTAGATAAGCAGGTCCAGGTCGGCTGTGCGTTCCAAAAGGTAAGACTCTGCTTTCCACAGCCACGAAAATGGAGATTCCTAAAAGAGCGAGACCGCTTACTCGATCAATGGACATAAAAATTCCTCTTGGCGCATTCTTTTTCTTTATCCTTTGGGCAGGGCGCCGATAGACTTTAATACCTCAGCAATTTCCTTGAGGGCATTTCCTTTTAGGGGCTGCAAAGGAGGAATAGGATCGCCCACCGGAAATCCCTGCAATTCTAAACAGGCTTTTATACAAGGAGCCAAAGAATATTTTTGGAAAATATAGTTTATCTGCCAAAGATTTTTTTGCAAGGATATAGCTTCTGCCCACTGCTTTTTTTTAGCCAATTCGTAAAGTTTTACACTTTCTTTGGGAATAACACAGGCCGGCCCGGCCATCCAGCCCACGCCTCCAAACATCATGACCACTAAAGGTATATGCGCAGAAGCGCTAAAAACTTTTAGCTTACCTTCCAGGCGATTCATGATAGTTAATAAGTTTCCCGTATTAGCGGAAGCATCTTTTAAATAGCGGATATTAGGAACAGCGGCCAAAGCTTCGATTACTTCCCAGGATAAATTAGTGCCCGAAAAACTGGGATTGGTGTAAAGAACCACCGGCCGAGAGATGGCTTCAGCAATGCTCCGAAAATAGGCTATAGTCCCTTCTGGAGTTACGGGAAAATACGTATCCATTATGGCCAATATCCCATCCACACCAATCTTTTCCATTTCTTTTGCTTGGCGCACTGCTTCTGGAATAGAAGTGTGGGCCACCCCAGCGACCACCGGGACTCTCCCCGCATTAGCTTCGACCACAACTTCTACTACTTTTTGCCTTTGGGGCCAGGTTAGATAAGCAAATTCCCCTGTGCTGCCCAAGGGAGTTAACCCATGAACGCCCATTTCAATCAGGTAATTAACTAAATCTTTCAGTACTGCTTCTTTTACTTTCCCTCTCTCATCTATTGGCGAAACTAAATAGGGAAAGACTCCAGCTAACTCTTGCATGGGCCTATCTCCTTTTAAGGAATTAATAAAAACTCATCCTCCCCCCACTAAGCCAAAAATTTTTACCTCGTCGCCAGGGTGCAGAACTAATTGCCGGTCTTTTTGGGTACTGCCGTTGATTACTATTAAACCTATCTCTTCCCCCGGAATCTTGAGTTTTTCAATTAAGCTTTGAATGGTCTCTCCTTCATGGATGGGCCACGAAAAAGAATTAGTTTTTTCTCCCACATACCGAACTAAATTACTATGGAGAGATAATTTTATTTGCCCCACTTCTGGTCTTAGATCTTGGCGAATCATAATTAGTTTTTAATGACCACCCTTTATATGCGGAGGAAGGCTATCCCATACCCATTCAATATCTAATTCCACAAGTTTTGCTCTTGTGGGAGAAGCTTTTTCCTTATCCCAATTCATCATCCCGTAGTATAAATCTAAAGCTTCTTGAAAAGCCTGCCGATCAATTTTGAAGCCTTTTAGTGGTCCCTCTCCTTCCAAGGGTTGGAAGAATCTTTCTGGTAGATTATCATCTTTTTTAGAAAATCCCTCCCGCACATTGAAGGCCCGCGCCATATTAATCGCTCTCTCCCCCACTTTCATTAATTCCCAAAGGGAAGTTTCCCAACCGGTTATTCCCCTAACTAAATTCACTAACTCATTTAGGTTAGTAATCGAACGCGGGACAAAGGCAAAATTACAAACACTGGCACAGTTATAAAAGCTCCATAAAAAAGACATATAAGTAAAGAGCCTAATCTTTTTGGGGCCTAGGTCATTTACTTCCAAAGGCTCAAGCAGACCTAAGGGAGCCACTGCCTGAAAGCCGGGATGATCGGCCCGTTCATATAGGATATCAAAACCGGATACAAGGTGATCAGCTCCTTTTTCTACCACGGCATAGCCAAAGCCTACCGCCGCTTTTCCCCGCGCGTCATGAAGCGGAACTTCTTGCCCTTTGACATGTACGGCTAACTTTTCTGCCTCTGGACCTAATTCTTTGGCCATAGCCCGCACGCCCTTCGCCAAGTGCTCTCCCAAACCACGCCGAAAAGCTGTGTCTTCGATCAACTTCAGCATTACTTCAGCCTGACCAAAAGAAACGTCCCATCCCTCCCGCCAACTTGCCGGCAACAATCCCTTTTCTTGGCATTCCATAAGGAAAGCTATACTGTTGCCCATAGAGATTACGTCTAACCCCAGTTGATTGCATAATTCATTACCCTTGGCTATAGCCTCTAAATCATCGATTCCGCAATTGGAGCCCAGAGCGGCCAGGGCTTCATATTCTGGCCCACCGTAACGCAGGTTCACCGTGAATCGGTCGCTTTTAAAACCTACTCCTCTCTTACATTTAATAGCGCAGGCATAACATCCTTCCCGCCTTTGCAATATTGTTTCAATCATCCTTTCGCCGGATATTTTTTCTGCTCCCGCAAAGGTTCCTTCCCGAAAATTCTTGGTTGGCAAGGTGCCGGCATGATTAAAATGGAGAATGGCACCTGGGGTACCAATCCAATGTAATCCATAACTCAGGGGATGCTTATTGCGATCCCGCGCTACTCTTTTAGCCACTTCAGCCACTAATTCCGGATTATTTAATCTAATTTTTTGGGTACCCCGGCAAACTATGGCCTTTAGATTCTTTGACCCCATCACTGCTCCCATGCCTGTTCGACCAGAGAAATGGGCCAACTCATTTGCTATGTTGGCATAGGGAATCTTGTTTTCCCCTGCGGGGCCAATTATTAATACGCGGGCGCGTTCATCTCCTATTTCGCGGCGGATAATATCTTGAGCATCGCCTGTACGCAATCCCCATATATGTTTTGCTTCTTTTATCTCCACCTTCCCATCATTGATAAAAAGGTATACGGGCTGAGGTGATTCCCCTTCAATAACTAAAGCATCAAATCCGGAAAATTTTAGCTCAGGCCCCCAATAACCGCCTGCTTCTGATTCACCAAAAGCCCCGGTAAGAGGGGACTTGGCACCCACCGAAAATCGGCAAAGGCCATGAGCAGGAGCACCACCTAAAACACTAGCAGCGAAGACGAGAATATTTTCGGGGCCCAGAGGATCTTCTCCGCCCTTCATTTTTTTCAAGAGATAGTAAGCGATAAATCCTCGGCCACCGAAATATTGCCTATAAAAAATTTCGGGCGGACTTTCCACTTTAAATTCTTTAGTGCTTAGGTTTACATGAAGAACTTTTCCATTATACCCATATTTATTCATGTCTTTTCCCTATTTAATTTAAGCAAATTTATAAATTTCCAGAAGATGACTTTTGATAGTCTCTAAATGTTCGCGCATAAGGTCCTCAGCTTTTGATGCGTCGCGGTATTTCAGAGCGTCCACAATTTCCCGATGTTGAGTATGATAAATTTTTTGTCTTTCCGAAGTAAGGGAAGCTTCTTTGAGCTTACCCCAAATATTGCTCTGTTTAATTTTATGGATAACCATAAAAAGAGAAATCAATAAATTATTATCAGTTGCTCGGGCAATGGCTAAATGGAGTTGTTCATCCCAATGCTCGAATTGTTCTGTTTTATTTGCTTCTTGAGCCCTTTGGATATATATCTCCATTTGGGAAATTTCATTTAGT
Organism: Thermodesulfobacteriota bacterium; assembly: GCA_049699975.1. Taxonomy (GTDB): domain Bacteria; phylum Desulfobacterota; class SM23-61; order SM23-61; family SM23-61; genus CAZAGD01. Next base: position 9,086 of record JBNAWB010000138.1, read on the forward strand.
GATACCCTTAAAGCAGCCAAGGCAGCTAATTTGGGTTCTAATAAGAGCCTGGCTTCCATTATTTCTGCTGGATTGGTCACGGAAGTTACCGAAGAAAGTTCTTCTTGAGTTCTAATAGCCTCTGGTTTCGGGCCTATAAAAGTTCCGCGGCCAACATGTCGCCAAATTAGGCCTTCTTCCTGAAGAACCATCATAGCTTTTCTGAGGGCAGAACGAGGAATGCCTAATTCAATAGCGAGGGCCCGTTCGGAGGGTAATCTTCCTTGGGAAAGTAATTTTTTATCTTCCAGAAATTTTTTAAGTTTTGCCAAAACAACTTGATCAGAATCTTTTAAGAAAGCCATTTCAAAAATTTGTTAAACCATTCCCCTTTGGTTTGTTTTATAATCCATCCTTCTACATATATTTAATACCATTCAATTTAAAAAATCGCAAGAAATTTTAAAATTTTTAAATTTTTATTATAACCAATTTATGATTGGTTAATGATTTTTTGCATATTCTGCCCGCACCCTTGAAAGAATAAATGCCTAATTTTAATGAGAGCTTCTCTCCCTCCTGCCTATTTCCTGCTGGCGAGAAATATTAGAACTGTTGGACAGTCAGATTATGAATCTGACCGTCGATCACTTTTGAAATTCGTACCTACTTCAGGCGGGAGGGAGA
>JBNAWB010000139.1:0-9498 GCA_049699975.1 Thermodesulfobacteriota bacterium
AATTTTCGTGTTCTCTTTATCTTATGTGATAAAAATACTTTTAACCTCTGCTTCCTCTTCGACTGTATCCTAATGTCATCACGAGGGAGCGTAATAATCGAAGTAATTTCGTAATTGAATGAAAATATAATGAGCTGGCCACGCTGCGCTCGCCATGACGAAAACCGAGGCGAGACTTTGTCAAAATTGTGCCACATGGCCAGATACAGGCTATCGGCTTTCCTTTTGGCTACAGGTTTTTCATAGCTTCTGAGGCTTTACTGAGCCTTCTGAAAACTTTTCTTTTTTGATTTATTTTTGTTTTTCTTTTCGCTTTTTATATTGCGGCCGCATTTCCAGCAACGGAGGGGAGCTTTGTTTTGAAATTTTTTCCGAGCAGGAGGGAAAAAATTTTGGGTTTGACAATGAGGACAAAGATAAATCATTATTTTACGGCCTCATTAAATTAAGGAAAGATTTTTTTACTCCAGAAAACATTTTAAGTGCGGAATAAGATCGCGTAAATCCGAGCTTTCCACATAAATCTTGGCTATTTCGGCTAAGGTTCTTGAAGATGAGTTAAAAGCAATGGGCAGGCCTGCCATTTGCAGCATGTCTATATCGCCATGACTATCACCGACCGCCATAATTTCCTCTCGCTTAACCAAAAAATTGCGCATCGCCTCTTCTACCCATTCTTTTTTGCGATCATAATAGACATTGATCTTAATTCCTCCGGTTAGGCGACCATCAACTATTTCCAATTCATTAGCCACGGCATAGTCCATACCATATTTCTTTTTTAAATAATTGGCCAATAAAGAAAGACCAGAAGAGATTATTCCTAATTTAACTCTTTTGGACCGCAGATAGGCTAAGAGCTCTTCTACGCCATCTTGGAGGGGAATTTCTTGCAAAATTTTCTCTATTTGGGAAACGGCCATGCCTTTCCAGATGGCCGCGTCGAGTTGGCAAAATTTGGTATAAGAAATTTCACCCTTCAAGAAAGCGGCTTGATATTTTTCCGCCTGCCCTTCCCAAACTCCTAAACGGCGGTGAATAAACTCCCAAGCGCTGCGCTCTTTGGTGAGCGTACCATCTAAATCAAAGAGGGCTAATTTTATGGATGTATTTTTTCCTTTTTCGGGCATGGAAATTTAGCGCTCAAGGAGAGATGATGAAATTGTCCGCCAAAGAGTCTGGGGAGAATATATATTTTACATCTCGGTCTTGAAGTCTTCGGGTTTGAGCTTGTCGAAAAGTTCATCAATCCATTTATCGGAAACTTCTTTCTTGGCTTTCTGCTCTACATGCCCGGCCGACTCGAGAACCTTTTCTTCGACAAAAATGGGAGCTTTAACGCGCAAGGCAAGGGCGATGGCATCGCTGGGTCGGGAATCAATTTCCACTATGCGCCCGCCCACTTCCACAGTGATGATGGCATAGAAAGTATTAGCCCGCAGATCATTTACGGTAATTTTGCGCACTACGCCATTGAGCTTTTCAATAATGTTTTTCATCAGGTCATGAGTCATGGGGCGAGGGGTCCAGGTATGTTCAATTCCCATGGTAATGGCGTTGGCTTCAAAGAGGCCGACCCAGATGGGTAAAGTCCTGCCCGTGCCTTCTTCTTTAAGCACGACAATGGATTGATTCGTTTCCGAATCAAAAAACAGTCCTTGAACTTTCATTTCTACCATGGCTTTCCCCTTTATTTAATTTTTTTTGCTCCCGGATTGTCATTTATTATATGCCTACTTTAGAAAAAAAGCCAGTTTTTTTAGACCATCACTTCTTGCAGAATATAAGCCATTATTTGACTGGCGGAGCCTTGTAAAAGCCAATGGGAAATACGGCCAGTCAAGGGGGTTGGTTCTAAGTTCACTTCTACGACCGTGGCTCCGGCTAATTTAGCCATTACTGGTAAATCACACGCTGGAGAAACTACCGCCGAAGTACCGATTACCAACATTAAATCGCAACTCCCTGCTTCAACTCGAGCTTCTTGGAGGGCTTCCCAAGGAATCGGTTCTCCGAAAAAAACAATATTGGGCTTAATCAAGCCATAACAGCGGCAACGAGGTGGTAAAATATCAAAATTTATTTCCTGGCGAGAATATTTTTTCCGGCAATCTAAGCAGATAAATTCTTGCCCATTACCGTGGAATTCTATGACCCGCTTGCTTCCTGCTGCCTGGTGGAGATTATCAATATTCTGCGTAATGATTGCTTTCAAATACCCCAACTCTTCTAATTTAGCCAAGGCCAAGTGGGCTTGATTGGGACGAGATTTTTCCAATAAACTGCCCACCTCTAAGAGCATTGCCCATACTTTTTGCGGGTTTTTTAAAAAGGCTTCAATAGTGGCGTATTCTCTGGGATCGTATTTTTCCCACAGGCCGCCAGCTCCCCGAAAATCTGGAATGCCACTTTCTACGGAAATTCCTGCGCCCGTTAAAGCTACGGTTCTTTGGGACTGGCGAATTGCCCGGGCCGTCTTCTTGATTAACTCTTTATCCATATTTTCTCCTGCCTGATTTATTATATTCCTCCAGGGTTAAAATTCAAGAAAAAACAGAAAAATTATGTAATGCCTCACTAAAAAAGGGGATGATTTATTTGGAATAAGCTTTGATACTTCATAGCGCGGCAGAGCAGCAACCAAAAATCATTCCCCCACATTTTCTCCATTTAGAGGCCGGATGGCATTCCTCTTTTCGTCATGGCGAGCGCAGCGTGGGTCTCATCGACCTACGCTCCCTCGCGATGACATTAGGATACAGGCGAAGAGGAAGCAGGGGTTAAAAGTATTTTTTGCCACAGAGGATAAAGAGATCACCGAGAATTTAAAAGTAACCCCTCCTTCCTCCCCTTAATTTAAGGGGAGGTTAGGTGGGGTTAAAGAATTTGCTAAGTGGAGAGTAGGAATTGTAGGGCAAGGGCTCATCCCTGGTTCATCCCTTGCCCTACTACATGCCCCCTCGTTCCATGGAAGAAACCACTGCCTCATGATTCTGAATTCAGGCCTGCCTCTGGCCTGCCTCCGGCCATTTCAGCCAAGGTTAGTTTGTTTATTAATTAAGACACGGCCGTGCTCATTAATAATTGCCTTTACCTTAATTTTCTCTTATAATCACCTCATTCTAAGATTGTCAAAACGAAATTGAGGAGGTGAGCAAGATGGCTATCTCGGCGTACATTTTTATTGAAACTATCCAGGGAAAAGCCAAGACTATAGCCCGCGATATTTCTTTAATTAGCGGCGTGAAGACGGCGCATACGGTTACCGGTCCTTATGATGTAATTGCTTTTGTGGAAGCTGATTCCATTAGTGTCTTAGGAGACTTTATAGTCTCCAAGATTCAAGCTATTCCGGGAGTATTGCGCACTTTGACGAATGTGGTAATCGATGGGTAATATATCCGCTTATTTTGGGAAATGATTTTGCCGGATATATTAGACTGGCTCGTTTATTGAACAGTTATCCGTTCACGAATGGCGGCTAACTTTTTGGGCCCCAGACCGCGAACTTGCAATAGATCTTCTGCAGATTTAAAAGGACCATGGGCATCCCGAAATGCTAAGATAGCTTGAGCAGTTTTGGGGCCGACACCGGGAAGGGTGCTCAGCTCTTCGAAAGTGGCTTTGTTAATGTTAATGGGCAAAAGGAGCGCAGGAGAGTTGGACAACCTTACGCTTTCTCCAGAAACTGTCCTAAGGTTGTTTCCTTCGCCAGAAATATAGAGATGATTCCCTTCCCAAACTTTCTGATCCTCCTTCTCTAAATCGAAAGATTGACTTTGTTTAGTTACAGGATTTTTTCCCAGAACATCCGTTGCTTTGGCGCCCATAGGCGATCTATAAATTTCTACCAGAGGTATTTGGGTAATTCGGTCTCCTTTTATCTTTTCTAAAGCTGCTGGAGGGAAAAAAGACGAGGAATCCCAAATAAAGTAGACAAGCATAATTAACCCTAAGAAAAGTGCTACTCCTTGTTGCTCTTTGGTCATTTCTTTATTTTTTCATCCTTTAGCAGCTTGTAAGTGATCGAATCTACCAGCGCTTGCCAACTGGCCTCAATAACATTTTCAGAAACACCTACTGTGCCCCATTTATCTTGATTGTCCCCAGATTCTATGAGTACCCGCACTTTAGCTCCGGTGCCTTGGCCAGCAGTAAGGACGCGAACTTTATAATCAATTAATTCCATCTCGCTTAACTGGGGATAAAATTTTTCTAAAGCCTTGCGAATAGCGTTATCCAAGGCATTTACTGGGCCATTGCCGGTTGCAGCCGTATGTTCTATGCGTCCCCCAACTTTGATCATGATCGTAGCCTCGGATACGGGAGCTTGGTCTTCTTTAAATTTCTCCGAGAGTACTCGAAATCCCAAGAGTTCAAAGTATTTCTTCTGGATGCCTAAGGCCTTTTTCATAAGCAATTCAAAAGAGGCCTCCGCCCCCTCATACTGAAAACCTTGGTTTTCCATTTCTTTTAAAGTATTGAGAATCTCTTGGGTAAGCGGGTCTTTGCGGTTTAAATCAATATTGTATTCGGCTGCTTTCTGGAGAATGTTACTTTTTCCCGCTAAGTCCGAGATTAGAATGCGGCGCCTATTGCCCACTTTTTCTGGGTTTAGGTGTTCATAAGTCTGCGGGTTTTTTTCAATCGCACTAACGTGTACTCCTCCCTTGTGGGCAAAGGCTGAGACGCCTACATAAGGCTGGTGTTTATCAGGCTGCAGATTGGCTAATTCGGCCACAAAACGAGAAACATCTACCAATTTAGCTATCTGCTCTTCGGCTAAACAGGGACATTTTAATTTGAATTGAAGATTAGGTATTACCGAGCAAAGGTTGGCATTGCCGCACCGCTCGCCATAACCATTGATCGTTCCTTGCACATGTTCCACTCCAGCCTGGACAGCCATGAGCGTATTAGCCACAGCCGCTTCGGCATCATTATGGGCGTGGATACCCAAGGGCAGAGGAATTTTCTCCCGAATTATCTTGACTATTTCGAAAATTTCATGGGGAAGAGTTCCTCCGTTAGTATCGCATAAAACAATGGCATCTACTTTCGCCTCCACCGCCGCCTGGAGTGTAGCTAAGGCATATTCGGGATTATGCTTAAAACCATCGAAAAAGTGCTCAGCATCATAGAAAACGATGGGCACAGATTTCTTTAAAAATTTTAAAGAATCGCGAATGAGCCCTAAATTCTGGTTTAAGGTGATGCGCAGAGCGTCCCGAACATGAATGTCCCATGATTTACCGAAGATGGTCACCGCCTTGGTTTTGGCGGCCAGCAAGGCTTTTAAATTAGGATCTGCTTCGGGAACAGTTCGGGCTCGAGCCGTGGAGCCAAAGGCCGTGATCGTTGCCTTCTTAAAAGAGTAGTTACGGACTTCACGGAAAAAGCTCATATCTTTAGGGTTAGAACCAGGCCATCCCCCTTCTATATAATCAATCCCCATTTCATCGAGGCGGAGAGCAATGCGGATCTTATCCTGCACGGAAAAAGAAATATCTTCGGCCTGCGTTCCATCCCGCAGGGTGGTGTCATAAATAACTATTTGGCGATTCTTCATTCTTTTTTCAGCTCCTTCTTCTCCAGTCCAAAAGCTTTATGGAGGACCCGCACGGCCAATTCCCCATATTTTGCCTCCACTACGCAGGAAATTTTTATCTCCGAAGTGCTAATCATCATAATATTTATGTTTTCTTTGGCCAAAGCCGCAAACATCTTGGCCGCCACTCCCGGATGATTAACCATACCCGCTCCCACAATTGATACTTTGGCAATATTCTCATCGGCTAATACTTCCTGGGCTTTGATTTCCTCCGCCGTCTTCTTCACGAGTTTTAAGGTTTTCTTAAAATCCGGTTTGGGCACTGTAAAAGTTAAATCAGTATACCCATCAGCGCTACTATTCTGAATAATCATATCGACGACGATATTAGCCTCCGCGATAGGGGTAAAGATGCGGGCGGCAATCCCTGGCTTATCAGGCACGCGCACTATGGTTAGGCGCGCTTCATTCTTATTATAAGTAACACCGGATACCAAAACTTTTTCCATTCTTTCTACCTCCTTGGTTACTATAGTCCCGGGCTTATCCGAGAAAGAAGAACGCACATGGATAGGTACATTATATTTCTTAGCTAACTCTACCGAGCGAATCTGCAAAACCTTCGCTCCCAGGGAAGCCATTTCCATCATTTCGTCATAAGTAATTTGGGCCAATTTCTGGGCTTCCGGGCAAATATTTGGATCGGTGGTATACACCCCATCTACATCCGTATATATTTCACACATATCAGCTTTGAGGGCCGCAGCAATGGCCACTCCCGTAGTATCTGAACCACCTCGTCCTAAAGTGGTAATGTTCCCTTCATGGTCCACCCCCTGGAAGCCAGCTACTACGGGAACTCGCCCTTCTTTCAATTCCTTTAGCAACCGCTGCACCTCTACTTTTTGGATCCGGGCCTTACCGAAAGCATTATCAGTTAAAATTCTTATCTGACTGCCTAAAAAAGATTTCGCGGGTACGCCTAAAGAATTTAGAGTGAGGGCTAAGAGAGCAACACTCACTTGTTCTCCGGTCGAGATAAGATTATCCACTTCGCGTAAATCCGGATGTTCCCCTGTTTGGGCTGCTAACTGGAGTAAACGATCAGTCTCCCCCGCCATGGCCGAAACGACCACCACTACCTCATTCCCTTCCTGGCGAGTTTTGGCTACCCGTCGGGCCACGTTGCGTATCCGATTTAAATCGGCCACCGAAGTCCCGCCATATTTCTGCACTATTAAAGCCACTTCACTTCTCCCCTTTCCATTTTTTCTTTAAAAAATTGATTATTCTTCCTCCTTGTTCCCCCTGCCCCACAAAAGTTAACTCCCTGGCGTCTTGATCTAACCATTGAAAATGAACTTCCACAAACTCTGGAGGCAAAAAGGGAATAATTTTTTCCGCCCATTCTATCAAAGTTATTCCTTCCGAAAAAGCAAATTCTTCCCACCCCAAATCGCTTAATTCCCTTTCATCTTCCAGGCGGTAAAGATCTAAATGATAAACAGGGAGGCGGGCTTGGTACTGGTTAACTAACACAAAGGAGGGGCTTGTTACTTCGTCATCATCCCTTCCCCCCAACCCCTGAACCACTCCTTTGGTGAAGGTAGTTTTACCCGTTCCCAAATCGCCCATAAGCGCAATTATGCTTCCTGCTTCTAATACTTCTCCCAATGCTCTTCCAAGCTGTATTGTCTCTTCCGGGCTTCGGGACCGCCATTGAAAGATGACTTTTAAATCTGCCCCTGTCTCTAATTTACTAATAGATTACCTCCAGCCCCAAGGGAAAAGAAAAATCATCAATCTGCGGCTTTTGGGTAGCAAGCGCCTTTAAAATTTTGGGTGTTTCTAAAATTAAATCTGTGGCTGCTAAACCTCTTTCTCCTTTTTTATAAGCTACATAATCACCTGCTAAACCATGCAGGAAAACGCCTAATTTCGCTGCTTCCAGAGCAGGTAGTCCCTGAGCTAAGAAACCACCAATTATCCCGGTCAGGACATCCCCCATCCCCCCCGAGGCCATGCCCGGGTTACCCGTGGGGTTAATAAATACCTCTCCCTCCGGGCTGGCGATGAGGGAGCGGGCCCCTTTTAAGATCAAGATCACCTTATTCTCCTCGGCAAACCTCCGGGCTACTTCGATCCGGTTTTGCTGAATCTCGGGGATGCTCATCCCTAAAAGGCGCGCCATCTCTCCTGGATGGGGAGTTAGGATAATTGGCGCCCGGCTTCTTTTCAATAACTCAGTCTTCCCAGTTATGGCGCTTAATCCGTCAGCGTCAATGATGGCCGGCAAAAGGTTTTCCCGTAAAATCTTCTGTACCAAGCGGGTTGTTTGGGGATGCAAAGAAAGGCCTGGTCCTAAGGCGATGGCGGTCTTTCTATACATTAGCTCCCGAATACGGTTTAGGGCGTTAAGGGAAAGAGTTTTTTCTTTGGTCTCGGGAAGAGGCTCGGTCATCGCTTCGGTTAACTTTACTTCCAAAATAGGGTTCAAGCTATCAGGAATGCCTAAAGTGACTAAGCCGGCCCCTACTCTTACGGCGGCTTCGCAAACCATAGCGGCTGCCCCAGTTTTACCAGGCGAACCGGCCAGGACAAAGAGGTGGCCAAAATCCCCTTTATGCGTATTGGGTGGTCGAGGAGGAAGAAGACGGGCAAATTCCCTTGCTTCGAGTATATAATCTTTAATATTTTCCTGTTGGACGGCCGCTTCCGGGATGGAAATATCAGCTATTAGGAGATGGCCGCAATACTGCGCTCCAGGGTAAATGAAGAGCCCGCGCTTGGGTAACCCAAAAGTTACAGTTAAAGTAGCCTTCACACAAATTCCCCAAATTTGCCCCGTATCAGCATCGACTCCCGAAGGCAAGTCTATAGCTACCGTTGGCCGCTGGAGGGAGTTCAAAAAATCAATAACGTCGAAGGCTAACCCTTTTATCGGCCCTTTTAGACCCGTACCGAAAATACCATCGATAAAAAGATCGTGGTGAGCAATCTGCTTCTTAAGATTGGCCAAATCTTCGGGATTAATTATGGGAAAAATTTCCCCTCCCATTTTCGTGAGAATTTCTAAATTGGTGGCGGCTTCATCTCTTAATTCAGATTTCTCGCCTAAAAGATATACCCGATATAATACTTTTTTATTATGCAAATAGCGGGCTACGGCCAAAGCATCTCCACCGTTGTTACCCCGTCCGGCAAAGATAGCCACCCGGCGTTTGGGCAAATCAGGGAAATAACGTTGCAGGGCATTGATTATCGAACGAGCAGCATTTTCCATAAGCACCATGCCCGGAATGCCAAAATCCTCTATGGCCCGGCGATCTAAACGCTTCATGATTTCTGCGGTGACTATCTTCATTGCTTACCTCTTCCCTTTATTTTTAAATTTTCTCTTCCTGCTGGTCATTTTTCCAAAACGACCAAGGCACTACTATAATCTTGATCATGCGTGAGGCTGACCAAAATAGCTTTGATCCCTTCTTTTTGGCAAATCTCTTGCGCTCGGCCCGAAATCTTTAACATTGGCTTTCCTAACGGCCCGCGCTCCACTTCTATTTCGCGCCAATGAACTCCGCGGCGCATACCTACCCCTAAGGCTTTGACGAAAGCCTCTTTGGCCGCAAACCGCGCCGCATAATTGGCGGCAGCATTCCGTTTTTTCTGGCAATAGCTCACTTCGCCAGAGGTGAAAACTTTGTTTCTAAACCTTTCTCCCCAGCGCTGCAGAGCTTCTTCTATCCTTCTAATTTGGACTATATCAATCCCGACGCCGTAGATCATCAAAAAACCCTAAATCCCTTTCCTTAGGCCAAATAATTGCAAACTCTTTAAATTATTAATGAGAGCAAATTATATTTTACATAATAAATCATGAGTCATTGCGAGAACCCCGCACTTGATGCGGGGGACGAAGCAATCTCAAAGCGAGATGGCCACGCCCT
>JBNAWB010000140.1:0-9448 GCA_049699975.1 Thermodesulfobacteriota bacterium
CTCCCGCCTGTCTCCTGCTGGTGAGAAAAATTAAAACTGATCGACGGTCAGAAAGCAATCCTGAATAGCGATCAGTTTTTTGGCAAGTAGGTTAGTATGGCTCAGGCCTGAGGCAGGGGCAAGCGGGGGGAAATTTAAATCGGCTGGGCGAGCAGGAAATTCGCGGGATAAGGAGGCGGCGAGGGAGCATTAAGGGAAATCTTAAAAAGTGAAGTAAAGAGACTTGAATTAAAAAGTATAACGGCCGGATAGATGGAAGACAACATCTGGTGAGGTCTTGACGATTAGATCTTCTCCAACGCCCAGATCCAGAGAAAATCGCTCGCTCAAGAAGATCGTCCCGCCCAGGACTATTTGGGCCGAAACGGCGTTTAACTCCCGGAGATCGCTTCCTTTATAAAAAGAAGAATGCCCATTGATTTGGACCTTAAAAGATATTGGACGCCAAGGGCGCCAACCAATACCCGCACTTCCAAACCAAATGAAATGCTCTTGTTGATCTGGCAGAACATTTCCGGAAGTCATGAACATTATTCCCAAAGCTCCTAAAAAGGATATCTTTCCATATAGGGGGAAAAAATCTTGTTGGCCGTTGATCCATAAAGAAAAATCTAAACTCCCGCTGCCAAGCAACTCCTCGCTATTTCCCGTAGGTAATTTGAGACAAGCGTTTAGAGACAGGGCTGTTTTTTCTTTCTGTTCATAAATCTGCCAGGCTCCGTATATTTTAATGTCTCCTATTCCGGAACTTGCGCCTGGCATTTTTAGCAGCTCTTGGCCATCTTTTTCGTAACGAATTAGCAGGCGATTACGGGAAGCCTGATCTCTTCCTCCTTGAGGGAAGCCAAAAGAGGAATGATAATTAATAATAAAATCGTCCAGGAATCCTCCTCCCCAAGAGATCAAGGGGATTTCCAAACCTACCTCTATTGCTTTTTGGAGACCATATTTCCCACCTATAGTGAAGCGAGCACTTTCGCCATCGAGGAGCAAGGTTTCTCGATTATTGGCATCAGCCACATAGTTGCTGGCATAGTCCAGAGTTAAGCGCAGATCCCCTTTTTTATGAGGCAGCAGCGAAGCAGAACCTAAAGAAGGGAGACCGTAAATTTGAATTAAGGGACTCTGATTTTGAGTAAAAAAGGGGCAAAGCGCATGGGCTAATGAAATTTGAGAAAGAATAAAAATAAGAAAAATTAAAAATAATGATTTACTTTTTATCATTCTCGTCCATCGTGTCACCCTCCCCTCTCCCCAGGCGTGGGGAGAGGGTTAGGTCGGAATCGACTCGTACCGAGGTGAGGGGTTAAGAATAGCAGATGTCATTTATTTAATGCGCTCATTTAAGTATATTTAGAGCAACCCTTGGGGATTGCCCATTCAGGCAAATAAACCCTTAGATGCAAAAAAGCTAAAAATAGATTATATTAAGAAGAATTAATTTTCCAGAAAAAAGAGGGCAAAAATGGAAGAAGGGATTGTAATCTCGGTAATTGGTCGAGATCGACCGGGTATAGTCGCTAATGTCTCGCGGGTTCTTTATTTAAATAACTGCAATATTGGCGAATTAACCCAGACGGCAATTAAAGGCCAATTTGCCATGATCTTAATTGCTACTCCTCTACAGAAAGAAATGATTTCAGACCTTAAGGAGGATTTACAAAATTTGGCCGCAGATTTAGATTTGAACATTAATTTGCGCATTTTAAAAAAAACTGAATTAACCCCATTTCCCTGCGCCGAAACAGAACCATTTGTGCTCACCGTAAGAGGTGAGGATAAACCCGGGTTAGTATATGGAATAACAGAAGTCTTGGCCGAGCATGGCATTAATATAACTAACTTAGATGCCCAAACGGCCCAGATCGGAGATAAAGTGGAATATCTTCAATTTTACGAAGTGGATATTCCCCAAAATCTGGACTATAGGATGATCCAAGAGAAATTGCGGCGGCGAGGAGAAGAAATGGGAGTGGCAGTAGACTTGCAGCATAAAAATATTTTCCAAGCTATTAATAGGATATAAGGCGAAAGGAGAAAAATGTTTAGTTCCGAAGAGATTATTCGTACTTTGGAGATGCTCAAAAATGAAAATCTCGATGTGCGCACGGTGACTTTGGGTATTAGTCTGCGCGATTGTGTTAGTGCCAACGTAGACGACCTTTGCCAAAAGATCCAGAAAAAAATCAAGAGTTATGCTCAAGAACTTGTACCCACCTGTGACCAAATTGCCAAGAAGTATGGGATTCCCATTGTCAATAAGCGCTTAGCGGTTACGCCTATTGCCGCGGTGGCGGAGAGTTTATCAGAAAAAGAATATGTAAATGTGGCGCAGACATTGGATAGAGTGGCGGGGGAAGTTGGCGTGAATTTTATCGGTGGCTATTCGGCTTTGGTGCAAAAAGGCTTTACCAAAGGGGATAGGTTTTTAATAAACACTATCCCGGAAGTTTTGGCTTCTACCGAGAGGGTATGCGCTTCAGTGAATGTGGCTTCCACCAGGGCTGGAATCAATATGGATGCAGTATTACTTATGGGCCAGGCCATTAAAGAAACTTCCCTGCGCACCGCTGACCGGGATGGGTTCGGCTGCGCCAAATTAGTAGTCTTTGCCAACATGCCGGAAGATAATCCTTTTATGGCCGGTGCTTATTTAGGGTATGGCGAACCGGAGTGCGTAATCAATGTTGGGGTCAGTGGCCCGGGCGTGGTTAAAAAAGAGTTGGAAAGGGCTTTACAGTCCCAGAAAAAGCTGACCCTGGGCGATCTTTCCGAGATCATCAAAAAGACAAGTTTTCGGGTGACTAGAGTGGGTGAACTTATTGCGCGGGAGGTGGCCCAAGCTTTAAAAGTGGAGTTCGGGATTGTTGATCTTTCCTTGGCCCCTTCGCCCACGGTGGGTGATAGTGTGGGCGAAATACTCCAGTGCCTGGGATTAACTTCAATTGGGGTGCCTGGCTCTACAGCGGCTCTGGCTTTGTTAAATGATGCGGTAAAGAAAGGAGGAGCCTTTGCTTCTTCTTCCGTAGGTGGTCTCTCCGGGGCTTTTATCCCGGTAAGTGAAGACTTAAACCTTTCCCAAGCAGTAAAGCAAGGTTATCTAACTTTGGAAAAATTAGAAGCTCTGACGGCGGTCTGTTCTGTGGGCTTAGATATGATCGCCATTCCTGGGAAAGTGGATGCCGAAACAATAGCTGCCATTTTGGCCGATGAGATGGCCATCGGCGTAATGAATCATAAGACCACGGCCGTGCGCGTGATTCCAGTTCCAGGAAAGGATGTAGGGGACAAGGCTATCTTCGGCGGACTCTTTGGGGAGGCCTATATAATTGATGTACCTCACGCCAATTGTTCATCCCCTTTTGTGCGGTATGGCGGAAGAATCCCTGCCCCCATAACGAGCATTAAAAATTGAAAAAATTTTAAGCAGCGATTTTTAATTCCAGAAATTCGTCAATGATGCGGACAAATACCTCCACCCCAAAGGGCAAGACATCTTCATCAATGTTAAAATTGGCGTTATGAAAAGTTTGGACGATCCCTTTTTTTTCATTGCGGCAGCCCAAGCGGAAAAAGGCCCCTGGCACTTTCTGCAAATAATAAGCAAAATCCTCCCCGCCCATAGAAGGTTTGACATAAATCACGTTCTCCTGGCCAATAGCCCGGGCACAAACCGCAGCCACTAAGCGAGACATCGCTGGGTCGTTAATCAAGGCCGGGTATCCATAGTTAAAAGTGAATTGGTAATCAATGCCAAAGGAGCGGGCGATACCCTGGACTTCTTCTTCTAATCTATTCTTTAAAATTTCGCGCACCTGGGGAGTTAGGGAACGAACAGTGCCGATAAGTTCCACTTCATCAGGGATTATGTTGAAAGCCGTGCCCCCGTTTATTTTCCCTATAGTTATGACGGCGCTCTCCAGAGGAGGGACATTGCGACTGACAATGGAATGAATCTGGGTGATCATATGGCCGGCCGCTAAGATAGGATCTTTGCAAAGATGAGGATAAGCTCCATGTCCACCTTTGCCGAGGAGTTTAATAATAAAACGATCAGTGGCTGCCAAACCTTCCCGCTCATGAATACCCACTTGGCCGATGGATAAGTCCGGATAGACATGGGCGCCGAAGATGGCCTCCACCTTAGGATCTTCTAATACTCCTGCTTCGGTCATTAATTTACCGCCGCCGCCTCCTTCTTCAGCGGGCTGAAAAATCCATTTGATGTTTCCCTTAATTTGGTCGCGCAAGGAAGAAAAGAAACGAGCAACGCCCAGTAGAATTGTGGTGTGCGCATCATGACCACAGGCGTGCATCTTTCCTTTTATTTGCGAGCGATAAGGAACCTCATTTGCTTCTTCTATAGGCAGAGCATCCATATCTGCCCGGATAGCTACCGTTTTTCCCGGTTGGGCTCCGCGGAGGAGACCGACTACCCCGGTTTTTGCTATACCCGTTTTTACTTCCAATCCGAATTTTTCCAGCCATTGAGCCACCAATTTGGAAGTTTCTACTTCTTCGAATCCCAATTCAGGATGCATATGAATTGTACGGCGGATTTCCACCAACCAATCTTTCATTTCGGCAATTTTAGTTTTAAGATCCATTTTTAAAAGCTCCTTTCGATTTTTTCTACTTAGTTAATAGAATCACTTTCCCCTTTATACCAAAAAGTCCACCTTTAGCCAATACTTACGTAACCCCTCACCCTTCCCTCTCCCCAGCGGGGAGCGGGAAGGGTGAGGGGTCATTTAAAAATCCGATTTTAATCCCATCTTTCAGTGACGGATTACATATGTACATTCTTATTTCTATTATGGTGAATGAATTTTTGCTAAAATGAAATCTGATTACCAATCAGAAAGGAAGATATTATGGAAAGAAATTTTAAGATTCTGCATTTAGATGAGCAGCCCTGGGAGCCCTTTGGCGGACAAACTAAAGATATCTTCCGCAAGAGCCTCTCCCTGACTCAATTTCCCTCGGGCTTTAAAGCTTCTTTAACTTTAGCTAAACCAGGCGGCGAATTCCCGGAACATATTGATCCATATAGCCATATCTTCTACATCTTGGAAGGAGAAGGAGAAGCAGTGGTGGCGGGGGAAAAATATTCTTTTAAAAAAGGGGATGCATTCACCGTTATGGCCGGGGAAAGCCATGGCTATCGAAATAACCGGCAGAAAGATTTATTATTAATTACTCTGAATATTTTCGAAAAATAACTTGCGCCCATTATTCCCTCTCTTTTCCCAGCCCAAGGGAAAAAAGCGCATTCCGAAACTTTTATTTTTAAGAACTTCTTAGGCTATGCCTTCTTCCACTCGGCATTTATGGCGGATGATGAGTTTTCCGGCAAGAAATTTAAAATTTTTGCTATGCAAGGGAGAGATAAAAAAGACTGCCAGGAGATGATGCCCAAATACTTGCAAAAATTAGAAGTTTCCCAAGAACTAAAAGAAGGACTTTATCGCCTGTTAGACCCTTATCATGGGGAAATAGAATTTTTTTGGCAAGAGAATTTAATTTGGGGTATTTTAAATCTCCATGACCAGAATCTACGCGCGTATTATTGGAAATTAATTGGTAATTAATAGAGTCATTTATACTTCGTAAGTGTTAAAATCCCATAGGGAAATATTTTTATGCCTAAGGCAATGGCCAATGGAATTCAGATTGAATATGAGACCTTTGGGGAACCTTCATCGCCGGCCTTATTGCTGATCGCGGGATTAGGCGGGCAGATGATTGGGTGGGATGAGGAGCTCTGTAAAGAATGGGCGAGAAGGGGCCTTTATGTAATCCGTTTTGACAACCGAGATGTGGGCTTATCTACAAAAATAGAAGAAGCAGGCCTTCCCGACATAAAAGCAGCCCTGGCGGCCAGAGAGAAGGGAGAAAAAGTGAACGCCCCTTATACTCTCGATGACATGGCCGACGATGCCGTCGGGCTTTTAGATGCACTCAAAATAGATAAAGCCCACCTTTGCGGTATTTCCATGGGTGGGGCTATTGCCCAGACAATAGCGTACAGACATCCTTCGCGCGTGCGGAGCATGACTCAGGTTTATGCGACTACGGGCAATCCGCAGCTTCCGCAGCCTAAACCCGAGATCTTAAACCTCCTGCTAACCCCTCCGCCGCCCGAGCGTGAGGATTATGTGAATTATATGCTGAAGTTATACCGAACGATCGCCGGTCCCGGCTTTCCCTTCGATGAAGATTGGCACAGGAATTTGGCGTACCGCAGCTATGATCGGGCATATTATGCTCCGGGAAAGGCTCGTCAATTTATGGCGGTCCTGGCCCATGGAAACCGGAAACCTTTTCTCGCTTCCATAACCGCCCCGACCCTGGTGATCCACGGCGCAGATGATCCGCTGGTACCGGTATGGGGAGGGATAGATAGCGCGGAGGCGATACCTGGTGCGGAGCTGATGATTATTGAAGGCATGGGGCACGATATGCCCCATAGGAGCGCGTGGCCGCGCATCCTTGAGGCGGTAGTTGCCCACATTCGCAAAGCGGAGGGACTGTAATCTGTCTCGAGATTTAGCCTTTTAGGGGATATTGCCATTTCCACTTCGTAAGTGGAAATAAAGTGGAAATAAGAAATTTTTCCTTACATTTTGGCTGCATAAACAACTTTTCCATTCTTTGCATAATCCGCTATTAGAGATGTCCCTGTTTCCAATTCTTCTGGAGTCATGGTGATAATATCAAGGGCAACCATAAATTTTTTGATAGTCATAATTTCAGCTTCTTTTGTAAGTTGAGCTCTCTCAAAAATATTTTTTCCCTTAAAATCACGGGACACGATAAGAATATCAATGTCGCTTTCATCAGTTGCTTTTCTATAAGCATGAGAACCAAATACAATAATTTTTGAGACATTCAACCCTTTATCTTTTAAACATTGGGCCATGAAATTAATCACTTCTTTAATTGACCTCTTAGCCATTTTAATATCTCCTTGCTCTTTTTAAGTATGTCAGCAGTTCTTGTTTTATTATAATCTTTTTGCATCCTTCTCAAATCATCGGGATAACGGGTTGGAATGCTGACCCGATTTAGATTAAAAATCATATCGTATAAATCATCAGGAGTTTTTAAACCTATCTTCTCAATGAGATAAATCAAATTGTGCACCTTCGGCGGAGCTTCGTTCAGGCCTTTCTGATAAAGACCCTTCAAGGCTTTTTCTATAGCCAAATGGCACATAAACACAGCATAAATATACTTTCGTCCATTAAACAGGAATTCCGCTGTTTCAATATCATAATCAGCCTGTCTCAACCATTCTTCCGGGTCTTTGGCCATCAATTTTTCTCCTTCCGATTTTTTAACTTAACAATTTTTGCTGGCCAATCTCCAGTCTGCCTTTTTCTTCTGTTTTCATAGGCAGAAACTTTTAGGGAATTTTTGGTTGAGGAAATAATAATAAATATTGCTTGCGTAGTCAATAATCTCTTAAAATAATTGAATTTTGCTTTCAAAAATAGAAAAGAAGTGAGCAATCTCTTTTGAATATTAAACCACTGAATTAATAGTAATTATGGAGGACAGGTTATTTAAATTTTGGAGCCGACGGCGAGATTTTATTACTTGGAGCGATTACATATTTACATTTATTCCCCTCACCCTCCCCTCTCCCCAGGCGTGGGGAGAGGGTTAGGTCGGAATCGACTCGTACCGAGGTGAGGGGTTAAGAATAGCAGATGTCATTTATTTAATGCGCTCATTAATAAAAAACGTATTCTCGCCAAAAATTTGTATATCATTTACATGCAAATTGCTACTTTCATTGATTTTTGATATATTGTGGCTGATTTTAATAAAATTCTGACTTAAAATTTTTGTTTCTTGAACATTTAAAATTTAAAAGTAAAAAGCGGTGAGCAATCCTTTTGATTATTTAGAATTAATCGGAACTAAAATAAAAATACCTGGGCATTTTGTATCTCTGGTTACCATCGAAGGTATAAAACCTCTCGGACATGCTATTCTGCTCCAAGTTCGCAATCATGAAGGAAAGCCAGATGAAACGGTTTTATCTTTAGAAGAGCTTGAAAGAATTATCCAAGAATTTTCTCAAAGGAAAGAAGAATTTAATCAAGTTCCTGGAGAAGACCTTCGTCTTATTGTTGAATCAAATCGCATCCGGTTAGCTTATTGTTATGACCCATATTTTGCTGTTAGTCTTTCAGGTATTCAGTCTCTTCCTCATCAGATAGAGGCAGTTTATGGAAAAATGCTTCCTCAAGCCAGATTAAGGTTTTTGTTAGCTGATGACCCAGGAGCTGGCAAAACTATAATGGCTGGTCTTCTAATAAAGGAACTTAAACTCCGTCGTGTCCTGGAGCGTGTGTTAATAATAGTCCCTGCAGCATTGACCATCCAATGGCAAGATGAGCTCCTGCGCTTCTTTGATGAGATTTTCACGATAATAAATGCTGAAAATGATAAGCAACAATTAGTCAATCTTTGGCAAAGAGAATCGCAGGTTATAACCTCTCTTGATTATGCCAAGCGTCCTGAGGTGCGCGAGCGAGTGTGGGCCTGCAATTGGGACCTTATCATTTTGGATGAAGCTCATAAATGTTCTGCCTACACAAAGAGGTCGAGCCAGCGAGCTCCGGAGGCAGATAAGACTAAGCGCTATCAGCTAATAGAGCATTTTTCAGAGCGGCCTGCTTTATCCCTGCTTTTTTTAACTGCTACTCCCCATCAAGGAGATGAAGATAGATTTGCTTATTTTCTTCATTTATTGGACCCCGACCTTTTTGTAGAGCCGCATAAATTGTTAGACCGAGAAAGGGAATTGCGCAAAGGCATTTTAAGTTTGGGCAAGGACTGTCCTTGGATGATTCGGCGTTTGAAAGAGGATTTAAGGACTTTCGATGGAAAACGCCTTTTTCCGGACCGCCATAGCCAAACCATAACCTTTACTCTTAGCTTAGATGAATATAGCCTTTATCAAAAGGTTAATGAATATTTAAACCGATTTCTTGTGGGAGGAAGCGGTAAGGCTAAACAAAGTATTGCTCTTACCCGTACAGTTCTCCAGCGACGCTTAGCCAGCTCTACCTTCGCTATTTATGAGTCGCTAAAACGCCGTTTGAAAAAACAAGAGGAATTGCTGGAAGAATTGCAGAGACTTCCCTTTGATAAGCAACGCAAGCGCTTAGCAGAAATTAAAGGGGCTATTATTGACGATGAGCGGGAAGAAGATGATTTAGATGAAAAAGAGAGAGACGAACTGGTAGATGAAATTACGGCTGCCGAGCAATTATTTGAGCTCCAGGAGGAGATTGCTTACTTAAAAGATCTTGTGGAATTTGCGAAGGGTATTTATGAACATAGCCCTGATAGTAAACTTAAAACTCTCCAAGATGTTCTGGAGAAAGCAGAATTCGCTGACCTGCGGGATGGCCGTGGAAAACTGCTTATC
>JBNAWB010000141.1:0-9388 GCA_049699975.1 Thermodesulfobacteriota bacterium
TCTCTAATTCTGATTCCACCAGACATACTTCAGGAAATCCACCCCACCTGAGATAATCAGAAAAATGATTTTTAATTAAAATACCTTTGGCTCCATAAATAAAGTTATTTCCATGAATATCTATATTCCGGGCCTTGAGATATTCCTTAAATGAGAAAGGAAAAACCTCAATACTCCATGCCCTACCCCTAAGAGATGTATGGATCTCGAAAGGCATCATTCTGGATGCAGAACCACTCAAAAATACCCTCATCTCTTCTCGTTCAATGGCTCTTTTGCAAAATCTTTCCCAACCAGATACATGTTGAATTTCATCTAAGAGGAATACGATTTCTTTCCCCACTAACTCAGGTTTTAATTCCAGAAAAGATGTTCTTAGTAATTCAAAATCTTTGAGTTGAAAACCGGACAACCGTTCATCTTCAAAATCTATATATAGAGAGCGATCCCTGTATCTTTTGAATAGATCATAAAGAATAAATGTCTTGCCACTCCTTCTGACGCCATACAATATTACCACTTTTTTTAAGGATTCTGGATAGTGAAAGCCCTCACGGGGTATGACCTCTTTTATATTTCGGTCTATGAACTCCTGGTTTGAAATGATTATTTCTTTTAAAATGGATTTGCTAATCATAATTATCCTTATTTTAAGGATAAAATATCTAATTTATTTCCTTCTGTCAAGGATAATTTACGAGACCTGTGAAAATTGAAAAGGTTTTAGGTGGAAAATTGGGGACGGGTTCACGTACCTCTGTTGCTGCTCCAGGCCTACTCCTCCGCTATAACACGATTTATGCTGTATCGAAAGGTCCGATAATCACATAAAAGGCGCCTGAACATACCGCGGATTATGTGGTATGCTTGGGCAAAGAGTCCAAATCTCAACCCAAGGAGGTGTCTTATGGGAAGATTATACTCGGGAATTGATCTTCATGGCAACAACAATTATCTGGCCGTAGTGGGGGGTAATGGGAGGCGAGTATTTCACAAGAGGCTTTCGAATGGTATTGGATGGGTTCGGGAGACGCTTAGCCATTTAAGGAAGAGCTGGTGGGGATTGCGGTGGAATCGACGTACAATTGGTATTGGTTGGTTGATCGGTTGATGGAAGCAGGATACAGAGTTCATTTGGCCAATCCTTCTGCAATTCAGCAGTATGTGGGGCTCAAGCATGCGGATGATCGGCATGATGCCTTTTGGCTGGCGGAGATGTTGCGCTTGGGGATATTACCGGAGGGTTACATTTATCCCAAAGAGGAGAGGCCGGTGCGGGATTTATTACGGAAGCGGGGGCATTTGGTGAGACTTCGGGCTTCGTTGGTGATCAGTTTGGAGAATATAGTGAGTCGCAACTGTGGCATCAGGGTGAGATTCAACGGATTCAAGGCGCTGAGTTTGCGGTTGCTCCAATGAGCCTCCAATAAAAAGGGCTCCTTTTCGCAAACGCGCGATTAACCCTTTCAATCATTCAAAGGCGACAGAGATAAAAATCCTTTTCTTACGGGGAAGAATACTTTTTCCCTTGACAGGCGCCTTTTAAATGGGTGATACTTTTCTGTTCGGGATTTCCCGAAGGGTGTAAACGCCAATCTTGTAATATCTGCCGGTGCGGGCAATCTTATTAAAATGATGCCCCTTGCCAATATTTACTTCTTATCGCTTTTAGAACATGAAGTTCGTACATCATTTTATCTTTTGGGAACTCTTCCTTAACTTCTTTCTCAACTTTCTTTAAGATTGGACTGAGAACATTCATCTCTCTGGCCACCTTTTGATAACCAAAATATTCTATCTTTTTCATTATCATTATGCGATACGTTTTCCCAAAAGGTCACCGTTGCGTCCCGTCTCTCCTTGGCCCTTTCATAGTAATATGGACAGAGAACTGATGTGTCTAAATATATGGTTTCTCTTTTCATTGCGATCTATCCTTTCCATATTTTTTTAGCATATTATCTGCCAGTGTGGGCAAATTCTCTTAAATGAACTTTGAAGGTTTGACCGTGCAGCCTACAAAACTATCAGGCAAGCAGGTGAAAGTCCTGCCAGAGCAATTCCCCTTTTGGCTCTGTAGTGATAACCGACATTGGTAAGGGGCGACCTTTTTTGGTGAAAGCTTGGATGTAAAAGTCCCATTTGGTGGGGCGAGCAAGCATGAGGGCCGTAGCGGAAGCGAACATGTGGTTGAAGCGTCGTGACTTTAGGATAGGGTCATCAAGCTTGTGGTCAAAGGGCGATGATTAGTGCTGATGGCGGCGGAAATGGGGTATGCATTCGTTGGGTTCCTCGGCGTAGAGCAGATGGCAATCATGCAATGTCTGGCAGTCAAAGTAGGGAAGGTCTGGGTTGCAGTCAGGATAGCCCTTGAATGACCAAGACTCTCTGTATAACCGAAAGGGAAACCAGAGAGAGTGATCCAGACTGGCGGATGAGGCCGTAGTAGCGAGGACGATAAGGACAGCATGACGCATAAAGGGGACGATTCTCTTTATTTTTGGGCGTTTTTATCTTGCAGGACTATTAGTTATTAATCAATTAAACGGAACCGTCCCTTTTATTAAACAGAACCGTCCCTTTTATTACATTCTTGGCGAAAAAGGGGAACTTTATTGTTTCATAAATTTGGGTTTGCGGCTTTATAATCATTGATAAATTTTTCGATCAGCTTTTTTATAACCTCGATGATTCGCGGGACATCTTTTCCCACTTCTGCTCCCAGCTCGCTTTTATACCAGGTTGGGGAAAAAAGATAAGTTTTCTTAATTACTTCATTCCCGAGGAGTTTCACCTGCTGATTAAGGGCGATTTCTATACAATAAGCAAAATATGGTTTTTTTAGAGGTAATTTGAAGGAATTAACTTTTATATGCAGGTAGGGTTTGCGAAAAGGTTGTTTTTTTTCATTATCTTCTCTGGAAAGAACCTGTACTCCAGAATTTTGCAGCAAAGTCTCGACTTCTTTTTGGATTTGAATTGGGGAAAGATTGTAATCTTCTAATTCCGCTTTTAATTCTTCCACAATAACTTCCACCCCTTTGAGCCCCTGCAGAGATTCTGTATAACTAAGGGAGAAAGATATTTTAGGAAAGAACCAAGAGAGAATAAGAGCTAAAACGATTAAATTATTTTTTCCCCTAATTTTCATCTTGTTTTCTCCTATATTAGTGAATTTTTTGAAGCGAGCATTATCGGTAGTGACCCTTTAATAGTTGATAAATATTTCCCTTTATGCTATCCTATTTTCCAGAGAGGAGGAAAATGGGATGGCCAAAAGGGGACGACCACGAAAGTATAAGCTCAAGAATGAAGCCTGCCCAAATCCAGAGTGTAGCTTATATGGTAAAACCGGAAAGGGCAACATCATCTCCAATGGAACGTATCCGACGAGGCAAGGACCCCCTGCTCGTCGATTCTTTTGTAAACAATGTGGCCAATCTTTTTGCAGTCGAGCGGGAACCATTTTCTATGACCTCCGATCTCCGGAGGAGAAGGTTCTGATGGCCATCAAACTTTTGGTTAAGGGAATGCCCCTCCGAGGGGTGGCAGAAGTCTTAGAAGTCAAGCTTGATACGGTCAGACACTGGTTAAAAGTGGCCGCTGAGCAGAGCGAAAAAGTCGATGCCTTGCTGATGAGAGAGTTGAAGGTCTCCCAAGTTGAACTCGATGCTCTCTGGAGCTTTGTTAAAAAAAACTCGCTTCGCCAGAGAGCGATTCTTTGGAGGGCGAAGTTTGGATCGGCATTGCCTTTGCCAAAGAGTATCGCTTGATGCTTTCCTTCATGATCGATGGCCTGGAGTCCTCTCTGGCAGCGCCCTTGGTAGAACGAACCGAGGAGCGCCTTCGGAAAGGGAGTTGGCCTATATGGGTGAGCGATGGGATGGATGCTTATGGGGAGGTCCTCAAGGGGCGGCATTGTATTCTGAAGATTTATCCCCGAACGGGCAAAAGAGGGCGGCCCCGCCGAGACAAACTCGTTGCGTGTCCAGAATTGCGTTATGGCCAGGTGGTGAAGCAAAGAGATGAAAGGCATCGGGTCATTGGGGTTTTTAAACGATGCCGATATGGAGATATTCCTTTGCATAAGATCAGTACGGTTTATATCGAACGTCATAACTTAACCCTGCGTCATGAAAATCGGCGATTAACCCGAAAGATCATTGCCTTTTCGAAAAAGGTGGAAGGTCTCCGGAGTCAACTTTTTCTATATCAGGGATATTACAACTTCGTTCGGCCACACCGGGGATTGAAGCGGCGAATCCGGGGCGGCCCCCCAAACATTCACAAATGGCAACGAAGAACACCAGCTCTTGCGGCTAAAATCACTGACCATGTATGGTCTTTAAAAGAATTCATGACTAAAAAAGTATTTATCAACTATTAAAGGGTCACTACCGCATTATCTTTCTCCTTCAATTTAATATTTTGCTTCAAGTTGCCGCTTTTTGGCAAGAGTATTTATTATTTAGGCGCACATTTCATAACGACGCTATGAGGAAGAATTCTTTGCCCTTGGTAACAATCTTCCCTTTTTTGCACAACTTCATAAATAATTCCGAAGCGATTGAAACGGAGAGTATTACTGGAAAGGAAATGTCCAAAATAAAAATGAAGAGGATTGAGTTGGCTTTCAACAGCCAATTTTTGTAAACGTTTATTGTAGAGATTGGTAATGCTTAGGTTATATGAATAATAAACGTATCCGATCAGGAAATTATTCAAAATCATGATTAAAAGAATCAAATGTCCGATAAAGCGGACGAATTTCTTCTTGAGGCTGTAGGCGAGCAGTACGCTAATTATGGGAAAAAGCCACATTTGGGGAATAAACCTGGCCAAAGAGGATGCTGGATTAATTAAGCATGTGGTCAAAAGTAAAGCCAGACAAAAAAGACCGAGATAGATATTAGTTAAAAACCCTTGCTCAGCGCTATGTTCTTTGGAAATTGAGATGAAATTTTTAGTTCTTTTCTTTTTTAATTCAGCATGGAGGCTAAATAGAGCCAAAATAATAATCAAGAAGGAAAACAAAATAGCGCCGCTAAATAGGGGACCAAATCCTCCTTGTTTGGCATTGGTGTCGGTAAAAGCATTTAGCTCTTCCTTGGAAATTGTGAAGGGTATCTTCAAGTAGGCGCGTTTTTCAGGTCCCCGAACGTTATCAGACTTGGAAAAGATAGAATAAAAAAGTAAAGTGAAAGAATTCTTGCCGATGAAATTAGCTGGAAACTGGGGAAAAGTGTAGTCAGATCGGTCTGTGCCTAAGGCGGGATAGAAAGGATTACCTTTGTAGAGTGTATTAGTAACATAAGGATTGAATCCGATCAAAACAAAACCAAGAAAAAAAGAGAGCAAAATCCAAATCAAGGTTTTGCGTAATTGCTCAAGTCTTGATGTAGCCCACAAAATCCCTATAAAGCCTATAATGATCAATCCCGCGTAGATGCCAGCGGTCAGTTTGATATTAATCAGAACTATGGTCGCCATCCCTAATAAATAATAATAAAACCTTTTTGATTCTCGAAAGATAAAAGCTAAAGCAACAATAAAAATAACCATTAAGGACATTAACTGGCCGTCAAGGTAAAAACTAAGGGACTGATAAATGGAAACCGGATTAAAGGCTACAAGGAAGCTGATGATGAATGCTTGAAGCCGGGGAAACCTTAGAACTCGGCGAAGAAAGGACAGAGTTGTCAAAAAGGAGGCCATCATTAACCAGAGGTGAAAAAGTTTACCTGCTTCAATATCTTTAGTTGCGGCAAATAAAATGGTGACATAAAACCAAACTCCCTTGGAATAGTGATTTAGCCAACGATGCATGTTATTACAATCTGAACTGGTCAATTGTTCATAGAAGGGGTTCCATCCGCGGTATAGTTGAATAATCGCTTCTTGATGATAAGCTTGGCCGTCATAGGAAAGATCGAAAAAATTTCTGCTAATTATCAGGCTGATAAAGAAAGAGGAAACTAAAAAAATTAAAGCTTTTAAGAAAAGAGAAAATCTATTCCGATGATGAAGTAGGGATAAAAAAATAAGGTAGAAAATGGTCACCCCTGAGGCTAAGAAAAAATGTTTAGAATTAATAGGGACTCTCCAAATAAAAGCTATAGAGCTAACAAATAAAGAAATGAACAAAAAGAAGACGATACTTGATCCCCAAAGACAAAGAGAGTCTGCTATTTCACCATTCTTTAAAGGTTCTCTTCTATTCACTTTTTACATTTCCAGTAAAAACTATTTCAGTTACACCATACCTTTTTAAATTTTGGTTGGGGATAAAGAAGAAAAATTTAAAATAATATTATTTTTCAATAATTTTTAAATATTCATAATCAATCTTACCTGCCTTCTGGTCTCTAAAAAAGAAGTTTTGCAAATGCGGTAAAGAAGGGATTCTTTTAGCATCTGCAGCGTATATCCTTTCTTGGGTCGTAAAAACTTTCTTGGGAGCTTGCCTGGTGATCCAGGTTCCTTGTTGCCAACAAGTCAGAAAAGCATAGGGCATTATCCATTGACAGGCAAAAATCCAAAAGAATTCGTAAGCTATTACCCAAGCAAAGTCAGAATCCCGTTCATTTTTATAGTAAATGGCCGCCATCGGTAAACTCATAATGCCAATCATAATCAAATACCGGAAAAGCCAAAAGGGATTAGTTAAGAGTAGGTAATAGCTATGGATGATCAAAAAGTAAGGGATTACCAGAGTTGAGGCGATTATAATTGAGTTAATCCGAAAACCCCAAAGGTAATCAGACCGAAAGGGTTTGAAAAGAAATGAAAGGAGTACCCAAGTTTCCCGAATATTGCTCCGGGCCCAACGCAAGAACATCTTTACCATTCCCTGGTAAGTAGCGGGCATTTTGGCCCAGACTATGGCTGTCGATTGAAAGAAAGAATGGTATCCTTGAGCGCAGATCAAGTTCGTCATAGATCGATCCTCTCCTGTAAGGCAAGGGATGCCCAAAAAAGTCTGATTTAACCATTTCTTTAGGACTGGCTTAACTGCACAGGCTCGATATATAGATAAGGCTCCCGGAGTGGTTAAGAGTCCGCGAATTTGACTTTGATAAGCTCGGGAAAAGGTAAAGGAAAGAACAAAAGACACTTTCAAGAAGCGGGTGAACAAACTATCGTTTCGATTAAGGACTTTAACATTTCCGGCTACTAATCCGATCCGTCTGTCCCGAACAAGTGGAGCAACTCCATTTCGTAAAGCATCTGGCTCGATAATACTGTCTGAGTCGACCGTGACCCAAACCTCGCCGCTGGCCTTTTGAAACCCTGTATACAGGGCATGACGTTTTCCCTTATTAAAAGGGTGACGAATATTGATAACCTTAATGGGGGCTTCAGAAGCTGCGGCACAGATATGCTCCCAAGTATCATCTGAGCTTCCATCATCTACGACGATGACCTGGAGTTTGTCCCGAGGGTAATCACTGTTCGTCACAGATAAAATTGCTTTGCGGACAAGAGATCCCTCGTTATATGCTGGGATGACGACGGAAACTGTTGGCAATTCTGAATTAACAACTGGAGGCATGGGTCGGTATTCAAGCCAGAGGCATATTCTCCAAATCATTGCGGCATAATGAATGATTCCATAGATAGTTAATGACCAGTACCATATATTCCCTAACGGAACATCGGGAATCACGCGAAAGATTTCCGGAATAATTCCGGTCCAAAATGCCGCCAGCAGAAGTGACCCCGTCCCTAAAAGGATCATTCCCTTTGCATATTTTTCCCATCCTTGGGGGATTTGACTTAGGGGAATTTCAGGATAAGCCGATTTTGTTTTCTTAAAAGATACCGCGAAAACCATGATTAATCCTCCTCTCGAAACCATATGAAAAAAATAATTATTGCGGCTTATATTTCTGGGAAGGAGTTGATAAAAACTCCAAATATTCCAAAGAAATAGAAACAGCCGCAGCTTAAATTGGATCAGCTTATTGGGGATAGGAGTTATAAAATTTTTAGTTAAGTTAGAGGAGGATTTTTAACAACGGAGAACTAAATTAATGGGGACTGGGGAGACAAAGATAATCACATAGTGAATTACGCCAGGGAGAGAAGATATTTTACCTAGCTGAATTGACTGCTTTGAGTCTATGAAAGCCTGGATTTTCTTCTCAAATAAATTTAGGAGGGCATTCTCTTGTTCCTCAGAAAAATGTTTTCGACCTAATAAATCTAATTCCGAATAGAACGTATAATAAAAGTAGACTATATTCCAGGGAATGAGCAAGGCAATGATGAGCAGAATAATAGCTAATTTACGGTGGTGATTCAATTGCATCCCTTTTTTAGTTTCTCAATCCATTAATTTTCTATTAGGTTTAACATTTCTGATGCCCAAAAAATATAAGCCGTATCTTTTGGCATGTCAAGTTTGTAATCCCGCACTGAAAAGCGGGAGACTTAATTAATATCTAATTATATTTTCCCCCTCACCTTTCCCTCTCCCCGCTGGGGAGAGGGAAAGAGTAATGGATTACTGAAGCTTAAGTTTTTTCTTGACTATTTTTCCAATAGGAAATATAATTCATGATAATTTTATCATTATTTTTAATAAATCATTGGTGGCCCCAGTTTGCTAAGAATATTAAAGAAGAAATTAGCCTATAAGCTAATATCCCCAAAAATGCCCAAGGAGGAGAAAAATGTTTTGGGGTAAAAAAAAGAATGGCCTTTTGCCGCCTAAAAGTATTCCAGACTGCGTAGGACGATACTTGGTAGTAAATTTGGGCCAGAACCCAGATTGGGTTTGGAATCTCAAGGCGGTGCTCCGTTCCAAAGGGGAAGATAAAGATTCTTTTGAGGTGCGCGTTTTTGATCCTATCAAAGTTCCCGGAAAAGGAATTAAAATCCGTGATTACAATACTCTTGATGACCATCCCGAGCTAATCCTTTATGAAGGTTGGTTCAACAAGCGTACCGGTGAAGTAAAAATCGAAGCTAAAGGCAAATAAAATTATCTCTTAAGCTTTTTAAAAGAAAATCGTAACTCTAAGGAAAGCAAAGGAGTCCTTTCTTCCCTTTGGGGGAGGGGGATTGCTATTCCTTATTTTTGCCCGCTTTGGGCGAACGTTTAAATTTCCTGAAGATTAAGTCGTGAGCGGCTACTAAAAAAATTACCCCGATACAGGCCAGCAAGCCGACAATTTTTACGCTCCATGATAATTCTTCCATTTGGTTCTCCCTTCTTGTTTTAGATAGATAAAATTATCATGAATAATTATTCATGATAATTTAGTCATGATAAAATTAGCAGACAATCATTTTTCTGTCAATATTTTTTTGCCCTGACCGTCTAACAGTTTTAATATTTCTCGCCAGCAGGAAACAGGCGGGAGGGGGAGAGGCGAAATTAAAA
>JBNAWB010000142.1:0-9332 GCA_049699975.1 Thermodesulfobacteriota bacterium
TCTCTCCCTCCCGCCTGAAGTAGGTACGAATTTCAAAAGTGATCGACGGTCAGTTAAAAATCATATTGACAGATCAATTTTAAAGGGATAATTAATAACAAATTTTTTATTTAATCCCAAACTTTTCCTAATTTCTCCTTCGGGCAGGAGGCCTTTTATGAAAGATGTTATTGTTTATACCGTAGTTCCCACCCTTCCTGAACGGCTGCTCCCCTTAATGGAGATGGCTAAAAATCTTTGGTTTAGCTGGAACTTGGAGGCTATCGATCTTTTTCGCTCCATTGACCAGCATCTTTGGGAAGAAACTAATCACAACCCCCTCGCCCTCTTAAGTCGCTTAAACCAAGACCGCCTTCAAGAGCTCTTAGGAGACGAAGGTTTTCTCTCCGAAATGGATCGCATTTATGGGGATTTCAAAAGATATACGGAAAAAGGCAAGCCATATCATTTTGGTCTGGAAACTCCTTTTGCTTTCACTGTCGCTTATTTCTCTGCCGAATATGGGCTCACTGATTGTTTGCCTATTTATTCGGGGGGATTAGGAGTCTTAGCAGGTGATCACCTAAAGTCGGCCAGCGATCTGCGTATTCCCATTGTAGGGGTAGGGTTATTTTACCAAAAAGGTTACTTTCGGCAGTACCTCAATGTAGACGGCTGGCAACAGGAAACCTATCCCGATAATGAATTTCATCTCTTGCCCGCCACTCTCGAAAAAGAAGATAATGGGAATCCTTTAACCATTGAAGTACCTATTAAAGACCGGCAAGTAAAAGTTCACGTTTGGCGCATTGACGTGGGTCGAGTCCCGCTTTATATGCTGGATACTAATACCATCGCTAACCGCGATGAAGACCGAGATATTACTTCAGCCCTTTACGCCGGTGATCGAGAAATGAGGTTGAAACAGGAAATTGTCTTGGGCATTGGGGGAGTAAGAGTTTTAGATCGTCTGGGCTATCAACCGGCTGTATATCATATGAATGAAGGCCACTGCTCCCTGGTGATCTTAGAAAGAATTCTATTGCTCATGACTAAACACCGCCTCTCTTTTGCCGAAGCCAGGGAAGCTGTATATGCCAGCAGTGTTTTTACCACTCATACCCCAGTACCCGCGGGGATTGATATATTTGATCGTTCACTAGTTGAAAATTTGTTGGGAGACTATCTCTGCTGCTCAGGGGTCCCTTTACCGGCTTTTTTTGAACTGGGAGCCATAGATATTAAACCAAATGAGCCATTGAATATGGCTGTCTTGGCCTTGAAGAATTGTACAAAAGTTAATGGCGTGAGCGAGTTGCATAAAAAAGTCTCCCGCAGAATGTGGCAACAAATCTGGCCAGTTCTCCCAGAAATGGACATTCCCATCGAAAGTGTGACAAATGGTATCCACACTCCCTCTTACATCTCCGATGACATGAGTCGTTTGTTCAATCGCTACTTAGGAAGGAAATGGTCAGAAGATCCGGATAACGTAAAGGTCTGGGAGCGGGTTAACCAAATACCTGATGCCGAATTATGGCGGGCCCATGAACGCCGCCGCGAAAGATTAGTTGCTTTTACCCGGCAAAGGCTTTACGAACAACTGGCCCGCAAAGGCGCTCCCCAAAGCGATCTGCAAGCGGCCAGTGAAGTATTAAATCCCGAAGCACTGACCATTGGTTTTGCACGCCGCTTCGCCCTTTATAAAAGAGGAGATTTAATCTTCAAAGATCCCGAGCGTCTGGCCAAGATATTAAACGACCCACAAAAGCCCGTGCAGATCATTTTTGCGGGTAAAGCTCACCCCCAAGACCACGAAGGGAAGATGGTCATCAAAAATATCTTTCACTTTGCTCAACGCCCAGAATTCCGGCACAAGGTAGCTTTTATAGAGGACTATGATTTAAATGTAGCGCGCTACATGGTTCAAGGATGTGATGTGTGGTTGAATAACCCCCGGCGTCCGCTGGAAGCGTGCGGCACCAGTGGGATGAAAGCCGCAGCCAACGGCGCTTTGAATATGAGTGTGCTCGATGGCTGGTGGGCTGAAGGCTATCATCCTGACTTGGGTTGGGCCATTGGCTCTGGGGAAGAATACGAGGACTACGCTTATCAAAATTTGGTAGAAAGCCAAGCTATTTATGATCTGTTAGAAAGACATGTGGTTCCCCTCTTTTACGAACGAGGTAAAGATAACCTTCCCCGCAATTGGATTAAAGCTATGAAAAAATCTATGTCCACTCTTACCGCTCGTTTCTGCGCCCATCGTATGCTTCAGGATTATACGCATCATTTTTACCTTCCTTTAGCTCTTAACTGGGAAAGAATATCCGCTAATGATTTTAAGGAAATCCGCTCTTTCGCCGCCTGGGCAGAACAACTACGCCAAAATTGGCCTCAGCTTAAGATTTTGGAAAAACAAGCCGAGATGAAAAGAGTTATTGCCCTGGGCGATACGCTCAAAGTTAAAGTAAATACTTTTTTGGGAAAAATCTCCCCCCAAGACATTTCTGTAGAAATATACTACGGGCCAATCGATTCTAAGGCTGATTTCCTTGACCGAGATACTATCACTCTCCACGAATTTTCCACCGAAGGTTCCTTGACTATCTTCTGGGGAGAAATTCCTTGCCCCCGCGTAGGCCGATTTGCTTTCAAAGTTCGTATTCTTCCAGCTCACCCCTTATTAGGGAATCCGTATTCCCTCGGCCTTATTCTTTGGGGATAAATTCTTTATGACCTTCTCTAAAGGGGGTGGAAAAATTTTTTTAAGCCTTAACTTTTTATTTTTCTTTTGTCTTGGTCCATTTATTGCCCAACCCCCTTTAGCCTTCGCCCAAAATAAAGATCCCCTTATTTTTCAGCAAAGTCGGATAATCATGGGCACAAATATAGAGATTATAATTTCCCATCCTGAACCTCGCCAAGCAAAGATCGCCCTGGAGGAAGCATTTCAAGAAATGGAAAAGATCGACCGTTTAATGAGCTCTTACCGTGCCGATAGTGAAGTAAGCGAGTTAAATCGCCAGGCTGGTAAAAAGGCCTGTCGAGTTTCCGCAGACACCCTACGGGTTATGGAGCGGGCAATTTATTTTTCCCGTCTTTCTGGAGGAGCTTTTGATATTACCATTGCTCCTCTCTTGCGCCTCTGGGATTTCAAGCAGCAAAAAATCCCGGCGGCGGAGCAAATAAAGAAAGCTTTGAAAAAAATCGGTTATCAAAAAATCAACATTAAACCAGCTGCTTCTGAAGTTTTTCTATCTGATCCAGGAATGGCCATTGATTTAGGAGCCATTGCTAAAGGATATGCCGTGGATCAAGCCTGCACTGCTTTGGTCAAAAGGGGCGTAGCCAATTATTTGGTTAATGCGGGGGGAGATCTAAGAACTCAGGGATGGAAAGAAAAGGGACAACCCTGGATAATTGGTCTCCAACACCCCCGCGTAAAAGATGCTTTAATAGCCAAGGTTCACTTATCCGCAGCTGCTCTGGCTACTTCTGGTGATTATGAAAAATTTTTTATTAAAAATGGAGAGCGCTATCATCATCTGCTCAATCCGTTAACTGGCCAACCAAGCCACCAATGTCAAAGCGTTACCGTTATGGCCCCTTCCGCGATAGATGCCGATGCCTTGGCCACCAGTGTATTTATTCTTGGACCGGATCAAGGGTTTGCTTTAATTGGCAAACTATCTGATATTCATGCTCTCATAGTGGATCAACGCGGGCGCGTTTTGCTATCACCTAATTGGCCAAAAGGAATTATTCACCCTCCTTAAAAATCTCTTCCCCCGCCCTCCAGAATGTGTTATATTTTTGACCAAAATTTAAAGGAGGAAGAACATGGAGAATTGGCCCCGCATATTTAAAATTCATCAGAAAATTGCTACTCCGCGACTGGCCGATGTGGAAAAAGAGATGCACCAACTTCTTGACCGCTTTAATTTAGCGGCTAAAGTTAAACCCGGAGAGAGAATAGCTATAACTGCTGGCAGCCGCGGCATTCGTGATAAAGCAAAGATTCTGCGCGTCATCGTCAGCCGTTTGCAGAGTCTGCAAGCTAAACCATTTATCGTCCCCTGTATGGGTTCTCATGGTGGAGCTACGGCCGAAGGTCAAGTAAAGGTATTACAGCACTTGGGCATAACCGAGGAATTTGTGGGGGCACCCATAGTCTCCTCCATGGAAGTAAAAGAGATCGGGCGGACTAAATTTGGCACGCCTGTCCTTATTGACCGGAACATCTGTGAGCAGGCCGATAAAATTATCGTCGTCAACAGGATTAAACCGCATACTGATTTCGACTTCGATATCGAGAGCGGCTTAAATAAAATGATGATTATTGGTATGGGCAAACATAAGGGTGCTCTAATGGCCCATCGCCTCACTATCAAATATGGGTTTGCCACCATGTTTACCGAAATTCAACCCATAATTTTAAAAGCCCTTCCCTTCTTTTTTGGCGTGGGCATTATTGAGAATCAATACGACCAAACTGCGTCTTTACATCTCCTCACCCCGGAAAATTTTTGGGAAGGTGAAAAACCTTTGCTTAAGAAAGCAAAAGAAATTATGCCCCGTTTACCATTTAAGCAGATCGACATCTTAGTGGTCGATGAAATCGGCAAAAATATCAGTGGCGCTGGTTTAGATCCTAATGTAACTGGGCGCCTATATTTTATAGGTAGTCCGCCTCTTAAAGAACCTAAAATTACCCGTATTTTCGTCCGCGACCTTACTCCTGAAACCGAAGGAAACGCCATCGGTATTGGTTTTGCAGAATATACTACCAAACGCCTAGTTAAAAAGATCGACCCCGTGGCTACAGCCATTAACTGCATTACCGGAATGGGCCCAGAATGTGGCCGCATCCCCTTAGCTTTTGATCAAGATCGAGAAGCTTTGCAGGCCGCTTTTGACAACTCCGGTGTCTTGGACATCAAAGATCTGCGCTTAGTCTGGATCAAAAACACTTTGGAATTAGAATACCTTTGGGCTTCTGAAGCTATGCTGGCCGAAGCCAAAGCAAACCCTAATCTGGAAGTGGTCTCTGATTTGCAAGAAATTCCCTTCGACGCTCAAGGAAATATGGTCATGGAATGGCCTCCCCGCTGGGCAGATTAATCTGGGGAGTAAATTATTTGGCTAATATTTTTTAGCAGAGGGAGGGAGAATGAAAGCCAAAGCTGCCATCCTTTTTGAAGTAGGTAAAAAATTAGATTTACAAGAAGTGGAGGTAGAACCTCCTCGGCCGGGTGAAGTTTTATTGAAAATGGCTGCGGCCGGTATCTGCCATAGCGATTTACATGTAATGACTGGCCATTTGGCCGCCCCGCTGCCAGCCATCTTGGGGCACGAAGGATCGGGAGTGGTGGCCGAAGTTGGCCACGGAGTTCACCATCTAAAACCTGGTGATAAAGTCATCCCCCTTTGGCGACTCTCCTGTGGAGTATGCGAATATTGTAGTTCTGAAAGACCGGCCCTTTGCCCAGAAGGCACCCAAATCCGGATGACTGGGAAATTGCTCGATGGTACTACTCGTTTTAAATATGCCGGCCAGGAAATAAAACACTTCGCTGGTGTTTCCAGCTTCTCTGAATACACTGTCGTGCCGGCGCGGGCCGTAGTTAAAATTCCTGCCGACTTCCCTTTAGAAAAAGCAGCTTTGCTTGGTTGCGGGGTAATCACCGGAGTGGGCGCAGTAATTAATGCGGCTCGGGTTAAACCTGGGAGCAGCGTAGTCGTCTTTGGTTGTGGCGGCGTGGGGATAAATGTCGTTCAAGGAGCTGCTTTAGCAGGGGCCGAAAAGATTATCGGCGTAGATATTCTGCCCAATAAACTAAACTACGCCCGCACCTTTGGGGCTACCCATACGATCAACGCTAAAGAAGTAAATCCAGTTGAAGCCGTGCGGGCGCTGACTAACGGCCGAGGCGTGGATTATGCCTTCGAGGTAATTGGCCAACCGGCCACTATCCGGCAGGCTTACGACTGCTTAGCTAAGCGGGGAATGGGCGTAGTCGTCGGCGTAACGCCCATGACTGCGGAAGTTTCCGTGCCCATCATGACTCTGGTCTTTGAAGAGCGCATCTTGACTGGATCAGTTTATGGCTCCAGTCGGCCGTGGATTGATATACCCATGCTTATTAATCTATATCAGGCTGGAAAAATTAAGCTTGATGAGCTCTTGACGGCCCGTTACCCCTTCTCCCAGATTAATGAAGCTTACGAGGCTTTGGAACGGGGAGAAGGATTGCGCAGCATCGTTACTTTTTAATGAGCCGCTTATAGTTAGAGATTAAGGGGCAGCTTTCCTGTGGAAAGTGCGGGCAAATGCTGCCCCTTGTTCTTGACAAAATTTAAAGATGATATCTACATCCCAGCCCACGCAAAAATGCTTCACCCCCATCTTTAAATAAGGTTCCGCATCTTTGAAATGGGCTAATTCTACGCGAGGAGCAATGCCCATCTTGAGGGCTGTCTCTATAGTATAGCGTTCGGCTTCTTTGACTCGGGGATGATTCCATTGGCCGGGAATGCCAATGGACATGGAGAAATCAGCCGGACCAAATTGTACCATGTCTATTCCTTTAACCGCAAGGATTGCTTCTAAGTTATTTATGGCTGACTCCTTTTCGATCATTAAAGCCACCACTCCCTCTTCCAATTGCTCCACATATGCCGCAGACCCTGGGCCTAACACATAGCCCACATCTCGTCTCATGGCCGCTCCTACTATCCCCTTAGTCTGCGGTGTCTCTGCTCGGGCCGCAGCTACTGCTTCTTCCGCATCTTTTACGCTACGGATGTCCGCAAAGAGGAGATTGGGAATCCCTGAACCAATGGCCCGGCCCGCTAAAAAAGCCCTCGGTTCCTGATCAATCTTCATCATGGCTGACAGATGTTCGAAAAGGTCAACAGCTCGGCCAAAATTTTCCAAAGCATAGAGATCAAAGGGGGCATACTCGCCTACAAATTCCACATAATCAATCGCCCCACTATGCCCGATAACTTCCACTAAGCCAGGCCAAGTGGAATGAACATGGATGCCTAAAGTTGGCTGCCCAGCCCGCAATAACTCGCGCAACATATTCTTTCTTTTTCTCATTTCTCTCTTTCCTTTTGATTCTTTATTTGCTTGCCGATTTTAATTAATCGCCAATATAAAAACATAACAAGAAATTGTCAAGTTATTAGGGCGAGATCTCTGGAAAACCAATTTTTCGTCACTCCTGCGGAAGCAGGAGTCCAGAAATATATTAAAATTACTGAATTTTGCCTGGGTAAGAACAGCCACATTTCTTCTTTAAGCACTTTTCCAAAGATCTCAATGCTTTTTTCCAAATCTCATCCTATCCTCTATATGCACACATTCCTACCCGTGAAGAATTATTAATGAGAGCATTAAATAAATTACATCTGCTATTTTTAACCCCTCACCTCGGTACGAGTCGGTTCCGACTAACCCTCTCCCCAGGCATGGGGAGAGGGGAGGGTGAGGGAATGAGTGTAAATATTTAAACGCTCTGAGTAATAAATGATTAGGTACCCCCACTTTGCCTTTGGAATAAAATACATTATTCTTTCCCTCTTTTTTCTTTCGCAGATAAAACATTAATCCCCGAATTTAATACCCTGAGCCAGAGGGAGTTCAGTAGACCAATTGATCGTATTGGTTTGCCGGCGCATATAGGCTTTCCAGGCATCGGAGCCAGATTCCCTGCCGCCACCCGTCTCTTTTTCTCCTCCGAAAGCTCCCCCAATTTCAGCCCCTGACGTACCAATGTTGACGTTAGCAATGCCGCAATCAGAGCCTTCGGGAGAGAGAAATCTTTCCGCTGTCCTTAGACTCTCAGTAAAGATCGTACTCGATAACCCCTGGGGTACCTCGTTGTGAATGCGCATGGCTTCATCAAGATCTTCATATTCGAGGAGGTAAAGAATAGGAGCAAAAGTCTCGTGATGAACGATCTCGCTCTGCGCAGGCATCTTTACAATGGTGGGCTCTACAAAACATTCACCAAGCTCTAAAAGACGATTTCCACCATATATAATCTCACCTCCCTGCTCTTTGGCCTTCTGCAGAGCGACCATCATCTGCTCCACTGCTTCTTTGTTGACCAAAGGTCCCATCAGAATGCCCTCTTCCCGAGGGTTACCGATGCGCACCTGTCCATAAGCCCGACAAAGTCTCTCGCTCAGTTGAGAAGCTATGGAACGATGGACGATGATTCTGCGCGTGGAAGTACAGCGCTGGCCTGCTGTACCTACTGCGCCGAAGAGAATACTCCGCACGGCCATATCGAGGTTGGCATCTTCAGCTACAATGATGGCATTATTCCCACCTAATTCAAGAATGGTCCGGCCCAGTCTCTTGGCCACTCCCACTGCTACCTGACGCCCCATCACGGTCGATCCTGTAAAAGAGATAAGAGGAAGCCTTCGCTCATGGATCATCAGTTTTCCGATTGTGGAACCTGAGCCAACTAACAGATTGAAAATTCCTTTCAGTCCATGGTCAGCCATGATCCGATTAGCAATATGCTGCACAGCCACCGCGCAGAGAGGCGTTAGGGAAGAAGGTTTCCAGACTACTGTATCCCCGCAGACAGCGGCAATGGCCGCGTTCCAGGACCAGACCGCCACGGGAAAATTGAAGGCGGTGATGACACCGATTGGTCCTAAAGGATGCCATTGTTCATACATTCTATGTTTGGGGCGTTCAGAATGCATGGTCAGGCCATAGAGCTGCCTCGATAGACCTAAGGCAAAATCACAGATGTCTATCATCTCCTGAACTTCTCCCATACCTTCTACTCTGATCTTTCCCATCTCCAGAGTCACCAGCTCTCCCAAAGGTTCCTTTACTTCCCTTAAGGCTTGGGCCAAGTCCCGAACCACCAACCCCCGTTTAGGAGCTGGGACCATACGCCAGGTTCTAAAAGCTTGCTCGGCTTCAGCAAGCACTTGTTCATATGTTTTCGCGGTAGCCTGCACTACCTTGGCAATGGCCTCCCCTGTGGTCGGATTATAAGAAGTGATCGCTTGCCCATCGCGATCTGCAAACCACAAATCAACCCCCGAGCAAGCACCTAAATTGGTATCTTTAATACCCAGTTTTTTGAGCAATGCCCTCATAGCCTTCTCCTTCTAATGAAATAGATCCCCTTTTTTCTGATTTCTTTACGCGCTAAATATTTTTCCTTTTTTTAAAGGAGGAAATATCAATAAATTCTGCTTATGTCAAGGAGGAGATCACCTGACCGTCGATCAGTTTTAATTTTTCTGACCAGCAGGGGACAGGCGGGAGGGGGAGAGGCGAAATTAAAATCGGCCGGGAATTGCTTATTCCC
>JBNAWB010000143.1:0-9314 GCA_049699975.1 Thermodesulfobacteriota bacterium
GCCAGGCTGCCTCGGGATGACATTATGACCCAACCTCGCTGGTTTAATAAACCCACGCTTCAGGGAGTGGTTACAGTATTTTCCATTTCTATCTTGATTCGGCGCGTTAAATAACTTATATTGAAATCGTAAATTTATAGCCGAAAAGTTCTTAGGCGAAAGTCCCCTAAAAAATTGACTTTAGAGAAAAGAATTAAAGAAATTTTGGCCCAACGGCCCAAAGTTTCCCTACATGATCCGCAGCGGAAACGAGCTGCCGTACTCATCCCGATTTTTCAAAAAGGGGCTGCCTACCACATTTTAGTTACCAAAAGGACTGAGCAAGTACCCCATCACAAAGGGCAGATTTCTTTCCCAGGAGGAAGCCAGAACCCTGGAGAAGATCTGCGCACTACTGCTTTGCGGGAAGCGCGCGAAGAAATAGGCCTGCAAGAGAAGGATGTCATAATTTTAGGTGAACTCGACGATATGGGCACTATTTCTTCTGATTTTTTAATCTCCCCTTTTGTAGGCTTCATCCCCTATCCTTATCCATTTAACATCAATTTTCAAGAGATCGTCGAGATAATCGAAATTCCCTGGATCGAATTAACTAATCCGCAAAACTGGCGGCAAGAAATAACTAAAAAAGACGGCCATCTTCTACCGCTTTATTTCTTTTATTATCAAGATTATCTAATTTGGGGGGCGACCGCCAGAATCTTAAGACAATTAATAGATTTGCTCTCCCCCCAAGAGAAATAGGAAAGGTTCTTGGGGAGAAGATTTTATATCTGATCGCTATCTTCTGCCGGCTCGACAAAGACCAAGCTTTTTTTGATTTCTTCGGCAGCTTTTACGCCTGCAGCAAAGGCCAGTTTATTTAATTCTTCTGTTCCACGCGGTATGCGCGCCAGGACAGCAGCGGCCATTGATTCGGGAGAGATGAGGCCATCTCCGCCAGGAGTAATTGGAATAAGCAAACTTAGGGCACCTAAGGCTACGATATTAGCCATCTGTTCTCTACCGCATTTTTCGCGAGCAATCTTGGTGAAGGGGATTTTGACCACCCGCGGATAAGTTACTTCCGTGACCAATTGAGAATCGACTACTAAAATCCCGGAGGGCTTCATTTCGGGTGCGGATTCGTCATAGGCCATTTGGTTCATGGCCAATAAAACATCTAAAGCCATGGCTTTGGGATAATCAATCTCTTGATCACTGATTACTACATCGGCCCTACTTGTGCCCCCGCGCGCAGCCGGGCCATAGCTCACCGTCTGCACTACATATCTTCCCTCATAAATGCCCACGGCCTCAGCTAAAATGATCCCGGCCAAGACCAATCCCTGTCCTCCAGACCCACTCAAACGAATTTCAAAACGATCGATCATTTTTAAAACAAGTCCTTTGGGTGAAATTTTTTATAGGCGATCAGAAATTTCTCGCCGATCGCTCTCTTCTTTCTCTTCTTTTTCTTCTCTCGGGGCCAACTGATAAGCAGCAGCTTCCTTTGCTTTTTGCCTTACCTTTTGATACTCCTCTATATAACTTGGCGCCTCCCGGTCAACCAAGATGCCAATTTCAAATTTTCCTTCCATCTCTTGGGGGGTCATTTTTTTAGCTTTTTCTACGGGAACAGCTTTATCCCGCTGCCACTTCATCATTTCTATATGATTGCCCATTTTATTAAGACGGCCGTAATGAGTATGACATTGACTAATTACTTCTACGACACCAAACCCTTTCTTTAAAAGCGCCTTCTCGATTAATTGATCAAGCTGACGCACATGGTAAACTGTTCCCCGGGCTGCAAAGACGGCCCCGGCACAAGCAGCAAGCTGAGCAATATTGAATGAATTTTCTACAGACCCATAAATAGCCGTAGTTGCGCGCTGTCCATAAGGAGTTGTGGGCGAATATTGACCGCCCGTCATACCGTAAATATTGTTGTTGACTATGATGGCGGTAAGTTCTAAATTACGCCGGGCAGCATGAATGAAATGATTACCTCCAATAGCCGTAGCATCACCATCTCCCATGATGACGATTACTTTTAACTCCGGCTTGGCCAATTTTATGCCGGTGGCAAAAGTCAGAGCCCGGCCGTGGGTGGTATGTAAAGTATTAAAATCCACATAAACGGGCAGTCTACCCGAGCACCCAATTCCCGAGACTAAAACAATTTCATCTTTAGAGTAACCCAAATGGTCAATAGCTCTAATCAAGGAACCTAAAAGAATGCCGATTCCACACCCGGGGCACCAGACATGGGGGAATTTTTTATCGTGGCGCAGATATTTATAAATGAGGGGGCGATCTTCCATTATTTGCTAACCTCCTGAATCTTCTCCAGGATTTCCTGTGGTTTGATTATCGTACCGTCTATTTTATTGAGGGTAAATACTTTAGTCTTCCCTTGATTGACTCTTTTCACTTCCCGAGAAATCTGTCCCATGTTCATCTCCGGAACCAAAAGTGTTTTCCCGGCATAAGTTAAAGGTTCGACAAACTTGCGCGGAAATGGCCAAAGAGTAATCAATTTTAGAAGACCTACTTTGCGCCCCTGAGCGCGAGCTTCCACCATGGCCCGATGGGCCGCCCGGGCTGAACAACCATAGGCAATGATAACTATTTCCGCATCCTCTATTTGGTAGGTATCTACAAGTTGAATGTCATCAAAATGAGAAGATATTTTTCGAAAAAGACGCAAGATAAAAGGTTCAATTTCATCTTGGCGGAGGGTTGGAAACCCGCGAATATCGTGGGTTAAACCAGTGACATGGTATCGATATCCTTCGCCGAAAATGCCCATCGGCGGAACTCCCGAACTTGTGTCTTCATAAGGCAGGTACCACTCGGGGGGAACTGATGGCTTGATTCGGTCAATCACTTCAATCTCTCCGGGAGCGGGCAAGACAATCTTCTCCCGCATGTGGGCGATAACTTCGTCCATGAGTAAAATTACGGGCGTGCGATATTTTTCGGAAAAATTAAATGCTTTTACGGTCAGGGTAAAGCATTCCCAGACCGAAGCAGTAGAAAGGACGATTATGGGATGATCGCCATGAGTCCCCCACCGGGCCTGCATTACATCCCCTTGAGCGGGATTGGTCGGTAACCCAGTACTTGGCCCGCCGCGCATCACATCGACCACGACGCAAGGAACTTCAGCCATGCAGGCAAAGCCTAAATTTTCCTGCATCAAAGAGAAGCCCGGCCCAGAAGTAGCGGTCATGGACTTGACTCCGGCGAGGGAAGCCCCAATTATAGCCCCCATACTGGCTATTTCATCTTCCATCTGAATGAAAGTTCCATCTTCTTGAGGCAGGCGAAAGGAAAGACGCTCCGCAATTTCAGAGGCCGGAGTGATTGGATAGCCAGCAAAAAAACGACAGCCCGCATATATAGCTCCTTCCGCGCAAGCTTCGTTTCCCTGCATTAATTGAGCTTTAGCATCTTTTTTATTCATGAGCTACTTCCTCGCCAACAATATTTTTTTCTTTCTCTTCCTTTTTCTTTCGGGGGGAGCGGAGAGTGATGGCAAAATCAGGACATCTCAATTCACACATCTGGCAACCCGTGCACTTTTCTGGATTTTTTACGAAGGGAGTTCCTGATTCATCCTGGCCTAAAGCCTCTACGGGACAGAAAGCCACGCAGATGCCACACTTTTTGCACCAACTTTTAAAAATCTCTATATTAAATTTTCCTTTTTTACTCATCTCTTCCTGCCTGTTTTTTTTCTTCTAATACTTTCTTCATAGTCAAGCCCATCTCGGCCGGATTCTTCACCACCACCACTCCAGCCTCTGCCAAGGCTTCCATTTTGGCTTGGGCAGTGCCTTTTCCTCCAGAGATTATCGCTCCAGCATGTCCCATCCGTCTCCCCGGAGGGGCATTTTGTCCAGCAATGAAGGCCACCACTGGCTTAGGATAATGACTATTTTTTATATACTCAGCTGCTTCTTCTTCGGCCTCGCCCCCAATTTCTCCGATGAGCAGGACTGCTTCTGTTTGTTGATCTTGGGCAAACAATTTTAAAATATCCACAAAATTTAACCCGATTATAGGATCGCCGCCAATGCCTACACAGGTGGATTGGCCCAATCCTAAGCGGGTAAGCTGGTAAACTGCTTCATAAGTAAGGGTGCCGCTTCTGGAAATTACCCCCACTTTGCCTGGACGGTGAATATAACCAGGCATAATGCCGATCCGACATTTATCAGGGGTAATGATTCCAGGACAGTTGGGCCCTAAAAGAAAGCTTTTTTTCCCGGTTAAGTAGCCTTTGGCAACGATCATATCCAAAATAGGAATGCCTTCGGTTATGCAGACGATCAACTCTATACCTGCTTCGGCCGCTTCCATGATGGCATCGGCCGCATAAGGGCCAGGCACAAAGACCATGGAAGCTTGGGCCCCGGTCTCTTGCACAGCCTCAGCCACGGTATTGAAAACCGGAAGACCATCTATGGTTGTGCCTCCTTTGCCAGGCGTGACGCCGCCAACCATCTTCGTCCCATAAGCCAATGATTGGCGGGTATGGAAAAGCCCTTGTTTTCCAGTAATCCCTTGGCAAATTACTTTGGTCTGCGCATCAACCAAAATGCTCATTTTAGATCCTATTTTTCTAAAGTAAGTTGATTTATCTTAATAAATTTAATCGATGGGCGTCAAGGGAAAAAGGGCCTGAGCGGCGCTCAGTTCTTCAATGGCCACCAAATCAGTCGGATGGGATAAAGGTTCATTAAAATGAGCCACTTATTCTTTCATGGATGCGGGCGGGCAGGATTAGAAAAAACTTGACTATTAAGCTCCTTATAGCTCATATTATTTTTAGCGAAGAAAAAAATCTTTTTAAGATTTTTCTAAATTATTTGCGGGGGCAATTGAAAAGGGAAGGAGAAAATTTATTGTTAGAAAAAGAAAAAAAGAAGCAAGTAAAAATTGATATCAACCCGCAATGGTGTAAGGGTTGTTATATTTGTGTGGAAATATGTCCGCAAAAAGTGTTGGGCAAAGCAGCCGAAATCTCGGAAAAAGGTTTTCAACAAGTAGTGGTGGTTTATCCAGAAAAATGTACGCGCTGTCTCCAGTGCGAAATGCTCTGCCCTGATTTAGCTATTAACGTGGAAGTAAAAAAGTGAGGTCTGGTTATATGCCTTGGAAAAAAACAAAGAGTCTCTTAGAACCCGGCTGGTATTTTATGCAAGGAGACGAAGCCTGTGCTGAAGGGGCTCTGGCTGCTGGATGTCGCTTTTATGCTGGCTATCCAATTACGCCGGCGAGTGAGATTATGATCCGCATGGTTCATCGCCTCCCGGAAGTAAAAGGCGTATTTATCCAGATGGAGGATGAGATTGGATCTATATCTTCCGTAATCGCCGCTTCTTGGGCAGGAGCTAAAGCGATGACGGCTACTTCTGGTCCAGGAATCAGCCTGATGACGGAAAGCATAGGGTACGCGGCCATTACCGAAACACCTTGTGTTATTGTCGATGTGCAAAGGGCTGGGCCAAGCACCGGGCAAGCTACTCGCCCTGCTCAAGGCGATATAATGCAAGTGAAGTGGGGATGCCATGGAGACGTGGAAATTATTGCTTTCGCTCCATGGTCCGTGCAAGAAATGTATGATTTAACCATCAAAGCTTTTAATTGCGCCGAGCGTTTCCGGGTACCTACCTTCATTTTAGCCGATGAGGCAGTCGGTCATCTGCGCGAGACTTTATTGATCAAAGAAGAAGTAGAAATATTTGACCGGTATAAAGCTCCTGGTTTGCCGCCTTTCGGCACAGATGAACCTAATGGCGTTCCCCCGATGCCGGCTTTTGGAGAAGGAGCTAATCTCTTGGTTACCGGTTCAACTCACGATCCCTGGGGATTTCGTAAGACCGCTGACCCCCACACCCAGGCTCGACTAACCGAAAGGTTAGTCCGCAAGGTAAAAGATTTTCGGGCAGAGATTTTACTCACCGAGGGGTATTTACTGGCTGATGCAGAAATAGGGGTTATAGCTTATGGCTTCACGGCCCGGGCCGCCTTGGCGGCCGTAAAAAAGTTGCGGGAACAGGGAATAAAAGCCGGCTTATTGCGCCTTATTTCTATCTGGCCTTTTGCGGAAGAGGCCGTGGCCGAAGTGGGGCAAAATTGCCGGGTTATATTTGTGCCCGAGATGAATAGGGGGCAAGTTGCTGGTGAGGCTAAAAAATTCACTTCCACCCCAATCATCCCTTTGCCCAAGACTAATGGGGAAGTATTTGAACCAGCAGAGATTGGGGAAGCCATCAGGAGGAATTTAGCATGAACCCTAAGATCATGGAAATGATCAACACCCAAGCCTTCCCCACGCCCTTTTGTCCTGGTTGTGGCCATGGAATTTTGATGAATGCCATTCTTAGAGCCGTGGCGGAGATGGAATGCAACTTACAAAAGATGCTCTTTGTCTCAGGCATCGGCTGCGCGGCCTGGATTCCGAGTCCC
Organism: Thermodesulfobacteriota bacterium; assembly: GCA_049699975.1. Taxonomy (GTDB): domain Bacteria; phylum Desulfobacterota; class SM23-61; order SM23-61; family SM23-61; genus CAZAGD01. Next base: position 6,463 of record JBNAWB010000143.1, read on the forward strand.
CACTTCAAAGCAGATACTTTACATACCCTCCATGGCCGGGCCATCGCTTATGCTACGGGTGCTAAGCTTTACAACCCCAGTTTGAAGGTGGTCGTAGTAAGTGGAGACGGAGATTTAAGTTCCATCGGCGGCAATCATCTTATTCACGGGGCGCGGAGGAACATAGATTTAACTGTGATTTGTGCTAATAACAGTATTTACGGAATGACCGGCGGGCAAGTTGCTTCCACTACCCCCCTTGGTTCCTTAACTACTACCACTCCTCAAGGCAACCAAGAACCGCCGTTTGACCTATGCCGCTTAGTGAAAGCAGCCGGAGCGACTTTTGTAGCTCGGCAATCGGTAGCTACACCCGTACCGCTCGTACGTACTCTAAAAAAGGCTTTGGCTCACGTGGGGTTTGCCTTTGTGGAAGTAATCTCACCCTGCCCCACACAATATGGGCGGAGAAATGCCTTTCGTTCACCTTATGAATTAATTAAGTACCTGAGGGAAAACTCTCTTTCCGTAGAAAGGGCCCAAGGCCTTTCCCCGGAGCAGTTAGAAGGGAAAATCTTGCTTGGCGAATTTTAAACTAAAAGGAGATCTAACGAGTTTATGAGTTTGACCCAAATCCGTTTTGCTGGCTTAGGTGGTCAAGGGATAATTCTCATGGGCGAAATATTAGGCGAAGCCGCCGCTTTAGATAAAAAATACGTAGGCCAAACTTCTTCTTATGGCGCCGAAGCGCGCGGATCGGCCTGCCGCGCTGATGTGGTTATCTCCGATTCTTGGATTGATTATCCAGAAGTTACCGAAGCAGATGTGTTGGTTTGTATGTCGCAGGGAGCTTACGATTTAAACATCGCCAAGGTAAATCACGAAAGTGGATTAATTTTTTATGACTCCCAATTGGTAAAACCTGGTCAAGAATCTAAGCTGCGGCATATACCTGTGCCGGCGACGGAAAAAGCTTTAAGCGAGCTGGGCAATAGAATGGTGGCCAATATTATTCTGTTAGGCGCAGTGGTTAAAAAATTGAATTTAGTTAGCAAAGAGGCTTTGCAAAAATCCCTCACGAACAGGGTTCCTGCCTCCATTTTAGAATTAAATAAAAAAGCTTTAGCCCTGGGATTTGAAATAGTAGACAGCTAATTAATAAAAAACTTCAGCGCGGCACAGGAGCCATCTTGCTGGGCAAGAAAGTGGCGATATCCGGAAAGAGCACGATGAGGACTACTGCAACCACCATTAGGAGAAAATAAGGCGCTGCTGCCCGAGCTATATAGACAATGGAATGTCCGGTAAGTCCTTGCAAGACAAACAAATTGAAGCCCACGGGAGGGGTAATTTGGGCCATCTCTACCACGATGACAATAAAAATCCCGAACCAAATAAGATTAAAACCTGCTTGTTGGACCATAGGCAGCAATACGGCCATAGTTAATACCACCATAGAAATGCCGTCAAGAAAGCAGCCCAGGATAATAAAAAAAACGGTTAAGGCAAAGATTAGTTGGCTTGGTGAGAGTTGCAGTTCACCTATCCACTGAGCTAAATTTCGCGGCAAACCCGTAAAGCCCATGGCCAAGGATAGAAAAGACGATCCGGCTAAGATCAACATGATCATGGCCGAAGTCTTGGTGGCGCCCAAAAGACTGTCTACGAAAGTGCGCCAATTCATTGTCCCTTGAAACCAAGACAACAAAAGAGCTCCTACTACCCCTAAAGCTGCGGATTCAGTCGGGGTAGCATATCCGCCATAAATCGAACCTAAAACGAATAATATAAGCAGCCCTATCGGAATTAATCCTTTGGAAGCTTTCAATTTTTGCCAAAAGTTCATGCGGATATCATTGGGCGGAACTTTATCCGAATTGAGGAGAGACCAAATTCCTACATACCCCATAAAGAGTGCGGCCAACATTATTCCGGGCAGGACTCCGGCAATAAAAAGCTGGGCAATAGATGTATCTGTGGCTACGCCATAAACGATCATAATTATAGAAGGAGGTATTAATAATCCCAGCGTTCCTGATCCTGCTAAACTGCCCACAACCATTATTTCTGGATATTTGCGCTTACGTAGTTCTGGGATAGACATTTTGCCAATAGTCGCTGCTGTTGCTGCCGAAGATCCAGATATAGCGGCAAAAATTGCACAACCTACAACATTTGTCTGCATCAATCGACCTGGTAAGTTTCCCATCCAAGGAGAGAGGCCATCGAACAAATCTTCGGATAGGCGTGAGCGAAAAAGGATATCGCCCATCCAAATAAAGAGAGGTAAGGCGGTGAGAGTCCAACTGGAAAGAGAACCCCAGACAGTGGTGGCCATGGCATCGCCAGCGGGCCGCGTGGTAAAAAGAGCCATAGAAATCCAAGCTACGCCCATGAGAGATAGACCTACCCATACCCCTGAACCGAGTAAGATGAAGAGGCTTAATAGAAATATAATAGTCAATAAGGCATCAGTCATTTTTTAACTGCCATTTTATTACTTTGTTTTCTCTAATCCAGCCTTTAAGATGGTGACGAGTTTATCGATCAAAGCAAAAGCTAACATTATTGTACCCAAGGCCATGCTTAACTGGGGTATCCAAAGAGGCAGAGGAATAAGGCCTTGACTCATTTCATTGATCTGCCAAGAAACAATCGTCATCTTGACACTGTACCAAGCAAAAAAGCTGGCTATTATGGCCCCCAGGGCGTGGCTCCAAATCTCCATAACTTTTCGCTTGGCACCGGATAAACGTTCAATAACTAAACTTACGCGGATATGCTCTTTGGCATGGAAAGTGTAAGAGAAACCCAAAAAAGATGCGGCTGCCATAGAGTAACCCGCAAACTCATCCATACTGCGTACAGCAAAA